>JBBSHB010000011.1:0-41820 GCA_038253515.1 Gemmatimonadales bacterium | reverse complement strand
GAAGGCGACCAGGAGCTCCTGGACCGCCAGGAGCGGGTCGCCCGGCGCGCTGGTCCAGCCGCCGCGGCCGTCCCCCATCCGCGTGGTTGCACCCCTTCCCTGGACGACCCGCCAGGGGTCTGCTGTGAGAAAGGAGTACCGGCCGAGCTGATGCGCGTCGCCGGTGGTCGGCCGGGTGCTCCCCTGGGCCGTGGCACTGTCGAGGAAGAGCAGATACGGCAGGTCCAGGAATCGCGCCGCGATCCCCGCCGGGTCTCCGGCCGGGCCCAGGTTCTCTACCAGCGGCCCGAGGCTCATGAGCCTTCCGCGCGCCGCGGCGTCGCTCCATCCGCCCGGCGGCGGCGCTGGGTGAGCGTCACATGCTCGGACCGGACGTCGTCCGGCGGCGTGAGATACCCCCAGGCGAGCGCCCCCTCCTGCCGGTAGGTCTTCCCCAGCGTGATGGCGAGCTTGGCCTTCATCAGCTCCCGGCCCAGGTAGAAGGCGTGGGTCGCTTCGGCCACCCCGAGCTGTTCGAAGATCTCCTGTATGTCGGTGCCCCGCACGAAGACCTGGTCGTTGAACACGGTGATGGTGGAGCGGTCGGCGAAGATGCGGAAGTTGGCGTCCGTCACCGCCGCGTGGAGTTGGCGGAGCTCCTCCTCCGAGTACTCCAGGATCAGCGGGTCCTTGACGGTGAGCAACCGGTCGTCGACTCCCTTGGGGAGCGTGCGGTGCCGCACGGCGTGATGCATCAGCCGGCGCGCGACGTCGATCTCGCGAACCGCTCCCCGCGCCCAGGGAATCACCTCGGTGGTGAGGACCGCGTGGACGCCGATCTCCTCGCAGATGGCCAGAAGGAGTGCGTGCACTCCGGTGGAGTCGGCGCTGGTGAGCTCGGTGATGTTGCCCACGCCCATCAGCTGACCCGCCGCCGGATAGCGGCGGTGGACCTCCGCGTACCGCTCCAGCGATGCCATGAATCCGAACCCGATCGGCTCGATCACCGGATCGATCAGGTACGGCACCCCCCAGCCCTCCAACGCCTGGATGCTGCGGTCGAGGCTCTCCAGCCCTTCACCGGAATCGGGGATGACCACCACCCGCGCTCCGGCCAGCTCGCGCGCGACCTCGAGGTTCGAGGCGTTCACGCTCAGCACCAGCTCCGCCCCGGCCTCCACTGCCGTCCGGATCTCGGTCTGGTCGAAGCTGTCCACGCTGACCCGGATCCCGGCCTCGCGGAGCTCCCGGACGATGGCACCGAGCCAGGGGAACGGGAGACCCGGCGTGCAACCGATGTCGATCAGGTCGGCGCCACTGCTATGGAAGTACTCGGCGGCCGCCCGAACCTCCTCCCGGGAGAGCCGGGGCGCGTTGTTGATCTCGGCCAGGATCTCGATCGTGTAGGCACCGTAGTCGAGCGCGGCGGCGGCCTGCCCGAAGTAGCGCGGAATCTCCCGCAGATCCTTGGGGCCCTTCTCCACCCGAACGCCGAATCGGTCGCTCAGGATGGAGATCTCCCCCTCGCAGAGCCCCGGGATGAGCACCAGCTCCGTGCCTGGAGGCACTTCCAAAAAGCGCGCGATCCACGGCGTGGTCATCAACGCCGCGACCGTGATCTTGAGCACCGCCACCTCGGCCTCGAATGGCGGGTGCATCTCCTCCAGGACGCGTCGGAGCGCCGGCTCGGCGAGCTTGCCGGTGACGAAGAGGACCTTGGCCGGGCTTACCGTGGATCCCCCGGCCGGACCCACTTGTTCGGCGTCCCCTCCAGCGCGCCACCCTGCGGTTTCCAGAGAACGTGCTCCTCGATCTTCCGGGCGAGCTCGAAATCCTTGTCGGTGATCCCGCCGGCCGCGTGGTTCTGCAGCTTCACGGTGAGGCGCCCCCAGGTCACCGTCAGATCCGGATGATGATAGGCCGCCTCCGCCAGGTAGCCGACCGCGTTGACCAGCATCAGCGTGGTCGGCCACCCGTCGGTCTTGTACACCCGGCGGATCCATCCATCCTCATAGTACCACCCGGGCAGCGCCTTGAGCCGCTCGGTGATTTCGGCATCGTTGTAGGTTTTTTCCTTCGTGGCTGGCATCTCGGTCTCCTTAGTGTGTACCTGGTTCTACATCACCACACCGCCGTTCACCATGATCATCTGGCCCGTCATGAAAGCGGACGCGTCCGAGGCGAGGAAGACGGCCGCTCCGGCCAGGTCCTCCGGCACTCCCCACCGTCCCAGAGGGGTCCTGGCCACCACGTCGGCTCGGAAGCCGTGGTCGGCATCCTGGCCGAACGCCGTCTCGATGAAGCCGGGCGCGAGAATGTTCACCCGGATCTCCGGGGCGATCTCGCGGGCGAGCGACTTGCTGAAGCTCATGATGCCGCCTTTGGCGGCAGAGTAGAGGATGGGGTTCTCCCCGGCCATGCCGAGGGAGACATGGTCCCACGACATATTGATGATGGTGCCGCCGCCGCCCTGTGCCCGCATCAGGTCGACTGCGGCCCACGACGCGAGCACCGTCCCCCGCAGATCGACGGCGAGCAGCAGGTCCAGCTTCTCCAGTCGGGAGAGCCGGCCGCCCTGCCCGGTGAGGATGTCGGCGCCGGCGTTGTTGACCCATGCGTCCACCCGCGGGAAGCTCCGGCGCAGCTCGGTCGCCAGGGCGATCACCTCCCGCTCGACGCTGATGTCGACCTGGAACACCTCGGCACGTCGGCCGAGCTGGCGGATTGTTGCGGCCGTCTCCTCAGCACCGGTCTGGTTGCCCCGGTAGGTCACCGCCACGTCGGCGCCGGCACGCGCGCACCCCAGGGCAATGGCTCGGCCGATTCCACTCGACGCGCCGGTCACGAGCACGAATTTCCGGTCCAGCATCACCCCGCCTCCCCTGGGAGGTGCGCCCGCAGTAACTTCTTAAATCCTAACATATCAGGGCCTTAGCATCTCACAAGGGAGCGCGGATGCAGTTGCTGGTGAGCGTGCGATCGGCCGCGGAGGTGGGATCCGCCCTGGCGGGCGGGGCCGATATCATCGATGCCAAGGAACCGTCACGAGGCTCGCTCGGTCCGGTCGACCCGTCGGTTCTGCGGGAGATCGGCGCCAGCGTCCCGCCCAGCGTGTCGCTCAGCGTCGCACTGGGTGACTTCGAAGATGGGGCGGGCGCGGCCGATGCAATCGGCGCGCTGGACCTGACGGCCAGGCCGGCGGGGGTCTTCGTGAAACTGGGCCTCACCGGGATGACTGCAGGCGGTGCGGAGGCGACCTCCTTGCGGGCCGCGGTCGTTGCCGCGAGGACCGCTCTCTCCCGTCCTCGGATCGTGGTAGTCGCCTATGCGGACCGGACCGAGATCGACGGGATGGTCCCCGAAGAGATGGTACGACTCGCCACCCGGATCGGAGCCCACGGCGTCCTGCTCGACACCTTGGGCAAGGATGGACGTGACCTCTTCACCTTCATGACGCAGAGCGAGGTGAAGGCCTGGGTCGGGGCTGCTCGCGCGGCGGGGCTGATGGCTGCGGTCGCGGGGTCTCTCCGAGCGGAGAGCCTGGGATCGATTCGGGAGATCGACCCGACGGTCGTCGGCGTCCGCGGGGCCGCCTGCACGGGTGGGCGCGCGGGCACGATCGACGTCGAGAAGGTGCGGGCGCTTCGCCGGGCACTCGACGCGGTCCCGCCCCCGCTGCACGCCGTGGGCTGAGAGCGTCGCGGGCGAAACGCCAGAGCGGAAGCGACGAAACCGGCCCCTTCGACGGTGTAACTCTTCACCAGCTATGCGATTCACGGCCGCCCGCAGGGGGCACGAGTATTGCTCGATCCGCTGCTGCCCAGGACCCGCATCCTGTTACGCGGTCCCCAGTTGGCCGTCCTTCCGCTCTCCCTTCGCCAGGGACATCCGTGTGACGCTCCGCGCGACGCCGCTGCAGAGCAGGTTCGGCCGCCGACTGCTCCTGCTCTTCGTCGGGTGCGCCGTCGTGCCGATCGCAGTGGTTGCCGGGGTCTCCTACCGCCACGTCACTCAACAGCTCCGGACCCAGAGCGAAAGCCGCCTCCGCCAGAGCAACAAGGCTCTGGGGCTGGCCATCTTCGAGCGCCTCCTGCTGCTGGATGCCACCTTGAAGAGCATCCCGCCGGGAGCCCTTCTGCCGCTCGGCACCAGCCGACACGGCGAGCCGGCCGCGTCCGCCGTGCCGCCAGTCCGAGCGACCCGGGGCAACCGTCCGCAGGGCTTCGGCAAGGACGGGCGGCTGGCCTTGGGCGGGGTGGTCATCGATCGCGGCGGAACCGAGAAGCGCCCGGCGCCGGATCGCTGGGACCGGGAGGCCAGCCGTACGCTCAGCGCCGGCGTGGACCTGCTGGCCCGGCGGCGATTCGTCGCACTGGAGTTCGTGCCGGAGGACGGCGCCGGACGGGTGTCCGTGTTCGGGCGACTGGACCACCTTCCGGGGTTCACTCCCGCCAACCAGAACGACCTGGCGCTCGGTCTCCCGCTGATCCTCGGCGAGCAGCGGGACGGTCTGCCGACCCGGATCTACCTGATCCGCCAGGTCCACCGTCGGGGCAACCTGCGCGGGCTGCTGGTCGGCGAGATCAGTCCCCAATTCCTCTGGGGCACCCTCGACCAGAGCATGCCCTCGCCGGCGACCCTGATCTCCGTGACCGACGAGGCGGGCCACGTCCTCTTCGCTTCGTCCACCGCGTCCCAGGCCTCCAGCGACGAGCTGATGTCCCAGGTCGAGCCCGAGGCGGCGGAGACGCTCGCGACCACGTCCGATCAGCCTCCATTCGTGTCGGCGGCCTCGCCGATCATGCTCGACGAAGCGTTTGCCGCCCCGGTCTGGACGTTGGTACTCAGCCAGACAAGGGACGAAGTGCTGGGCCCGATGGTGGAGTTCACCAAGACGTTTCTCGCGGTGGTGCTGATCTCCAGCCTCAGCGTGCTGCTCCTCAGTCTGAGTCAGATTCGACGGAGCCTCGTCCCCCTTGCCGAGCTGCAGCAAGGCACCCGGCGCATCGCCCAGCGGGACTTCGCCAGCCGGGTCACGGTGTCCAGCCGGGACGAGTTCGAGGAGCTCGCCACCTCCTTCAACGCGATGGCCACGCAGCTGGGCCGGCAGTTTCAGGCGCTGTCGACGGCGGCCGAGATCGACCGCGCGGTGCTTTCGGCGACCGACGCGGCCGAGGTGGTGGACACACTGCTCGTCCGGGTGCGCGACGTCTTTCCCTGCAGCCTGGCGAGCGTGACGCTGATCGCTCCCAACGGCTCCAACTCCCTTACCAGCGTGGTGCACGATTACCGGGACGATACCCGCCGACACGCTCGGGTCCATCTCCGCTCCGCCGACGTGCAGGACCTGCTCGACGGCCCCGGGTTGCACCTGCTGGATGCGACGGTGGTCGGCGTTCCGTCGTATCTCGAGCCGCTCCTGGAGCTGCAGCCGGATACGATCGTTGTCCTGCCGCTTCGCTTCCAACATCAGCTCGTGGGGATCATTGCGCTCGGAGACCGCGACTCCAGTGCCAGCGGGGAGGAGGATCGGGTCCAGGTTCGCCGGCTGGCCGACCAGGTTGCCGTCGCGCTGGTCAATGCCCAGATGCTGGAGCAGGTGCGGTCACTGGCGTACTACGACAGCCTGACTGGACTGCCGAACCGCTTGTCCTACAAGGAGCGTCTGGCCCGTGCCCTGGAGGACGCGCACCGGCACGGCCGACTGGTGGCGGCCTTCTTCATCGATCTGGATCACTTCAGCCGGGTCAACGACAGCCTGGGCCACGAGGCGGGCGACCAGCTTCTCCAGCAGGTAGCGCTCCGACTGCGCGGCTGCTGCCGCGAGCGGGAGGACGAGGTGGCTCCGGCCGTCGAGGCACTCATGCCGGACGTCGCCCGGCTGGGCGGCGATGAGTTCACCGTCCTCATGCCTGGTCTCAGCGACCCGGAAGATGCCGCCAAGCTCGCCCGGCGGATACTCTCCAGCCTGGCGCACCCGGTGCGGGTGGGCGACCGGGAGATCTTCGTCAACGCGAGCATCGGTATCGCCGTCTATCCCCAGGACGGCGAGGATCTGGAGACGCTGCTCATGCATGCCGACACCGCGATGTACCAGGCCAAGGAGCAGGGTGGAGGCAGCTATCAGACCTACTCCCGGTCGATGAACGCCACCGCGCTGCAGCGGCTGACCCTGGAAAATTCGCTCCGGCGCGCGCTCGACCGGGAAGAGTTCGAGCTGCACTATCAGCCGATCGTCGATGCCCGGACCGGAGCCACCGTCGGCACCGAGGCCCTCGTGCGCTGGCGCCATCCGGACTTGGGCCTCCTGTTGCCCTCGGAATTCATCGCGCTCGCCGAGGAGAACGGCATGATCGTGCCGCTGGGCGAGTGGGTCCTGCAGCGCGCCTGCATCGACAACCGTGCCTGGCAGTCCCTGGGACTGCCGGCGATCCGGATGAACGTGAATCTCTCGAGCCGTCAGATCAAGCGGAGTCTCACGGAGGTGGTCGGGCGAGCCCTTCGGGGGTCGTCGCTGGATTCCCGATATCTTGGACTGGAGCTGACGGAGAGTGTGCTGGTGAACCATCAGAAGGAGGGAACCGACACGCTCCACGCGCTCCGGGCGATGGGGTTGCATCTGTCGGTCGACGACTTCGGGACCGGCTACTCGTCGTTCAGCTACCTCAAGCGGTTCCCCCTCGATACGCTCAAGATCGACCGCTGCTTCGTACGCGAGATCACCAGCCATCCGGACGATGCGGCCATCACCACTGCGATGATCGCGATGGGTCACGCGCTCGGGCTCAAGGTCGTGGCGGAGGGTGTCGAGACCGACGCGCAGAGCTTGCTGCTGCGGCGGCAGGGCTGTGACGAAATGCAGGGATATCTCTTCGGCCGCCCGATGCCGGCCGATCGTATGGCTCAATTCCTCGCCGGTAGCCGCCCGACCACGCGCACCGTCCCGCGACGGGCCCGCGCCCCCGAGTCCAAGGCCGGCTGACCCATCAGGGGGCCACCCCGAGGAGCGGCGCCAGCTCGCCGATCCGATCCCAGGGCAGGATGGTGCTGGGAAGCCCGGCGGGCAGCACGGATCGGAAGCACGGATCCACCGCGCTCGCGCTCTCGACCAATGCCGGCTTGACCAGAATCAACCGGGAGGCATCGAGCGCCCCTGCGACAAACGCCGCCACGCTGTCGCTGGTCGCCTGCCAGCTGTGCGGCAAGACGTCGGCGGCCCGCATCCAGCGCGAGGGCGCGAGCACGGCCACGCCGGCCCTCCCGAGGGTCTCCTCGATCGCTCCCGGATCCTCCACCAAGCTCGCTCCGACGATCCGCTCGGCCAGGACGTGCGCGTACTGATCCATCGCCAGAATCGCCATCCAGTGGGCGGCGTCGGCGGATAGGTCATGGGAAGCTTCGAACGCGCGCACCCGGTCGGCGAAGGGGCCCCCACCGGGAACCACCACGATCCGTTGGGTCCGTCCCAGCCCCGACACGGTGCCGCAGACCGAGTCGAGCGCGCCGGGCACCGCGCTGAGCCCGCCTCCGATCTTGATCACGATGAGCGGCGTCTCGGTCGCGCCGGCGCGCGTCATGCGGGCAGCCTCGCCAGCTCGTCGGACAGGAGCCAGGCCACCGCCACCGCGGGCGCGGTCCGCGCCGCGGCGCCGAGCCGGTCAGCCAGCGGCACCACGCGGAGGCCGACCCGCGACGCCGCGTCAGCCGCGATGAAATCTCCGAGGCCGGCGATGACCGCGGTGGTCAGCAGCGGCCAGCGCTGCCGGGTCCGCTCCAACGCCGCGGCTACCAGCTCCACCTGCGCCTCGGCCAGCGTCCGCGCGATCTCGTCGATCGCGGTGTCATCGAGCATCTCCCGGTCGCCGCAGACGATCCGGGCCAGCCGCTCCCCCGCGAACTCTCGGGTGGCCGGCCTGCCGTCGGGGCTCGGCACGGTGTAGTCCGCGGGGGCCAGTCGCCCGAGCCACAGATGCACGTCTCCGATCAAGGCGAACCCCTCCGCCGAGACCGCGGCTCGACCACCCCAGAGCGGCACCTCTCGAGCCAACGCCTCGGTCGGCGTGCGGAGCGCGCCGGTGTAGACCAGCTCGCCGCTCGAGAGCCTTGCCGGATCGGTCCGCCCCACGGCCTCGACCCGGCCTCCCACGATGGGAATGATGTCGGTGGAGGTGGTGCCGATGTCGATCAGGATGGCATCGGGCAGGAGCCGCCCGACCAGTTTCGCCGTGGCCGCCCAGTTCGAGGCGCTCACCTCGAGCGGTCGGGTCCGCGCCGCCGCGGGCCCGATAAAGCGTCCGTCGACGGTGAAGACGTGCAACGGCTGCCCCGGGAACGCCGTCGCCAGCGCGTCCAGGATGAAAGCGACCCCGTCGCGCTTGGTGCGGAACAGCTGGGAGAGCTCGGCGGTCATGGTGACCGCGTGGGGACTGCCTTCCGGGCAGGCCAACGCGTCCGCCAGCCGGAGGAGCGTGGGGACCAGGGCCGCGGGATCGCGCTGCAGCTCGTAGGGCGCGGAGACGGCCCGGAACTCCGGGCTGTCTCCCGCGCGTGAGTCTACCCGGGCGGCCTTGGTGTTCACGCCCCCGATGTCCCACCCGATGATCGGCGCTCCCTCGCGTCTGGTCATCCGACTCCCGGCTCGGGTACTATGCTGAATGGAGATCATTCCGGTACTGGATCTGGCCCGCGGAGTGGCGGTCCACGCCCGGGCCGGGGACCGCGCGGCGTACCAGCCGGTCCGGTCCGTGCTGCTGCCGGACGGCGCTGGCGATCCGGTCGCCTTGATCCGCGCCTTTCGCGAGCGCCTTGGCGCGGGGCGGTGTTACGTGGCCGATCTGGACGCCATCGCGGGCGGCGCGGTTCAGAGTGCCGTCCTGCGCCGTCTGGCGGAGCTGGAGGGGACATCGGCGGGCCCACTGCTGGTAGACGGAGGAACCCATTCACCGGACCGCGCCCTGGAGCTCCTCTCCTGTGGCGCCGGTGACGTCGTCGTAGGCCTCGAGACGCTCCGCGCCTTCACCGGCCTGGTGGCTGTCATCGACTCGGTCGGGGCCTCCCGGGTCGTCTTCAGCCTGGACCTGCGCATGGGCGATCCGATCGTTCCCTCCGGCTTCGGCTCGGGCGGCGAGGTCACGACTGACGCTCTGAGCCTCGCCGCCCAGGCCATCGACGCCGGGGCAACATGCCTCCTGGTGCTGGATCTCGGGCGAGTCGGAACGGGGCGGGGTTTGGATCTTGGTCTGCTCGAGCAGCTGCGACGGCGCTTCCCCCGCGTCCGGCTGCTCGCCGGTGGCGGCGTAAGCGGCCGCCAGGATCTCGAGCGGATGCGGGACGCGGGGTGTGACGGAGCCCTGGTGGCCACTGCGCTCCATGACGGAAGCGTTAGCGCCATGGATGTGTCCGGATCGATCGAGCGGACCTAGTCCGAGGCGAGGGTCTCGCGGTAGGTCGCCGACTGGCCGTAGTTCTCCTCCACCTCGAACTCCAGCAGCGTCAGGTGGCCGTATCCGCCCCGCCCCAGTTCCTCCCGTACCCGCGACCCGAGGTACTGCGCCAGCATTTCCGCGGTGCTGTTCTTGATGGGGAGCAGGGCACAGTCGCTCTTGGGGAAGACGTAGGTGGGCTCGCCGAAATAGTCGACCGCCAGCCGGCTCCCGTCCTCCCGAAAGGCCAACTTGGGATTCTGGGTCGGCAGCAGCACTTTGTGGTCGATCTCGTCCACCAGGCGCCGGGTGATCTGCTTGAGGACGCTGAAATCCAGGACCAGGTTGCACTCGGTGTCCACGCTGCCCTCGACCGCCACGCCGACCCGGTAGTTGTGTCCATGCAGCGACTCACACTGATGGCCCCGGAACGTGATGAAGTGGGCCGAGGCGAATACCAGGTAGTCCTTGCTGACCTGCACGCGGAAAGTGCTCTGCACGACGATCTCCTCAGCGGTCCCAACCGCCTTCAAGTATAACGACGAAGAGCGCGGCACAGGTGAGATCGGCCGTGGTGCCGGGGTTCCGGCTGTTGGTCGGATCCCGAAGCTCGACGTCCAGGCGCCCGAGTGCCTCCCGGCCGGCGGGATGTCTCACACCGCCAGCCGCGATGACCTCCCGGGCCCGCCGGGAGACGGCTGCGGCTGCTTCCGGCCCGAGTTTCCGGGCGATATGGGTATCCGGTCCCGCTCCGAGCAGGGCCAGGAACGCCTCGACGGTGGCATCGTCCCAAGCCAGACCGTCCGCCCGGGCGGCGCGGAGCGCCGGGGCGCCCACCTCGAACGTGGCGGCGAAGTCGGTGACGTATTCCCGGGCGACGGCGTCCCGGTCCGCCGCCAGGGCCATCGCCTGGCGCAACGTCACCGTCGGGGGCCCGGCGACGTCCTCGGCTTCGGCGCGGCCGAGACCGCCCGGGCGGGCGAGTCGGATCGCGGCGTACACCTCGGCCGCATCCGCCACGGTGGTGCTCGACAGCACCACGCCCAGACGCTCGCGCAGCGTGCCATCCGCGCGGACCGCCGCGCGGGCTAGCGGCGCCAGCAGCAGGATGATGCCCAGGTTGGTATTCGCCCGGGCCCAGCGGGCGGTCGCCTCGGCGGCCGCACGGATGGTTTCGCCCAGGGGTCGCCTGCCGGCCGTGCTCAGCGCGGGACCGATGGCCACGGCGCTGGCCAGGAAGTCCTCGTATCGGGTGTCGTGAAAATGCCGCTCCGGCGCGACGTTGCCTGGCTTGGGCGCGCTCGCCTCGAGCAGGCAGGCGAGCTGCGCCGCCGCCGCCACGTCCTCCCGGCTGCTCAGGCCGTGCATCCGGTGAGCTGCTCGATGATGGCTCCAGCTACGTCCAGGCCCGTGGCCTCCTGAAGCCCTTCCCACCCTGGAATGCCGTTGACCTCGAGGACGTATATCGTGCCGTCCCGCGCCGGGAGGAGGTCCACCCCGGCGTACTCCGCACCCACGGCGGCGGCGGCCCGGACCGCGAGGCTGCTCCATTCCCGGGGGAGCTCGACCGCCCGGGCGGTGCCGCCGCGGGCCAGATTGGTGCGCCACCCAGGCGACCGTCGCTCGATGGCCCCGAGGACGCGTCCCCCCAGCACGAACGCGCGGATGTCGCGGCCCTCGTGGTCGATGGTCTGCTGCAGGTAGAACACGCCGCGGATCTGTTCGATGGTCTTGAATACCCGAAAGGCCATCTCCTCGTCGCTCACCCGCACCATGCCGAGCCCCATCGAGCCGAAGAGCGGCTTCACGATGACGTCGCCCAGCGCGCGGAACGCCGTGAACGCTTCCTCGACGCTCTCGCAGACGACGGTCTCCGGTGTCGGGATACCGCACTGCTCCAGCAGCGCGGAGGTCCAGAACTTGTCGACCGTCCGCTCGATCGCTCGAGGGGAGTTCATGACCCGGACCCCGCGCTCCTCCAATCGATGCAGCGCGTCCACCCGGTAGATGATCTGTTCCAGCGATCCGGACGGGATGATGCGCGGGAGTACCGCGTCGGCCTGGTCGAGCTCGGCCGCGCCGCTCCGGAGGCCGGCGCGGCTGCCGATGGTCGCGACCAGCCCCTCGTAGGGCACGACCGCCCCGGTGTGCCCGCGCGCCTGGAGCGCGCGGGTCAGTTCCCGGGTGTGCCACCCTTCGCGGGCGGCGAGGACGACGAGATGCAGATTACTGTTGCTCGCCGATGAGGCCGGTCAGGCCGTTGGTGACGAAGTTCTTGAAGTCATCGCCTACCTTCTTGAACGCGGGGGTGGCGGTGCCTTTCTTGAGCTCGTCCATCGAGTTGAAGCAAAGCTCTGCCTGACGGTACTTGGCCGGAGCGGATCCGTCGAGGTTCGATACGAACCGGGTGAGGTCGGCGCGCACGAAGCCGATCTCCTGTTGTCCCGCGCTCACCAGCGGCAGGTGGGTGGCCGAGTAGTACTTCTCGAAGGCCGCGGTGTCCTTGGGCGTGTTATAGATGACGGTGACCAGCGCGGGGCAGGCCGCCGTCCCCTTGTCACCCGTCTCGACCGCCACCATACCGATCAGACCGTGGGTGTCGAAGTTCTTGAAGTCGTCGCCTACCTTCTTGAACGCGGGGGTGGCCGTCCCCTTCTTCGCGTCGTCCAGCGAATTGAAGTAGAGCTCGGCCTGGCGGTAGAACGCCGCCTTCTTCCCGTCCAGGGCGCTGGTGAATCGGGTCAGCTCGGCCTTGGTGAAGCCGATCTCCTGCTGTCCCGCGCTCACCAGCGGCAGGTGGGTCTCGCGATAGTACTTCTCGAACGCGGCGGTGTCCTTCGGTGTCTGGTACAGCACCGTCACGATGGCCTGTGGCCCGCTGGGCGCGGGGGCGGGGGCGGCCGCGGCGGTGGTGTCGGCCGCGGGGGTCTCCGCCGCCTTGTCGGCGGGCTTGCTGCACGCCGTGAGTGCCATCGCGGGAACCAGCCACCAGCTCGGGAACCGTCGCATCGGAAGCTCCTGGGTCGACGTGAATTGTCCGGATCAGCTGGGATAGCACGAGGCGGTGAGCACCTCGGCGTTGAGCTGCCCGGCGTGGAATGTCCGGCCGGTTTCGGCGCTGGTGAGCCAGACCTCCGCCGGGCTGAACAGCAGGGGATCGATCTTGTAGAAGTCGCCGTGGTAGCGCTGGAAGATGTCGTAGAACGCCGTGCCGTAGTCCCGCGACGCCGAGGCCGGCACCTTGGGCGCGAGCTCGGCCAGCTCGGCGTCGCCGGCGCGAATGGTGTAGCGCGCCTGCCCCCCGTAGAGGATGCAGTCGTTGGTGCGGCCGATGGCGCACAAGTCGTTCTTTGCCACCGGTGGGATCGGGGCCGCGCCCATGGCGCTCACCGCCCGCCTCACGTCGAAGCCCAGCGTTTCGATCTTGTGAAGGCCGGTCTCCAGAATCCGGGCCGAGATCTGCACCCCGCCGGCGATACTCGCCGTGGGAGCGACGACGAAGGTGAGCTGGGATGGTTGGAGTCGCGCCTTCTCCGCGACCCAGGCGGCCACGGCATCGGTCGGGAGCACGCGGCCCTCCAGCACCAGTACGCCGCGGGTGGCCTCCTCGGCGTAGGCCAGCTTCTCGAACAGCTCGCGCTCGACCCGCGCGTGCGCCCGGAGCGGCCCCGAGCCCATGGCGAAGAACTTCTCCACCGAGATGGCCCAGCCGGCGTACTGCGAGGCCATGCAGGAGACCGCCGGATGGTCGGTCCAGACGGTGACCCCAGGCCAGGCCACGCCGCCGATCTGCAGGGGCGTGTATGCCACGTTTCCCAGTCCGCCCATGCAGATCTCGGCCAGCGCCAGCCCGGCATCGTATCCGCCTTCGGTCTCCACCCCGGCGTCGATCACGCGGGCGCCCCCCGGAAGGGCGGTGGGCTTCACCCGGAGCAACCCGGCGTGTTCCTCCATTCCGTCGGCGATCTCAGCGGCCAGGTCGTTCATTCGCGGCGTGGTCATTCCGCTGTCCATGCGAGAATCTCTCCCTTGCCCAGGTCGGCCAGATCGCCGCTGTACCGGCGGTAGAAGCCCGTTAGGTGCCGCTCCTCCACGGGAAGCGCGTAGCGGGCCCGCAGTCGTCTGAGGGTGACGCGGAGGTGCACCGGCTGATAGGTGCAGGCGTACCGGTACGTCGGCGGCACAGTCACCGGGCCGAGGGCCACGAGCGACCCCCGTTTGGACCAGAGGCCCGCGGCGGCTCCGATGCCGCCGAAGACGACCACGGTGCCCGCGATCATGCCTGCGCCCGCGTGACTTCCCGCGCCTCCCGCGATCGCGACGAGCCCCCGGCGCATCAGCGCGCCGGCCTCGGGTCCCGCGGAGCCGCGCACGATGAGCTCGCCGCCGGTCATACCGCGCCGTGCCTCCGGGGCGGCGGCGCCCGCGCGGGCCCCCGCATCGCCCCGAATCTCCAGCGAGCCGCCGGTCATTCCCATGCCGGCCTCGTCACCGACGTTGCCTTCGACGATCACCTCGCCCTCGGGAAGGCCTGAGCCCAGACGATCGGCCTGGCCGAGGTCCCCCTCGAACCGGATGCGACCGCCAGGCTCGCCGGTCAGGTCGAAGAGGTCACCCAGCGGGAGCGGCCCCTCTCCCTCCGCCCGCACCGGGCGCCGGGCCAGGTCTGCCGCCGTGAGGCTGGTCCAGCCGGTCGACAGGACCTCGCCCAGGTCGGCGCGCCCACGAAGCGGGGCGCGGAGCCGGGCAATCACCCCGTCGCTCACGCCGGCGCCTCGGCACCCATGATCTTCCGCAGGTGAAAGTGATGCGGGCCCAGCTTCCCGCCATAGTTCCCGGCCGTGATGGAGACGACGCCTTCCCGGCAGGCGGCGTCGATCCCCACCCGCATCGCGCCGGCGATGGCATCGGCGTCGGTGCCGTTGATGACGATCTCGAGCACCGAGTTGACGCCCTCGGGCAGCGCGGACGTGGTCACCGCGCGGAGGGTCGGGCAGAAGGCATCGTTGGTCGAAGCGATCATGCTCTTGATCCGCCGCGATCCTACCTTGCTCCCGCTGCGGACGACGCCGCCGGGAAAGGGAAGGATCACCCCGGTCCGAGCAGCCATCTTGTCGGCCGCGGCCTCCGCCGCCGCGAGGGCCGTCTCGGCGCTCCGCGCGAGGATCAGGAAGTTCCCGCCTCCGACGCCCTTCTGCATGCCGAACTTCTCCTGTACCAGGAACTCCCCCTCCATCACCGGGATCCGCCAGAAGCGCTCGCCGGCGATCACCTTGCTCGCCTGAAAGCCGTCGCCGAAGAACTTGAGCGCCGAGCCGACGCCGACCCGGTCGGGCGCGCCGGGGAGTCCGTCGTAGCAGGCGGTGGTCGGACAGGTGAGCACGGTCTGCCCGATCCGCTCGATCAGCCGCTTGCCCATGTCGTCTTTGCCCATGGTCATGAAGAGAATGCTCACGCCGGGCCGCCCGTCCGGCGTCTCTCCGGGGCCGAGCGGTCGCTCGATTCCCGCCTCGCACTTGCAGCCGATGACCGAGGTGGCGAATCCGGTGAGCTTGAGCGCGGCTTCACGGGCCCAACGCTCGCTGCGGGCCGTGATGACGATTCGCGCCACCCGCATGGTGAATGCTTCCGCGAAGGTGTCCTCGATGAAGACGCCGCGGAGGTTCATCGCGCCGCCCTCATCCGATCGCCACCGGATCGCCGGACAGGTCCTGCACCGGGTAATTGGCGAAGGAGATCGAGGAGAATGCGTCGAAGTGCCGCTTCAGATCGGGCAGCATGGCCTGGTCATAGCCCGGGGCCACCCGCAGGCGGCGGCCCCGAGGAGCTCGGCGCAGCTGGCCCTCCTCCACGATCAGCGCGCCCTGCTTGACCACGTATCGCGGCGTGGCGAACATCTTGGCCAGATCGGCATCCCGGCTGTAGATGGTCACATCGGCGTCCGCGCCGGGGCCGAGGTGGCCTTTCCGGGCCAGTCCCAACAGCCGCGCGGGGCCCGCACGGGTGATGATGGCGATCTCGTTCAGGCTGTATTCCCGCGCCAAGCCATCGGCCAGGGTGCTTCCCCCGAGCAGCTTCGGATTCACCAGCTTGAGCCGGTCGTCTCGGACGGACCGATCCATCAGCAGCTGGATGAGGGCGGGATAGGAGAGAAACGAGCCGCCGTTCGGGTGATCGGTGGACAGCACCACCCGCCAGGGATCCCCGCTCAACAGGAACAGCTCGAGCCCGATCGCCCACTGCAGGGCGGAGACCGCCGCCTTGTCCTTGTAGGTGAGTGGCACGATGCCGCATCCGGTCTCCAGCTCGATGTCGATGTTGGTCCACCGCCGTCCGCTGCTCTTGTGCAGCAGGTACTCCACCGGAGCGTCCGCCGTGATCGTCATGGCGGGCCCGAACATCACCTGCCCCACGTCGGTGCTCACCTCCGGGTGGGCGTTGACATACCCGATCACCTGGGATGCCGCGGAGCTCCACGGCTGGCCGTTGCCACCGCCATAGCAGTGGAACTGGAGGTGGGTGAAGTGCGCCCGGCGGCCGGCCAGCGTCTCCATGCTCGCGAGTGTGGAAGCGGCATTCCCCGCCACGCCCAGGTTGTTGGCGTGGATGTGGACCGGGTGGGGCAGCCGGAGAGCGTTGGCCGCATCGGCGAGCGTCTCGAGAATGGCGCGCGGCGTCACCTTGCGTCCGCCGACCGCGTCGTCGAGGCCGGTGACGTTCCGCTGGCCGACCTTCCAGGCCTCGACCCCGCCCGGATTCACGATCTTCACCGCGTAGCCGCCGGTGGACTGGAGCAGCCACGCCGCGTAGTCGCGCGCCCGGTCGCGCTCCCCCGCCTCGATCTGACGGAGCAGGTACTCGTCGTTCCCCATCAGGACGAAGATCCCGCCGTCGACGCAGGGCGTGTCGTCCAGCTCCGCGTGGCTGTGCCGCGCCGTAATCGGGGCGACCGCGGCGTCGAACGCGGTGGTGTAGCCCAGGCCGGCGTAGCGGTAGCCCGTCGTGAACGTGCTGGGGACCGTGCCGCCGGTACCCGAGCGGGCGGGGACCTCGCCGTCCAGCAGGTCGGGCGCGGGCACCGGATCCGAGCCGTGCTCGTCGGGGATCAGGCGGCGCGCGTGGTTGCAGCTGGAGCTGGCGAAATGGGAATGGATGTCCACTCCGCCCGGCATCACCACCATGCCCCGCGCATCGAGCGTCGGAACACCCTGCGGCAGCCGCTCCACGATACGTCCGTCTTCGATGCAGACGTCGCGCACTTCGCCATCGACGCCGTTGGCGGGGTCGTGCACCGATCCACCGACGATGCGCAACGCGTCCAGGCCGCTCATGCGGACTGCTTCCGCAGACGGGTGTGCACGGCGGCGAGCAGCGCCTCGAGCATCCCCGCCGCCGTCCGGGGACCCGTCAGCGGTGGACGCAGCGGCAGCGGCACCTCGTCCATGCGGTACGCCGTTCCAGCCTCGTGGATGCCCGCCACGCCAGTGTCGATGGCCACGTGGGCGGCGAACGGCGCCTCGCTGGCCCGCGGGCCGATCACGATGGTCGGCACTCGTCCGAGCGCAGCCGATGTGTCCGCCCCCAGCCCCGCGGTGCTCCCGGCGATGAGCACCGCGCTGACCGCGCCGCCGCCGATGCTCGCCAGTCCTCGTGCCGCCGGCGTGTACCTGGGAAAGCCGGCCGAGAAGTCGACGGCGATCGGGTAGCCTGTCTGCCAGGTCAGGACCGATTCGGCACCCGAGCGGTTGCCTCCCTCGCGAAGGCTGCTGAGGGCGGCACGGGTGGGACCGTTGAGCGCCTGGACCAGCGCAATGAGCCCCTCCGCCCGAAAGGTTTCTCGCCCCAATCCGCTGGGCTCCGCCTCGTGCACCAGCACGGCGTAGCGCGCGGAGAGAAGCTCCCCGGCGGCGCGAGCGGCACCCTGCAGACCGGGAGGCAACTCGTCCAGCATGGTGCCGAGCACGGTTGCACGCATGACCGAGAGCGCACCGATCTCGTCCGCTGGGTCGAGAGTCACCTCCAGGTCCGCACCCGACGGCCCATGGGCCGTGCCGATGTGGACCGAGATCACCTTGCGTCCGCGCCGCCCGCCGCTGACGTGGCTTCCCCCGGGCTCCAGGGCATAGCGCGAGAGGTAGCGGGGATATCGGGCCGCGGGGTCGACGGCCCAGAAGAGGAGCACATCGGCCCGGTTGCGGATCTCTCCCAGCGTGGCGGCGGCGCGGCCCCGTCGCTGTGCGGCCAGCAGACCGGCGGCGGCCGGCTCGGACGTGGCGCTGTCCACCCTGGCTCGAAGCAGGTCCGCGAGCGCAACCGCGGTGCGCTGGGCTTGCGTACTCACGTCGGGGCCGAGATAGACGAGGACACGACCGGCCGAACTGGTGAGCACGCTCGCGGCCTCCGCCACAGCGTCCACCAGCTCCACGGGGGCGCCGTCGCGCAACACCTTTTCCGGAACGGAGCCGTCGCCGAACCAGGCGCGAGCCACCGGGCAGTCGGGCGCGACAGCTACGATACGCCCGGCGCTGACCTGAACGCTGACGTCGTCGCAGGTACAGCCACAGCCGAGGCACGTCACCGGCTCGACGACGCTCCGCGGAGCCGTCACGCGGCGCCTCGAGTGCGGGTCTCGATCGTTCGATAGATGCGGCGGGCCCCGGCCCTCAGGCGCTGGAGGCAGACGCTGGGGTCCGTCCCGCTGGCAAAGATGGTACAGATCGGGTGGCCTGCCGTGATGCGCTCGCCTGGGTGGGGTACGTCGGCCAGGTCGCCGTCGACGGTCCACAGCAGGGAGTCGCCTACGATGAGGTCACGTTGGGCGAAGACGATGGCCTTGCCTGCAACCGCCCTCGCCGCAGGCAGCTCGGCAGGCAGCATACCGCGGCAGGCGGCGCGATGCAGCTCGAAGAGCGAGACACCGGTGGCGCGCTCCACCAGCTCCATCGAGGCGGAGTACCGGGGGTTCACCTCGATCGGATACGGCCTTCCGTCCCGGGCGATGAAGTCGATGCCGTTGGCCCCTACCAGGCCGAACTCCTCGGTCACCGCGTGGGCCAAGGCTCGGGCCGCATCCAGCAGGTCGTCCTGCCGGTCGAACACCGGCCGGCGTGTCGTCGCCAGGAGACTGCCACAGTAGCGGAAGCCGTGCGCGCCGAAAGCCGGGTCTCCCACCAGTTGCCGCGAGAGGCCGAATGGCACGGCGCCACGGCCGTCGGCCAGGAACACGATGGAGCCCGCGAGTCCCGGAATCCGTTCCTGGAGATACGACCGCCTCGACACCGCCGCTCCGGGGAGCCACGGGCTGGTCCCATGTCCTCCACCCGACCGCCGCGGCTTCATCAGCCACCGGCCACCGAGGCGTCGAGCATCCGGTGGGGTGGCCCGGGCTTCGGGGACCGGGAAGCCCCGACCTCGCAAGGTCCGCGTCAGGCTGATCGGGTTGCGGACTCGCTGGAGCACGGCCGGCGGGTTTCCCAGCAAGCGTCGGCCCACGGCCAGCGCGGCGACGGCGTCGGGGTAGTTCTCGAAGTTGGAGGTGTAGGCGACCAGTGAGGCCGATGCTTTCCGTGCGGTCTCCACCGCATCGACCGGGGTGAATCCCCCGGCCCCGGTGCCGGCGCCAAGCACGTCGGCCACCGCGCAGAGGTCGACGTCGCCGAAGGCGTCCACCGCGGTCACCCGGTAGCCCGCCCTCGCGGCGGACGCGGCCAATGCGCGAGTCGACACGCCGACAATCAGAAGACGGTCCCGCTGCTCCGGCATTCTAGGCCAGACCGAGGCGCCGGCGCGCGTGGTCCGGAGCAATGACATAGAGGTGATCCAGCACCGATCCTGTCGCCTCCCGAATCCTCAGTCGGTCCACCACCGCCTGGTGCGCTCCACCGGCCAGCCCGTCGGCGATGAGCGCCGCGCCCTGGGCACCCTGCTTGGCCACCTGGGCGAATCCCTGAAGCATCCGGACCGGCGCGATCCCCGCAACGCCCGCCTCGAGACGGGCACGGATCGCGGGCTCGGCGGCCATTCGCCCCGAGAGCAGGATCTCGTCGGCTTCAGGGGTCGACACTCGGAGCTGGTGCACCGCCTTGACCGCGCCTTCCACATACGCCTCGAGGGCCAGGCCCAGGTCGGTGGGGGCGCGCTCCAGCACGGATGTCACGCCGCCTCGAAACAGCGCTGCTTTGGTCACCCCGCCGGCGAGGAACGCCACCTCGCCGTCCCAGGCCCCCGCCGCCTGCCAGCCGATCGGTCCTGCCGCTCCGCCCACACCATCCACGATCCGGCCTGCCCGCACGGACACCCCGGCCGTAAACGCTCCTCCCAGCTCCAGCAGGATCAGGGAGACCAGGTCCACGGGGCGGTCCCTACGGACGGCCTGGTCGTGGATGGCCAGCGCGGCGGCGCAGAGCTTGTCGGCCGTCCCGAGGTCCACCCGGTTGAGCTTGCGATGCCGAGGGACGGTGTCGAGATGGATGATACCGGGCCCGAAGACTACCGGCAGGTCGGTGGCGCCGAGGATACGCGCCAGACCGCGCAATCCACCGATTCCACCGGTCTCTTCCGGCGCCGCCAAAAAAGCCAGCCGGAGTTCCTCCTCGGTGACTTCGGCGGCCCGCCGGAGCGGAAGTCCGTAGCCCGACGGCCCGAGGATGAGGTCCAGCGGACCCGCCGCGAGCAGACGGTCGAGCAAGCGCCGGGGCTCGGCCAGTGCCTCGGCCGTGGGCCAGGTCTCATCCAGGATCAGCCGGCCGTCCTCGAGCCCGCAGAGGTCGAGGCTCACCGTTCCCGGATCGACCCCGACAACGCGCGGCATCGGTCAGCGCTTCTGCCTGCTCAGCCCCCGGGCGACGTCCGCGATCGCCTCCGCGTCCAGCACCAGGTCGTTGCGCTCGAACAGCCGCACGATACAGGCCTTGTGCAGCTTGGTCTTGAAGTTGCCCACGCCGAAGGCGCCGAACACGGTGACGCCGTCCCGATCGACTCCCTCATCGTTCACCTCCACGCCTTCGATTCCGAGAGGCGGCACCGCGTTGAGGTCGACCGCCACCTCGAGCCTAGGCCGGCGAGCCCAGGCGGCCTTGGGGACCATCATGACGCCCGCCGGTCCCGAGTTGAGCAGGATGTGGGCTCCATCCAGCACCCCAGCGGCCTGCGAGGAGTCGGCCATGGCCACCGCCTCCACCTGGACGTCGAACCGCTCGCCGATGGAGCGGCGGGCCCGCTCGCCCTGTTCCGGTTTCCGTGACGTGATCACCACCTCGGCGCCGCCCTTGGCCAGGAGTCCGGCGGCGCGCTGCCCCACGGGCCCGGTGCCGGCGACGATGAGGACGCGCTTGCCGCGTACGTCGCCCACCGTCTCCTCGATCTTCACCACCGCGGCGACTGCGGTGGTGTTGGAGCCGTTGGAGTCGAGCATGATCGACACCTTGAACTCGCCGAACAGCGAGTCCTGGGCGATGGCCAGCAGTTGCTCGCCGGCGGACATGTTGTTGCCGCCGATCCAGACGGCCGTGTTGTGCAGATCCTTGGGACCCCGGGTGAAGATGCAGCCAAGGATGAGGTCGCGGACGTCACCCTCGGTGACGCCCCCGTAGCTCATGACGACCTCCGCACCCGCGTCGTAGGCGACGACCTGGTCGAACACACTCGGCAGGCGGGAACTGTCGAGCTGGAGCAGGAGCTTGCGCATCGGCCGAAATTTCCCCCCTGATGAGGGCGTCAAGAGTCCGAGAAAAGACGAGGGGCGCCCCGACGCGGGCCGCCCCTCGCTGATCCACGATGCAGCGGGACTGTACGATCAGCCCTCTGCGCCGCTGGCGAACGGATGCCGTGCGGCCTTGTACTTCTGCAGGACCTCGTCGACCGACGGCTTGTTCTGCAGCGCCCGGGCGATCGATTCCTTGGTGGCCGTGTAGTTGAACGAGAAGATCTTCTTGTCGTCCTCGGCCTGCCAGTGGATGAACACCCCCACCAGGACGCAGTAGTCGCTGGCCTGCTGCTTCGAGATCACGCCCTCGTTGACCGAGTCCATCACCGCGCGCGCGACGGCCGCCTGCGCCGGTCCGAACATCTGCACCGCCTGCTTGGCGCCCTTGATGGTCACCTTGTTGAACAGCAGCGTGTCGGGCTTGGCGGGGAGATTCGGGGTCACGACGGCGAGCAGGTGATTGAAGCCATCCGTGTTGGTGGAGAGCGCGTTCACGAAGGCGGCGCCAGCCGGCCCGGCCTTCGACCCGATGATCAGATCGATGTGGGCGATCTCGTTGCCGTCACCAACGAGGGATTCACCGATGAAGAAATCCGCGGCCATACCTGCCTCCATGTTCGATTTGGTGAGGAACGAGAGGATTTGGCGAAGCATACGCTGCTCGACGTGGCGAAGAGTGAGCCGGCACCGGAGCGACGTGGAAGAGAGCGAAGCCACGCGGTCCCGCGGACAGGGCGGGTAGCTCTTCTAGGCAACGCAGGTCGTGCGTAGAGGCCACTAGTATGGACCCCACCGATATCGGTGTCAAGGAGCAGGTTACCCCGCTGCGGCCGAGCGATGTGGCTTGCCGCCGTGCAATCTTCGGGGTATATTCGGGAGTGCTCAAACGAGATCTAAGCTCATTATGAACAGGCAGTTAGCTCAACGAAAGGCGGCTCCGTCCCGACAGATTCCCCGGGAGGGGCGGAGTCCGGGTGTGCGCTTCTTCCCTTTTCTCAAGCGGCTTCGGGCGGCCGGCCGCAGCAACATGTACGGCGCCATTCCCTATCTCATGCGTGCCTTTGCGCTCGATCGAGAGGCCGCCTTCCGAGTGGTGTGCGAGTGGGAGGATGCCCAGGCAGCGGAGTGCTCCGAGGCCGCCGAGCCGCCGCCTCGCCGCTGACCTGGTTGGGCGGGGAGCGTCATTCCGAAGGGACGCGCAGCCTTCGGCACTCTGGCGGCGTGTCAATCCCCTCAATGACTTACGCGCTGGCATGAGGCTCGCACTTCGGGCAGCCGCAGGCAACCCGCTTCCAACTGAGGCCTTATGAGAACCAGCATTGCCGCCGGCTCGCTGCTCACCGCCCTCGTGCTCGCGCAGCCGGCCCACGCGCAGCACGTCCTGGCAGACATCGTTCTCCGAAGCGGCCCGGTCAGAAGTCACGTGGTCATCGGCAGCGGCTACTCGACCTACGGTCGCCAGCAGGTCGTCTATCGGCGCGCGCCGGTCCGCCGGGTGTTCGTGGCCGCTCCCCGAGTCATCGTGGTCGAGCGCGCCCGGCATCATGGCCAGAGCCACTGGAGGCGGTTCGGCTATCGTCCGGTGACCCTCTACTACGTCGATGGTCGGTACTTCGACCGCGGTTTCGATGGTGCAGAACTGAGGCAGGTGGTGGTATACGAGCGCGGCGGTCGCTACTACCGTGAGTGGAATGAGGACGAACGCTACGACCGCGACCGCTACGACCACGACCATCACGACTGGGACGACTGACCTGTCCATGCGCCGATCCGGCGTCCGATCTCCCAGATCCAGGCCCGTTCCAGCAGCAGATATCCTCGCACCCCGCGGGGATATTTGCCTTTCCACCCCCTGTGTGGAAGCAGGGACGCCGTGTTCAGCGCCGGTGCGGGACTTCGATTCAACCTGTTCGGCTTCGCCGTGGTGGAAGCCGACCTGGTCCATCCCTTCCAGCGGCCCGACAAACATTGGGTCTGGGAGTTCGACTTCCAGCCAGGATTTTGATGCACGGTGGTAACTATCTTCCGCCATGCATCCCGCCCGCGACCATCATCTTCCGCCTGATCCCGATGCCTATCGACACGCCCCCCACCCGACCGGGCGGGTCATCGTCATCGCGCCTACCCGGGCCGCCTGCGAGACCATCGAGCTGGCCCTCGGCCTGCACCTCGACACCCTCATGGAGCGGGAGCACGGCCGGGAGATGCGCGATCTCGCCGGGTCGGGGAAGGGATTCGGGATCGTGGCGGGGACCGGCACCGGCAAGACACTGGGCATTCGGCCCATCGCCGAAGCAATCCTGAACGAGCCGCTCAAGGTCGGCGTCGTCAACCGGGAGCGCGAGGCCACACCCGAGACGCCCACCTGGAGCGTCGTCATCGTCACGACCGGCATCGCGCGCCGGTGGTTCCAGGACGATCTCATCACCGGGCGCGATACCATCATCGTGGACGAGATCCACCAGACCTCGGCCGAGCTGGAGCTGTGCCTGGCGCTGGGCAAGCGCGCCGGGTGCCGCTTCATCTGGCTCAGTGCCACCGTCGACCCCGCGTTCTACGCCGGCTATCTGGAAAGCGCCGAGGTGCTGATGACCGAGGCGTTCGACCCGGCCCGCCGAGCCAAGGTCCAGGTGCTGCCGCAGACGCCGGACGAATTCCTCAACGAGCGCTACATCCGCCACCTGATCAAGGAGCGGCGGGGCGTGGCCGTGTTCGTGCCGACCCGGGCGGAAGTGGAGCGGCTGGCCCAGGGGCTGGGCGAGCAGTGGAAACGCCTCACCACGGCGTTCTACCACGGGGGAGAGCCGATTCGAGTGATCCGGCCGTTCCTCGAAGGCGAAGTGGAACGGCCGTTCCTGCTCGCGATGACCGCCGCCGGGCAGTCGGCGATCAATGTCCGCGGTCTGGACACGGTCGTCATCTATGACGCGCGCTACGGCAACGTGGTGGAGCGAGGTCGCAACGTGCTGCACCGCCTCTATCTGGGGGCCAACGAGATACTCCAGATGGCCGGCCGGGTGCACGGCCGGGTGCCCAACGGCGAGGTCGTCATCCTCAGCGACCGGGATCTCGTCTTCGAGCAACTCCGGCCGGGCCCGCCCGAGTTCCAGTTGGCGGGGGATGCCGAGCGGGTGGCCATCACCTGCGCGGCGCTGGGGGTGGATGCGGCCGACCTCGATCTACCGGTGCCGCTGGACCGCGCGAGTTACCGCCGCGCCGTCGGAGTGCTCGCCAGTCGGGGCCTGGTGGAGGAAGGCCGGCTCACCTCCTATGGACGGGAGGTGGAGGCGCTGCCGGTGGAGCGTGCCTGGGGCGAGCTGCTGGTGCACGCGGACGAGGCGCTCGTGCCCATCGTCGCCGTCTGCTCCAACATCGACTCGTTGCACCGGATGACGCGGGAAGAGCGCGACCTGCACGGGGTCATCGTCAGCGGCAGCGACCATCTCACGGCCTACAATCTTTACGCGGAAGCGGTCAACCAGCACGGGTACGTGGGCCTGGTCTACGGGCTGCCCCGGCACCTGTTCGAGGACGGGCTGGCCGAATGGGCGGAGCGTCGCGGGGTGCTGGTGAAGGCGATCGAGGATACCGCGCTGGGCGTCGCCTCGGTCTACCGATCGCTGGAGCAGCCGCTGCCCAAGCAGTTGCCCTACGCCTCCAAGGAGCTGCGAAAGATCTGGGCCGATCTTCTCGCCCGGGTCATGCCGTTCGATCTGGTGATCGACGAGCACACCGCCGACGGCCAGGAAGCACGCGTCTCTAAGACTTCGGTGGCGGGCAGCTGGGGCGCGGTCGCGGGCAATCTGCGATTCTTTGCCGACCGTTTCGGTATTCCGCGCGCGGGAATCGAGGGCACGACCCTCTCCTACGACCTGGTCCGCCAGTACGCCTCACTCGGGCCGGCCAAGGTGATTCTGAACGGGTCGCGCAAGCACCAGGGACTCTCGCTGGAGCGGCGGCGGACGTATTTCGGCTTTCAGTTGGACACCGAAGTGGAGCCGATCACCGGGACCGTGCCCGAGCCGCTTCGTCCCGTGGCCAGAGACGCCCTTGCGGAGGCGCTCCTCACGGGCGAGACGACCCATCCGGACCAGCAGCGAATCCGGCGAGCGCTCGACGAGCTGAACGAGCTTTGGCGGCGGTCCGGTGGTACCGTCCCGACGATCGCTCCCAGCGCCCTGCGCCAGCGGATCCGGGCGCAGCTCGAGCCGGTGGAGACCTGGGAGCAGTTCCTGCACACCCGGATCACGCTCGACCCGGCCTCGCTGGTCGAGAGCGACGTCCGCGGGCGTCTGGAGGCGATGCCCTCCAGTCTTCGCCTGCGCGGCGATGCGGCGCCGCTCGACTACGAGGTGGTCGATGGAGAGGGGATCGCTCGGCTCCGGCTGCGGGAGGGCCAGGTCAAGCGGCTCCGTCCCGACGAGATCCCGCCGCTGGACCGGCCGCTCCGCTTCTCGGTCCAACGTGGTGGGCGCCCCCCGCTCCTGGCCGACACGCTGCCGGCTCTTCTGGACCTCCTCCGCCGCGCGCCCAAGGCGGAACGGAATGAGGACGAGCGCGCCCGCCGGGGTCCGCATGGCTCCCGCCGGCGTCGACCGGGGCCCAAACGACGGCGATAGGCAGCTCGCGGCGCGTCGGCCGATGCTCCACTGTGCACCCTTGCCGCGGGTGTGCGTCTAGAAGAGAGCAGGGTTGCTCATCCCTGCCGCGTGCCGAGCGGCTCGGTTCCCCCACCACCAACGAATGCAAGTAATGGCGGGACAGTGGATTAGGAAGCAGCGACCGGTCAATCTGGTCGTGTCCACCTCTGAAACCTGTCGTTCTATCCGACCGTAATTTGGGCTATGCCAGACACATTGCCGCTCAACTCGCTGCCCTCGGTCTTCTCTCCGCTTGCCAAAGCCCTGCTCGACGGGTTCAGCGAAGGCGTGATCGTGTTCGATGTCGAGGGTCGGCTGCTATATGCCAACCAACCCGCGAGGGAGGCGCTCACCGGAATGGACCTGGCCGAGAACGCGCCTGATCTCCAGCCCCGGCTGGCGGCTCTGGGTGGGCGGCTTCGTCCGCTCCGGGTCGGAGGCCTGGAGCTCGGCGAGGCGATGTTCATTCCTGGCGTCGAGGGGCCGACCACGTTGGCGGCTCGGGAAAAGGAGGCTATCGTCAAGACGCTGGACGCAAACAACTGGAAGCTCGCCGAGACGGCCAGGCACCTGGGCATCAGCCGGACCACTCTCTGGCGTCGACTCAAGGCATACGGGCTCCATCGAGACGGCCGGAGCAAATGGGCGCAAACATCCTGAGCCTCTGCCTGTCACTCGCCGTTCTCCAATCACTCCCTCCCGACACCACCTCTCCCTACACCAGCCCCGCCGTCCAGCAACTCGTGGAACGCGCCATGGCGCGGCGCCGAGCGGGAGATTCGCTGGTGACCGATTATCGGGCGCGCCTCCGTTACCGGCTCACGCTAGGGGTAGGCCGGCGTCGTTGGGCGGAGGTCCCCGCATCGGCCGTCGAGGAGCAGGTGGCGCAGGTGCAGTGGCAGGAGCCAAACGACCTGCGGGTCGACATGATCGGGCGGAGGTCCCGCTCCCGCGGAAGTGCCTTTCGGCTCTCCAGCGTGTGGGACCGGCCGTGGTTCGTTCCGCGCGAGGTGGACGACTCGGTCCGCATCTTCAGCGACGAATTCCCCGCCACCGGCGCGCTGCATCCGCTCGCGCGCACCGGGCCCGACTGGTATCGCTACAGGCTCACCGGCGGGCTGTCGGTCGCGCCGGGCGGCGGCGGCGCGCTGCGGCTGCTGCGGGTGGAGGTGAGGCCTCGCCGGACCGGTCCCGCGCTGGTCGCGGGACAGATGTGGATCGACTCGGCGACAGCGCAGGTCGTCCGCCTCACCTTTCGGTACGTCGGCACCGCCCTCTGGGTCAGGCCCGAGCGAGCCCGGCCGGCCGATTCCGCCTCCGCCGGCCGGCTCAACGCGCTGGCCAATCGCATCGTCAGCATCGACGCGGACCTCGAGTACGGCCTGCAGGACGGCAAGTTCTGGATGCCGCGCCGGCAGGTGGTCGCCGGCCGGGTGCGGATTCCGGCGGTCACCGACCTGGTGATTCCTTTTCAGGCGACTACGACGTTCGAAGACTACGAGATCAATACCGGGCGCCCGATCGCATTCAGGATCGTGCTTCCGGATAGTGGGGTCGGAGCGGTCGAAGGACCGGACAGCCTCCGCGCGTGGGACTACGCCGATCGCTGGTCGGGCGGCCGATACGAGCTCCACCGTCCATCCGACGCCGTGCTCGACCGTTACCCGGACTGGCCCGACTCGCTCTCGCTGGATGCCGATCCGGCGGACGCCCGCCGGGTGCGGGAGGCGGAGATCCAACTGGCCGATCTGACGCAGGAGCTTCCCGATTCGCTCACCGGCGAGCGAGCGCACGGCATCGCCTACGAACGCCTGACGGACGCGCTGCGGTACGATCGCGTTCAGGGCCTCTCGCTGGGCCTCGGGTACCAGGTCCGAGTTCCAGGCGTTCGCTTTACCGGCCTATACGGAACGGTCCGGTACGGGCTGAGCGATGACCGGGTCACCGGGCGGCTCACGCTGCTCCGCGATGCCCCCGGCGGCCGCCTGGTCGTCAGCGGATACCGCGAGATCGGAGACCTCGATCCCTTCGCCCACGGGCACGGGACCGGCAACACGGTCAACGCCCTCTTCGCCGCGCACGACAACGGCGACTACTCTCTGGTGCAAGGCGGCTCACTCGGGTTCGAGACCTCGCTCGACGTGGGGCTCGACCTCGATGTGGGGGTGCGGGTGGAGCGGGAGACGAGCGTGGGGCGGAAGGCCAAGTCGGCGGTGAACGATTTCCTGGGCGGCTCCGGTCTCTTTCCGCCCAATCCGGCTGTCGACCAGGGAACCTTCGGCAGTCTCAGGGCTCGCCTCACCGGCGTTGGAGCGATCCGCTGGAATCTCGCCGCCGACGTCATCGGCGGCGAAGGCCGCTCGACCGGGCGCCTCTACGGCGAGCTGCGGCGCAGTATGGGGGGGCGCCGCGGCGCCACACTCGCAGTGAAGGCCGGCGTCGCCACCCGGCCGGCGATGCAGCAGGCGCTCTTCCGGCTGGGTGGGCTCGCCACGGTGCGGGGGTTCGATTACGGCGAGCGACGGGGGTCCGCCTTCTGGTCGGCACAGCTCGACGTGGCGCCTGTGAAGGGCCGGCTCCGGCCGGTCGCATTCCTGGATGCCGGCCAGGCGGCGAGCGCAGCCGATCTCTTCTCCAGCCGAGTGCTGGTCGGCGGCGGTCTGGGGCTGTCGGTCTTCAACGGGGTGGTTCGCTTCGACCTGAGCCATCCGATCTCCCACGACACTCATCGTAAGGTGCGGTTCGATCTGGTCGTCCGGGCACCACGATGAGCCTCGCCCGTGTCGGCGCGGTGGCCGGCGCCCTGGGACTCGGGGCCCTCCTCTCCTGCGGCCGGCATCCGGTCGAGGAGGGACCCCGAATCGCGGTCCGGTGGACCGGCTCCGACTCGGGCGAGATCGACGCGCCGGCCAGCGCCGGGTGGTGCGACACGTTGAGGCTGCTGGAGATCAGGGGCCTCGTGGGGGACACCGGGATAGGGGTAGCGGTCTATCCCAGCGGGGCTCTCCGGCCGGGACGCTATCGCGTGCTGCGGCCGGAAGTGGCGGACACGTCCCGGCCCGCGGCCGCCGTGGCGCTCCGCTGGTTCGCCCTGACTTCGATCCGGGGATTCAGGGCGGAGAGTGGAGCCGTGGTGCTCGAGCGGTCGGCGGCGGGGGCGTACTCGGGCCACATCGAGGCGTTCACCCGCTCGGTGACCGATAACGCCCGGGTCACCGTCCGGGGCACGCTCCGCGGGCTGACGCCGCGTCCGGCACGGAGCGGATGCGTTCCCCGGCCGCCGCACTCCGACTCCGGCGCCGGTATACATTAGAGCCATGGAGAGCACCTACTTCCGCCGGGGTTTCGGCCTCAAGTCCGAGATCGAGGTTCAGCTCACGGCGGACTATCACAGCACCGTCGTGGAGGCCCTGCGCCGGCAGCAACACCGGCTGGTGGTCGGCCCGCTGACCTTCCGGCTGGCGCGGGAGTTCGGCTTCTGCTACGGTGTGGATCGGGCCGTGGACTACGCCTACGAGACCCGCCTCAAGTTCCCTGATCGGCCCCTCTACCTGGTCGGCGAGATCATCCACAACCCGCACGTCAACCAGAAGTTGCGGGACATGGGGGTGAACTTCCTGGCCCGCGGCGACACCGGCGAGTTCGACTTCTCCTCCATCGGTGCCGAGGACGTGGTCATCCTGCCGGCGTTCGGCGTCACCATCGGCGACTTCGAGCGGCTCCGGCAGATCGGGTGCGTGCTGGTGGACACGACCTGCGGCTCGGTGCTCAACGTCTGGAAGCGGGTGGACAGCTACGCCCGGGACGGGTTCACCGCCATCATCCACGGCAAGCACTATCACGAGGAGACCAAGGCCACGGCCAGCCAGGTGATGCGGTATCCGGGCGGCAGGTATCTGGTGGTGCTCAACATGGACGAGGCGCGGATCGTCTGTGAGTTCATCGAGCACGGGGGCGACGCCCAGGCACTCGGCCTTCGCTTCGCCCGAGGCATCTCCCCCGGCTTCGATTTCGCGCGCGACCTGATCCGGGTGGGCATCGCCAACCAGACCACGATGCTGTCGGGTGAGTCGCTGGCGATCGCGGCGGAGATCCGCCAGAGCGTCGAGCGGCGTTACAGTGCCGCGTCGCTGGCCGAGCATTTCCGTTCGTTCGACACCATCTGTTCGGCGACGCAGGAGCGGCAGGACGCCGTCGTGGCGCTGCTGGAGGAGCCGCTCGACGTGATGCTGGTGGTCGGAGGGTACAACTCGAGCAACACCTGCCATCTCGCGGCGTTGGTGCAGTCGAAGGGCGTCCGCACGTTCCACATCGGGGACGCCGCCTGCGTCGACCCGGCCAGCGGCGCGATCCGGCACCAGCCGATCGGGACGAAGCAGGAGGAGCAAGTGGACGACTGGCTCGCCGGCGGGCGAATCATCGGGGTGACCGCCGGCGCCTCGACCCCCAACAACAAGATCGGTGAGACGATCGCCCGCATCTGCCAACTCGCGGGCGTGGCGGAGGAGCTCCGCTCCCTCACCGTCTGACCGTCCCCGATGGCCTTCCTCGACCTCAGCCACACCATCGAGCACGGCATGGTCACCTACCCGGGACTGCCCGGGCCGATCATCTGCGACTACTTGAGCCGGAAGGACTCGCGCGGCCGCTACGCGGACGGCGTCGAGTTCCAGATCGGCAAGATCGAGATGGTGGCGAACACCGGCACCTACATCGACGCGCCGTTCCATCGGTACGCCGACGGCACAGATCTGTCCGGCCTGCGGCTCGAATCCCTGGCCGGCCTCGACGCGGTCGTCGTTCAAGGGCCGGCGGACGGATCGCGAGCGGTCGACTGGACGGCGTTCGAGGGACGGGAGCTCCGAGGCAGGGCGGTGCTGGTACGCACCGGGTGGGACGCCCGCTGGGGCACGCCGCGCTATCTGGCCGACAACCCGTTTCTCACCGCGGCGGCGGCGGAGTACCTGAAGGGGCAGGGGGTGGCCCTGGTGGGGATCGACTCGCTCAACATCGACGACATCGAGGACCAGGCCCGCCCGGTGCACTCCACGCTGCTGGGCGCCGAGATCCCCATCGTCGAGCATCTCTGCAACCTGGGGCCGCTGCCGGACCGCGGCTTCCGCTTCTCCGCCGTTCCCCCGAAGGTCTCAGGCTTCGGCAGCTGGCCGGTGCGCGCCTTCGCGGCGCTCTGATGAGGTTCCGAGGCATGAGTTCACCCCGGAGACATGGAGGGCACGGAGACAGCACGGAAATGAATGGGGGCTAGTCGCATGGGCGGTGGGAAAGTCACATTGGTAGGGGAATGATGGTGGGTTCTTCGCGGGGGACTCATCCCGCACCCCACCAATCCAACGAGTGAACGGGTCATCGGGGCAGCCATCGAGGTCCATCGTCATCTGGGACCTGGGCTCCTTGAATCCAGCTATCACGCCTGCCTATGCCGCGAGCTGGAGCTTCGAGAAATCGCGTATCGGAGACAAGTCGCGTTACCCCTCGAATACAAAGGAATACAGATCGCAAAGGGGTATGTCATTGATCCCCTGATCGAGGACTCCCTGGTCGTCGAGATCAAATCCGTTGACAACTCCTGCCGATTCATTCCTCACAATTGATGACGTATCTGCGTCTGCAGGGACGGTCCTCTGGTCTTCTGATCAACTTCAACGCTCACACCCTATTCCATGGCCCAAGGAGAATACTGCGCTAGTCCTGCAGTCCGTGCTGCCTCCGTGTCTTCCGTGTCTCCGTGGTGAATCCCCCGGCATTAGGCCGTAGACGTCACCCTTCCGGCGGCGTGCCCTCCCCCTTGCCCGCCGCGTCCTCGGCGCGCTCGAGCGGCAGGTCGGCCCAGGAGACCGGATCCTCGATCGGCTCGAGATGGGTGTCCACGCTGCTGTTGGGCACCGCCGTACGGACCTGCTCCTCGATCTCCTCGAGCAGATCGTGACCGCGCTGCACGCTCCACTGACCGGGAACCAGAATGTGGAAGGCGATGAACCGCCGAGCTCCGGCCTGGCGGGTGCGGAGGGCGTGATAGCGCACGCCTTCCGCCGAGCGGGCCTCGAGGATGGCCATGATCTTGCCCCGGATGTCCTCCGGCAGCCCGGTGTCGAGCAGCCCGAGCATCGAGCGCCGCATCAGCGACACGCCCAGCCGCATCACGTTCATGGCGACCAGAATGGCCACCACCGCGTCGAGCCGGTGCCAGCCGGTGAGCGCCGCCGCGCCCACACCCAGGACGACCCCCACCGAGGTCCACACGTCCGCGATGAGGTGGTGGGCGTCGGCCTCGAGGGTGATCGACTGGTACCGCCGGCCGGCCCGGAAGAGGACTCGCGCCACTCCGAGGTTCACCATGGTGGCCACGCTTGAAATGGCCAGGCCCAGGCCGGGTGTCACGATGGGGCGTGGGTCGAGCAGGCGCTGGTAGGCGGCCACGACGATGCTGGCGGACGCAACCAGAATGAGCGCCCCCTCGAAGCCGCTGGAGAAGTACTCCGCCTTGGTGTGCCCGTAGGCGTGATCCTCGTCCGCGGGCCGAGCCGCCACCGAGAGGGCGAAGAGCGCCACGACCGCGGCCACCAGGTTCACCAGGGATTCGAGGGCGTCGGACAAGAGGCCCACCGAGCCAGTGAGCCGATACGCGCCGTACTTGAGGGCGATGGTCAAGAGGGCGGCCACCACCGACAACGCGGCGTAGCGCACCAGCCTCGGCTGCTGGGTCACCCGGCCACCTCGGGCAGCAGCTTCGCCACCTCGGCAATGGTGAGCGGGGCGCTCCCCTCCGCGCGGTTGTTCACCAGGAGGTACGCCGGGATCCGGGTCCGCACCGCCGTCTCCACCAGCCGAGCCAGGTCGCGCCGCAGCGGCGGATGGGGCTCCCGGATGCGGTCGTAGGGGGCGAAGATGTCCACCGCTTCATCGTACCTCCGACCGGGCCTGAGCAGCGCCCGCGCCACCAGGAACGGACCCGACAGCGATCCGGGGAGATCGAGCTGATCTCCAATGGAGGGCATCCGGGTCCAGGAGTTGAAGACGTGGGCCACACCGTGCTCCCGCAGGACGGCGAAGTACATCGGGGTCAGGAACTCCTCGTTCCGGATCTCCACCGCATACATGGCGTCCCGCGGCAGCGCCTCGAAGAATTCGTCGAGCCGAGCGGCGAACGCTTCCGGCGTGAATCCGCCGTGGCGGTCGATGGCCTGGAACTCGAAGACGAACGGTCCCGCATGATCGGCGAAGTATCGCCGGTAGGGCTCGTGGACCGCCTCGAGAAACACCTCGGGGCTCAGGAAATCGGGATTGAGCTGCCCGGCCCGGGCCTTGTCCTGCGCCTTGCTGAAGGTGTGCACGGTGATCTGATTCCAGACCTTGCTCACGCAGGGGAAGCCGGCCGGCAGATGCTCGGCGTATGCCTCGAACGTCGCCTCCGATGGCGGCGCGTAGAAGCTGGAGTCGATTCCGACCGTGCGGAAGAGGGGGAAAGCGGCATACTCGTCGAGCATCCGGGCGGAGGCGCCCCGGGGCTCGTACTCCCGGTGGTACACCAGATTGCGCCATCCAGGGTAGTTCCAGGACGAGGCGCCGAATCGGACACCCGCGGGGATCCGCGCCGCTAGCGCCCGGAGCTGCGCGGACTCCTCATCGGTCACCGCGGGACCATCCTGAACACGCTGCCGCTGCCGCTCAGCACGTAGAGCTCGCCGGCCTCGTCTTCACCGAAGCTCAGCACCGGGCCGCCGGGAGCGAGCGTGGGCCATTGTGCCTGATCGACCGCCTGACCATCCTGAACGCGGAAGCTCCGCACCCAACCCTTGCAGTAGTCGCCATAGAAATAATGCCCCTGCAGTGCGGGAATGGCAGCACCCCGGTAGACGTACCCGCCGGTGATGGAGCAGCCTTGCCCGTGATCGTATTCCAGCACCGGCAGAGCGAGGCCGGTGGTATCGCAGGGAGACGTGGCGTAGCAGTGGGCGCCTTCCATGCGATTCCATCCGTAATTGACGCCTTTGCCGATGCCCCCGGCCACCGTGGCGACGTCCACCTCCTCCCAGGCGTTCTGTCCCACGTCGGCGATGTACAGGTCTCCGGTGCCGCGGTCGAAGCTGAACCGCCACGGGTTCCGGAGGCCGTAGCTCCAGACGGCGGGCTCCGCGTCGGCCCGACCGACGAACGGATTGTCGGCCGGCGGGACGGCGGTGGCTCCCGAGCTCAGGTCGAGGCGGAGGATGTCGGCGAGCCGGTCGGTGATCTTCTGGCCATTGCCTTCGGGGTCGCCGCTGCCACCGCCGTCACCCAGGCCCAGATAGAGGTAACCGTCGGGACCGAACAGGATCTGGCCGCCGTTGTGGTTGCTGAACGGCTGCTGAGCGGTGAACACGATCGTCTCGCTGGCCGGGTCGGCGCGGTCGGGATCGGCCGAGACGTGAAACACGGACAGCCGGGTGTTTCCGCTGGTATCGGTGTAGTGCACCACAAAACGCCCATTCGACCCGTATCCGGGATCGAAGGCCAGCGCGAACAGCCCCCGCTCGCCCCCGCTCGAGACCCGGTCGCTGATATCCAGGAACGGATCCGGGAGCAGCGTTCCTCCCTTCACGATCCGAATGGTCCCACCCTGTTCCACGATGAACAGTCGGTCGGTGTCTCCTGGCGGCGCGGTCAAATAAAGTGGATTGTTGAGGCCGGTGGCGACCGCCTCGAGGCCAACCGGCGCGGTCCCGTCGGGCGGCTCGACGGTTCCATTTGAATCAGACCCGCAGGCACTGGCGGGCGCGAGTCCGAGGAGCGAGAGTGTCAGGATCAGGAGAGGACGCGAGCGGTCCATGACCGGTTCCTTTCGAGCGATTCTCTGGGTCGTCCCGGTGCTGGCGTGCACGCCGCTGGGCCTCTGGGTCTACGATGACCCCCAGGTGTCGGTGTCGCGGGTGCGCCTGTCGGCCGAGTCATCAGGGGCGGGGACGCCGCCGGTCCTGGTGGCGCTGAACGTGCGAAACCCGAACGACTACCCGATCTCCAGCGCCCGGGTCGAGCTCCGGCTTCGGCTGGATGGCATGACGGTCGGCCGGCTGGCCCGGGACAGCACCGTTTCCTTCCCCCGGTACACGACCTCGACCTTTGCCGTGGCACTGGACCCCTCCAGCGGCGTCGGCCCGGCCCGGCTCCGGACGCTCGGTGCAGGGAAGCACCGCTTCGCGGTGGATGGGCGGACCACCTTCACGACTCCCTTCGGGAAGCGGAAGGTCCGCTTTGCCCAGGAAGGGGAGATGAGCTTCGGGCGGCCAGCTTCACCAGCATCCGGTCCAAGCGGTCCAGGTGAGTGACGGTGAGCGTGACCGCGCCGAACTCCTCCTCGACCTTCCCCCGAAAGATGAACGGCCCCTGATCGAACAGGACGTGACCCCGCTCACGATACACCTGCGGGAAGAGCACGGTCTCGATCAAGCCGTCCCCGTCGTCGAAGGTGGCGAACTCCATCGGCTCGTCCTTGGCGGTGTGCACCGGCTTGGCGGTGGTGAGCATCCCCGCCACCAGTACGTGCTCGCCCACGTGGCGGTGCAGCTCGGTGCTGGGGCAGAGCCGGAAGCGCTTGAGCTCCTCGGTATGGAGCCGCATCGGATGCTCGTCGGTGATGAAGCCGAGTGAGGCGAACTCCTCCCGCCGCCGCCGCTCGGGGGCGTACTCCTTGAGCACGGGCACGGCCGGCGGCAGGTGATCGAACCAGTCGCCCGGGCGCTGGTCCGGGCTCTGGACGCAGTCCGCGATGGAGTCCACCAGCCAGAGCATCATCGGCCGGGTCCAGCCGCCGGCGATGGCATCGAGGGCGCCCACCTTGATGAGGGCGCGCAGGTCCGCGGGCGCGATGCCGGTGCGGGCGCGGAGGTCGACCAGACTGCGGAAGGGCTTGGTGCTGTGCGTGGGCACGGGGCTGTGCGTGGGCACGGGGCTGTCATCCCGAGGGAGTGCAGGGATGGTGCTGTCATCCCGAGGAGCCGAAGGCGACGAGGGATCTTGCCGACGCGTTTCCGGAACAATGCGTCTGTCGGAGACCGGCGGAGAAGATCCCTCGCTCCGCTCGGGATGACAGGTCCGCTCGGGATGACAGTTCCGCGCCGCCAGCAGCCGCTCCACCCCCTCCGCCGAGAGCCCCTTCACGAACTGCAGCCCGATCCTGAGCTCGCGTCCCTGCCCGGTGCAGCGGACGTCGCTGGCGTTGACGTCGGGCGGCAGCACGGTGAGCCCCATCCGCATCGCTTCGGCCACGTAGACGAACGGGTGATAGAACCCGCCGCCGTTGGCCAGCACCGCCGCCATGAACTCGGCGGGATAGTGCGCGCGCAGATAGCAGGAGTGCTGCGCCACCTGGATGTAGGACGCGGAGTGCCCCTTGCAGAAGCTGTACCCCGCGAACGACATGATCATCTCCCACACCCGCTTGGTGGTCTCGACCTCGCGGCCGAGCGCCAGCGCCCCGGCGAAGAACTCCTCGGCGTAGGCTCCGAGATGTTTTCCCGGGCGCTTCTTGGAGAGCGACTTCCGGAGCCCGTCGGCGGTGGCGAGGGGCATTCCCGCGAAGGCGGCGCAGACGTTGACCACGTCCTCCTGGTAGACCATCACCCCGAAGGTGTCGGCCAGGGTGTCGCGGAGCACCGGGTGGAGCGGCTCGTAGGGCGCGCCGTGCAGCCGCTCCAGGTAGATCCGGATGAAGCGGTTGGAGGCGGGCCGGATGATGCTGGTGTTGAGCACCAGCAGCTCGAAGCTGTCGGCCCGGCTCTTGGCGCAGAGCATCCGCGAGGCGGGTGACTCGGTGTAGAAGACGCCCATGGTCCGGCCGGTGCGGAAGAGCGCCTTGGTGGGCTCGTCGTCCGCGGGGTCGCTGGAGGTGTAGTCGATCTGCCGGCCGGTGTGCCGGTGCACCGCGTCGATGGCGTCGCGGATGACGGCGAGCGAGCGGTTACCGAGCAGGTCGATCTTGACCAGCCCCGCATCCTCGGCGCCGTCCTTCTCGAACTGGATGACGGGCACCGTCAGATCGGGATAGCCGTCGAGCACCTTGACCGCGGGCTCCGTCGGAACGTAGTCGGTGAGCGCGGTGGGCACGATGACCACGCCGCCCGGATGCAGCGAGAGATGGCGCGGCGTCCCCACCAGCGGCTCGGCCAGACGGGCGAACTCCCGCCAGGCGGGCGGCAGGTCGAGCGCCCGGAAGTTGGGATGGGTCTCCAGCGTCTCCGCCAGCGACACGTCCTCGAAGGCCGGGATCCGGCGGGTGACCTCGCGGATCTCGCCCGCCGGGCGGCCGTGCACCTTGGCCACCTCGCGCAGCGCGCCGCGGAGCCGGAAGCAGTTGTGGTTGGCCACCATCGCCGCCTGGGGATGGGGATAGCGGCCGAAGACGTACGCCAGCACCTTGTCGCGCTCGTCCCAGGGGAAATCGAGGTCGATGTCGGGCGGGTCCTTCCGCTCGGGATTGAGGAAGCGCTCGAAGAGGAGCCCGGCGCCCAGCGGCTCGACGTGGGTGATGCCGAGGCAGTAGCTCACCATCGAATTGGCGACGGAGCCGCGGCCGCAGTGGGTGGGGCCGTTCGCGACGATGTCTCTCACCACCAGGAAGTAGTCGGCGAACCCCTTCATCCCGATGATCCCGAGCTCGCGCTCCAGCCGGTCCCGCGTCACCGGAGCGATGGTGCCGTAACGGCGCTCGGCGCCGGCGTAGGCGAGCGCGCGGAGCTGCTGGAAGGCGTCGGCAGTGTCGGCGAACCGCGGCGCCACCACCCGGCCGACCGGAATCCGGTACTCGCAGCGCTCGGCGATGCCCGCGGCCGCCCGCATCGCCTCGGGGCAATCGGGGAAGAGCCGCGCGAGGTCGGCGGCCGGACGGAGCCACGCCTCGCGGGGCGACAGGTCGGCGGACGCGCTGGCCTGGCCGGAGCCCGCGGAGAGCGCCGAGAGCGTGGTGTTGAGGGCGATGGCCCGCAGCAGCCGGTGCCGTCCCCAATCCTCCGGATGCGCCGCGACGACCCCGTTGGTGACCACCGCCTGCATACCGAGCCGCCGCGCCGCGGCGAGGACCGCGTGGCGCTCCTTGCCGGGGCGCAGTTCGGCGTAGAGGTCGCGCGGTCCGCTCAGCCGGATGACCCGCTCCAGGAAGGCGGTGTCCTGGGAGACGAGGATGAGTCCCTCGCGATCGGTGGCGAGCTGGGCGGAGAGACAGAAGGCGGGGAGCGAGGCCCGCCAGTGGATGGCGGTAGCGGCACGGCAGAGCGCGGCCCAGCCGCGCTCGTTGGTGGCGAGCGCCAGAGTTTCCTGGCCGTCCGCGACGAGGTGCGCGCCGAGGATCGGCCGGATGCCGGCGGCCAGGCAGGCGCGCTGAAACTCGACCGCGCCGTAGACGCCGTTGGTGTCGGTGCAGGCAAGTGCCTGGAACCCGCGCTCCGCGGCGGCCGCGGCGAGCGTCTCCGGGCTCGACACGCCGATGCCGAAGGAGAAGTGGGTGTGCAGGTGGAGGTGGACCACGCGGCTCGGCGGCTGAGGTTCGGGTTTTGTTCGGACACCGAATCTCAATCTACGGCCGGGGAGGGGGGCGTCAAGCGCGTGCAGAATGCGGAGGGCGAGCGTTCCGGCCCGATGCTCGGCGCATCGGCCGCGTTCGGGCCGGCCGGCCGCTGCATGACCACAACTCGCGTGTGAAACGCAACTTACGAGGACGTTCCAGATCGGCGTCCCCGCCGCGGCCGGACGACCACGGTCCTTGCGGTATCGTCGGCCACCCATGATCGATCACGTTCACGCGCAGCTCGACGCCATCCGACTCGGCGTCCGCCAACGCGGCCTCCGCCGCCGCGAGCAGGGCGCGCTCGCCCGCCTGGGCCGGGTGACGCTGGCCGACGGCGGCTCTCGCGAGGGCCGGCTGGCCACGCTGGCGGCGGAGGCGGCAACGGCGCGGAGCCGGCTGGTCGCGCTGGAGGAAGAGCGCCGGGCGGCGCTCGCGGCGACCCGCGCCGACCTGGCCGCCGTGCCGCGATGGATGGCGCCGGTGGTATTGGTCCGCGGCGTCTCGGCGCGGGCGGTGCTCCGCCAGCGCCGCGCGGCCGTCGAGCAGGCCACACACGACCTCCACCTCACCGCGGGCCGGCTGGCCATGACGACCGCCGCGAGCCCAGCCGCGCGCGAGGTGCAGGCGATCCGGGCGGAGTTGGCGGCGCTCCAGGCCCGTCCGCTCCCGGCGTGGGTGGAGCGGGCGCGTGGCGAGGCGAAGCACCTCGGCGGCGCCGTCTGGACCCAGCTCCGCTCGCAGCTCACCCCGAAGGGACCGGCGCTGGCGGGGATGGCGATGGGGTGGTGGATCGCGGGCAGGTACACCGATTCGCATGCCCGCTCGATTCTGCGCTCGGTCGGCATCGGGCACGGGGGGACCCACGTCGTGAGTGGATCCATGTACAAGGCGATGCACTTCGGGCTGCCGCTGCTGACGGCGGCGGTGTGCGCGTATGTGGGGGAAAGGATTGCGGGGGCGGTGCGGGAGCGCAGGGCGGAGGCCTGAGTTTTCGAAGTACCAGGGCGGGCGGCCCCCTCCCGGCGGCCTGGCAAAAGCCCCAACTGCGCCGCAGATTATGACCGCGCTTTCCGGCCCGAGGGCTACCTGGCCGAACCTTCCACCGACATCCAAACACCTTGCCGTTGCCGGCGGCCCGCCTCGAGAGTCTCTCGACGGCGAGCAGCGGCGGAGACTGCGCTTGCGGTTCTTGGGTTCGGGGCGGCGGTCTTCTGGGCCGCGACCCCCATCGTGGCGCAGGGCGTCAGCGGCGCGGCCATCAGTGGTCGTGTGCTCGGCCAGGATAGCACGCCGCTTGAGGAGGCGGTTGTCCATGTCGTCAACGCCTCCAATGGTGAGCGCTGGGAGACGACGACCGACGCGCGCGGCCAGGAGGGGCAATGGCCGACGCAACAGCGTCGGCCTTTTTCTTGGGGCTCGGCCTAGCGGACGTGAATCGCCACGCTCACGGTCGGCGGCGGTGCGGACGCCGGCGGTGATTCGGAGGGCGGCGATGAGTCGGGCCGCGGCGGCCCGCCGGCTGCCGAGGGAACCGCAGGCGGCGGAGGCACCGGCCCGAACTTGAGCGTCAGCTCCTCGGCGCCGGCTGGGGTGTACTCGAAATCGTAGATCTCCCCGGGTTCGAACACCAGCACCGCGGCTCGCGGGGCACTTTGCGACGGAGGGAGCGGGTACCCGTCTTTGGCCACGGGACGCCAGCTGATGAGCGTGTCGCCGGCATTCAACGAGACCTGAAGCGGCTCGTCGCCGGCGAGATTGAACAACCGCAAACGATAGCGCGTGCCGGCCCGCAGATTCATCGCCTCCGGCCTGGTCTTCCCGTTCATGACGAAGCTCGGATACGGGCCGAAGACCGGATTGGTGCCGGTGCCCGCGGCCCCGAAGAACAGTACCTTGTCCGTCTCCGGATCGAAGCGCTCGCCGGGCTCCAGCACGATGATCGGCCCGTACAACCCGCTGCCCATCTGCATCGCTTCGTTGAAGTGCGAGTGGTACATGAACGAACCGGCGCGCGGCGGTGTCCAGCGGACGGTGAGCGAATCGCCCGGCGCAATGGACGGCAGGATGCTCTTCCCCGATCCGCTCCACCCCGGCACACCATCGGGATAGCTCTCCAGCTCGATGCCATGCCAGTGGACGGAGGCGGGCTCTTCGGATTGGTTGACGACCGTCACCGCCACGCGCTTGCCCCGCTCGAGCAGCAGCATCGGCCCCGGGACCGGCCGCGCGGCCGTGTCCGCGGCCTCGGGTGTGCCGTCCACGACGTAGGACATCCCCGGCTGCGACCCGTAGACGTTCGCCCGCTCACGCTGGACGATCCGGATGGCCCGCGGCGTCTCGGTCGGTGCCGGATTCGCCCCCTTCGGCGCGATGCTGATCCCCATCACGAGCCCGAACATCTGGTGCGGACGGTCGGACATGTGGTGGTCCAGCATGCCGGCGTCCAGCATCCCATTCTCGGTGTCCAGCGCGACCAGCTTCGAGAGATGCGTGGCGTAGTGGCAGTGATAGATCCAGTTCCCCGGCCGATCCGCCAGCCAGGACAGCGACATGGTGCCGAACGGGTGGAGAATCTCCGTCACGCCCATGCGCCGCTGCTCGGGCGTGTAGAGCGAGTCGGTCACCCCGTTGCCCTTCGACTCCGTCCGGAAGTAGAAGCCGTGCAGGTGCATGGGGTGATCGATCTCGGTGAAATTGACCACCCGCCAGTGGACCGAGTCGCCCTGCACGTACGTGAGCCGCTCGGTGTGCGGCCAGGACAGCCCGTTGATCGCCATGGTGCACCGGCTCAATCCCGACGGGCTCGCCGGCGCGACGGCGCACCACCACGAGAGCGCCAGGATGCGGTCGTTCGGCTTCCGCGGTGCGTTCGGCGGATCGACGACGATGACGCCGTCGAGCTGCATGTCCTCGACCAGCCGGAGGCCGACCGGATCCACCCCGCGCTTCGCATGGTAGTAGTACGTCCCCGGCGCGGTCGCCTTGAACCGGAGCGGCGCCGAGCCCTCGACGGGGATGACCACGGAGTCCGGGTGTCCCTGAACCCTGTCGAATCCGTAGACCGTCAGCGGCCGATCGAGCCGGTTCCGGACCGTGGCGTGGATCTCGGTCCCCAGCGGGACGCGGATCATCGGCCCGGGTGTGGAGAGTGCCTTGCCTGCCTCTCCAAACGCCCCCACGTCGAGTGCGCGACCGCTGTCCCCCTCGGGCCGCCACACGCCGGTTCGCGCTTCGAGCGCGACCGTCAGGACCCCGTGCTCGAGCCTGCCGGCGGATCGGCGGTTGTCGTTGGGGAGAACGCGATCAGCGGCCGGCGGCCGCGCCGGCGCGGTTGTGAGCGAGCCAAGAGCGACCAGCGCAGTGTAGGCGATCAATCTCGACATGGTGGCACACCCCGCGTGAGTGGACGGGCACTGAAGCGCCGGTACCGATGACTTGGGCTGCGTGTAGGGTCGGCCAGGACTGACCGGTTGAGAGGCTGTGACAACAAGATGGAGCGGAGGAGGGCGACTGGCTAGT
>JBBSHB010000010.1:0-42070 GCA_038253515.1 Gemmatimonadales bacterium | reverse complement strand
GTATGAGTGAGCGCCGCTGTCATACCGAGCGAGCGCCCTGTCATCCCGCGCGCCCGCCGCGGGGGGCGCCGCCGCGGCCCCGCGGCGGTGCTGCGGGTGGGGCTGCGCCGCGCCGCCCCCGCGCGCCCCGGCGGGCGCGCGGGGGCGGGCGCACGGGATGACAGGGCGCTCGCTCGGTATGACAGCGGCGCTCACTCATACGACACTCACGGGTCCACCCGGGCATAGAGCAGGTCGGTGATCAGGTTCACCAGCACGAAGACGAGGCTGCCGCCCGGCCATGGACGCGGGGTCGAGCGCCCGGAGGATCGAGGCACGCACTTCCCTGGCGCCGATCGGCCGGCCGTCGTGCGCCGCGCCCCCGCCGCCGCAGGCGGAAAGGAGCAGCACCAGGGCGAGCAGTGGTCGGTGCGGGAGGGGAATCGCACGGCCTGTCGGCAAGCCTACGTTGACATGAAGGCGTAAGGTGGTCAAACTACCGGGCTTACAGCATGTCGTCAATTGTCGCTCCCCCATCCGCCCCCCGCTGCCCGGCAGAGGCGCTCCAATGAGGGGAGCGGCCTCGGTGGCGCTCGCTTTGGCGCTGGTCATGCTGTGTACGATCGCTTCCCGCGCGGGGGCGCAGGAGCAGCCCGCCCGGGTCGTGCGCCAGCTCTCGTTCGAGGGCAACTCCGCCGTCCCGGACGAGGTGCTGGCCAGCGCCATCGCGACCACCAGGTCGAGCTGGTTCGCCCGGAACTTCTTCGTCCGCTGGCTCGGCGTGGGCGAGAAGCGCTACTTCGACGAGCAGGAGTTCCGCCGCGACGTCGTCCGGCTCGAGGTGCTCTACCGGCGCAGCGGGTATCCCCACGTCGTGATCGACACGACGGTGCGGCGCACGCCGGAGAACGTCTTCGTCACATTCCGGATCAAGGAAGGCGAGCCGACCCGGGTCACCAGCCTCGCGGTGACCGGACTCGATTCGTTGCCCGTCAAGGTTCGGGAAGAAGTGCTGGTGGACTTCCCGCTCCAGAAGGGCGATCCGTTCAACCGGTTCCGCATGCAGGCGTCCGCCGACACCATCACCCGCCGGCTGCGGGACCGGGGCTATCCCTCCGCCCGGGTCTTCTCCAGCTTCGAGACCAACAAGGAGACCGACACCGCCGCGGTGTCGCTCGACGTGGTGCCCGGGAAACGCGCCGTCGTCGGACGGGTCGACGTGGTGGGCACCAAGCGGGTCGAGCCGTCGCTGGTGCGGAGGCTCCTCATCTCCCGGCCCGGCCGGCTCTATTCCCAGGATGAGCTGCTCCAGAGCCAGCGCAATCTGTACCAGTCGGACCTCTTCCGCTTCGCCACCGTCAACATCGATTCCGTGGCGTTCGTCCCGGGGTCCGACTCGGTGCCCATCTCGGTGAGCGTCAACGAGAGCAAGCGCCGGCGGATCCGGAGCGGGATCGGCTTCGGCACCGAGGACTGCTTCCGCGGCTCGGTCGGCTGGACCTCGAGGAACTTCCTGGGCAGCGCCGGCCGCATCCTCGATCTCACCGGCCGGCTGTCCAAGGTGGGCGTGGCGCAGCCGTTCGACTGGGGCCTGGTCAACTCCATCTGCAGCGCGTCGAAGGACGACACCGTCGGCTCGTCCAAGCTCAACTTCAGCCTCGGGGCGGCCATCAAGCGGCCGGCCTTCCTCTCGCCCAACAACACCATCTCGGTCTCGGTCTTCACCGAGCGGCGCTCGGAGTTCAAGGTGTATCTGCGACAGGAGACCGGCACCAGCATCACGCTCCGGCGGGAGACGCCCAGGCGGCGGATCCCGTTGTCGCTGGCGTACACCCTCTCCTACGGTCACACCGAAGCGACCGCGGTCAGCTTCTGCGCCTCGTTCAACGCCTGCACGCCGGACGTGGTGGGGCTGCTGCGGCAGAATCGCGTGCTCGCCACTCTCACCGCCAGGGGGACGCTCCCCCGGGTCAACAATCCGATCGATCCGTCGCGCGGCTCGCTCAGCTCGCTCGAGATCACCCAGAGCGCCAAGTATCTCGGCTCCTCCTCCTTCGAGCAGTTCACCCGGGTGGTGTCCGATTATTCCTGGTATCGGCCGCTCGCCCGCGACGTGGTGTTCAGCTGGCGGATCCGAGGGGGGACGATCTTCGCCCCCTCGGTGGACGTGGCGACCCAGACGGGCAGCTTCATCCCGCCGGAGCAGCGGTTCTATGCCGGCGGCCCCAACGACGTGCGCGGCTTCGACCGCAACGAGCTCGGCCCGGTGGTCTACGTGGTGCCGAAGAGCCACGTGGACTCGACCATATCGAACCCGGTCATCTCCAGGCGGAAGCCCCTCGACCCCGACTCGGTCCAGGTGGCCGCCACCGGCGGGAACACGCTCGCGGTCGCCAACATCGAGCTCCGGGTGCCCTCGCCGATCTTCAGCTCGCGGCTCCGCCTCGCCGCCTTCGTTGACGCCGGCGGCGTGTGGCAGCGGAACGAGCCCAACTCGCCCGCGGTGATCCGGGTGACGCCGGGAGTGGGAATCCGCCTGAGCACCCCGCTGGGACCCGCGCGGCTCGACGTGGCGTACAACCCGTACAAGCTGCAGCCCGGCACCCTCTTCCAGTTCGACACCACGGGAGCGCTGACGCCGGTGCCGGGGCAGGCCTCCTACGTGCTCGATCGGAAGGGGCGCCTCACCTTCCACGTCGCGGTGGGGCAGGCGTTCTGATGCGGCCTCGCCTGGCGCGCTTCGTGTTCGTTACCCTGCTGGGGTCCCTCGCCATGGTGCTGGGCGTGGTCAGCTCCATGACGCTCACCCCTCCCGGCCGCAACTTGCTGGCGCGCACGGTCACCGAAGCCCTGGGCCGGATCGTGCTGGGCCGGGTGAAGGTCGGGGCCATCTCGGGCTCCTTCCTCTACGACCTGACGCTGGAAAATCTGGTGGTGCGGGACACCAGCGGCGCGCTGCTCGCCGACCTCCCGCGAGTGCGAGTGACCTACCAGCTGCCGAATTTCCTGGCCAAGCAGGTCGTGTTGAGCGGGGTGCAGCTCGAGCGCCCCACCATCCAGCTCATCAAGCACCGCAATGGGCGGCTGAACCTGGAGGAGGTGCTCCGGCTGGGAGGCGGCAAGAAGGGCGGCACCTCGCCCCTGATCGACTTCTACCACGTGCGGGTGAGCGACGGTGCGCTCCGCATCGCGCTGCCCTGGAATCCCGACAAGTCGCTCCGCACCCAGGAGGCGCGCGACTCGGCGCTGGCCGCGGAGCGGGCCAAGCCGGGCCGCGTGATCGAGCAGAGTGAGGAGGGATTCCGCAAGGTGATCCTGTTCTCCGACCTCACCACCCGGATGGGACGGCTCCGCATTTCGACGCCCGACCACCTGCCGTTCACCATCGACCTCGACTCGCTGGCCACCCGCGTCAGCGATCCCGCCGTCACCGTGCGCGACGCGGTCGGTCGGATCCGCCTCCACGCCGACAGCGCGATCTTCGGCTTCTCCCGGGCCGCGCTTCCCGACACCCGCGTCTCGGGCGGCGGGGCCGTCACCTGGCCGCACGATACGATACTCTTCGATTTCCAGGCCACCGCGCCCCACGTGAACCTGGAGGACCTGCTCTGGGTCTCGCCCCACTTTCCCGCGATGACCGGCTCCGGGGTGCTGGCCGCCAAGTCGGAGACCGGTGCCCGCACGGCCTACGACATCCGCGATCTACATCTCCGCGGCGGCACTCAGCGGGTCGACGGCGACCTGGTGGCGATCACCGACAAGAAGCGCGGCATCGGTACCCGTGACATGCGGGTCAACCTGCACGGCCTCGACCTCGACGCGGTGCGTCCCTATCTCGACACGCTGCCGTTCTACGGGACCATCACCGGAACCCTGGCCGGGGCGGGCTTCCTCGACGCGATGGACCTGAGGCTCGCCTGGGCCTACGCCGATGCCGAGGTGACGGGGCGCCCGGTGAGTACCCTCGCGGGCGACGGCATCGTGGGTGCCACCCGCGACAGCGGGCTCAGCTTCACCGACTTCCATCTCCGCCGCTCGGACATCGATCTTCGCACCGTCCGAAGGCTGGCGCCGGCGGTCATCCTCGAGGGGCGGCTGGCCGCGGCGGGTACCCTCGACGGCCCGCTCCGGAACGTGGACTTCGCCGGGACCGTGCGGCAGCAGGATGCCGGCCGGCCGGCCAGCCAGGCCACCGGCACGGTGCACCTGGACACCCGGTTCGACACCCTGGGGCTCGCCACCGACGTCACCCTCGATCCGCTCTCCTTCGACGGGATCCGCCGAGCGTTCCCTTCGCTCAAGTCCCAGGGCGAGCTGCGCGGCCGGTTCCAGAGCGAGGGCACGCTCTCCCGGCTGCAGGTGAAGATGACCCTCAATGGTGAGATCGGCGCGGTGGACGCGAACGGGTCGGTCACCCTGCTGCCGCCCAGGTGGGGCGCCGAGGCGTTGCTGCTCCGCTTCTCCCGGCTGGACCTGCAGGCCCTCACCGGGCGGAAGCTGCCCACCGCGCTGGCGGGTGAGCTTCGGGTGTCCGGCAGCATCGACACGCTCCGCGCCCTGGAGGGCGACCTCGCGCTCGCGCTCGGACGGAGCCGGGTGCGCGAATGGGCGCTCGACAACTTCTTCGGCCGGGGGTCGGTGCACGACAGCGTCATCCGGGTGGATACCGTCTACGCCGAGTGGAAGGGTGCCCGGGCCGCCGGCGGGGGGACGCTCGGCTGGCACTCGCCTCATACCGGCAACATGGTCTTCTCGCTCCTGGCCGACAGCCTGATCGGCTTCGACTCGCTGCTGCTGGCGTCCACCGGCCAGAAGCGGGATACCAGCGCCGATGCGCGCCCGCTGACCGGCGCCGCCGAGGGAACCGCGCGCCTGGCGGGAAGCCTCGATTCGCTGGACGCCGCTGCCGAGCTGACGCTCCGCGGACTCGAGTGGCAGCGGATCCGGTCGCCCGAAATCTCCGGCCGCGTGAGCTGGCTCGGCGGCCGGCGGCCGCGAGTGACCGCGGCGGTGAAGTCGGACTCGGTCATCGTGCAGAAGTGGGCCTTCCACCGGATCTCCGCGGCGGCCAGCGGGTTCGCGGACTCGGTCGGCTGGAACGCGGGCTCCACGGTGGGCGGTGCCTCCCGCTTCGACGGCGCCGGCCAGTGGTACTGGAAGGACAACGAGGAGCTGGTCCAGATCGATACCCTGCTCGCCGCGCTGGCCGCCCATCGCTACCGGCTGCAGGAGCCGGCGGTCGTGTCGCTCGCCGACTCCGCGCCCTCGGTGAGTCCGCTCGCGCTGGTGGCCACCGACGGCTCCGGCAGCATGCGCGTGGCGGGCCGGGTGCCCGGCACCGAGGCCGGGGCGCTCACCCTCGAGCTGTTCGGCCTCGACCTGCACGACCTCTACGGCCTCCTCCAGCGCGACACCACCGGCCTCAACGGGGAGATCGGCCTCGACCTGCAGGTGGGCGGGACGGCCAAGGCGCCGACGTTCCGCGGCACCGCTCGCCTGTCGGACGCCAGGTTCGGTGATTTCCAGGCCCCGCTGGCGGAAGCGGTGCTCAACTACCAGGATCGCCGGCTCGACGCCAATCTCGAGCTCTGGCGTACCGGGGAGAACATTCTCCAGGTCGAGGCCCACCTGCCGCTCGATCTCGCCCTGCGCGGGGCGGAGAAGCGGCGGCTCGAGGGCCCGCTCTCGGTGCGCGCGCACGCCGACAGCGTGAACCTGGGTCTGCTGGAGGCGTTGACCCCGGCGGTGACCCGGGTGGACGGCACCCTCGCCGCCGACGTGCAGGTGGAGGGGACCTGGGACGCCCCGCGCCTGGCCGGCTCGGTCCAGGTGCGGAAGGGCACCATGACGGTCCCGGGCCTCGGCGTGCACTACAACACGGTGCGTGGCCGCGCCGTGCTCCAGGGCGATTCGCTGGTGCTGAACGACGTGCTCTTCACCACCAGGGGCGGCGGCCGGCTCACCGTCGGCGGCTCCATCCGGCTGGAGAAACTCTCCCGCCCGGTGCTCGACCTCGCGCTCAAGGCCACCCAGTTCCGCGCCATCGACGTGCGCAGCTTCCTCTCGCTCACCGGCACCGGCGACCTGCAGATCAAAGGCCCGGTGTTCGATGCCACGCTCACCGGCCGACTCCTGGCCAACAGCGGGGTGCTCTATTTCGCGGACCTGATCAACAAGCGTATCGTGGATCTGGAAGACCCGGCCTACGCCGATCTGGTGGACACCACCCTGATCCGGCAGGAGAAGCTCGGGTCCAAGTTTCAGAATCGCTTTCTCGATTCGCTTCGGATCGACGGCCTCAGGCTGGAGATGGGCTCCGACGTGTGGCTCCGCTCGGCCGAGGCGAACATTCAGCTCGAGGGGCAGGTCCGGGCGAGCAAGGTGCGCCAGGAGTACCAGCCGACCGGGACGCTCGCCGCACCGCGGGGCACCTACACCCTCAAGATCGGGCCGGTGACGCGGGACTTCACGGTGATCCGGGGCGAGGTGAATTACCAGGGCAATCTGAATGCCCAGCTCGACATCCAGGCGCAGCACACGGTCCGGCCGGTCCGGGGCGACGAGGTGCCGGTGATCGCCAACATCACGGGCACGCTCTACGCGCCCAAGCTCACCCTCTCGAGCACCTTCCGGCCGCCGATCTCGGAGACCGATCTGGTGTCCTACCTGATCACCGGCTATCCCGCCAACGAGGCAACGCTCCTGGGGCAGGGCAGCCTGGTGACCACCGGGCTCTCCTACTTTTCCAGCGCGCTCTCCAGCGAGCTCGAGCGGGCGCTGATTCAGGACATCGGCATCCCGATCGACCTGATCGAGATCCGCCCCGGCATCTCCAGCCCCAGCGGAGGCGCCACGCTCACCCAGCTCGCCGCCGGGTGGCAGATCGGGAAGAAGACCTTCCTCACCTTCAACGCGGGCTTCTGTCCCGACTTCAGCCAGCTCAGCTACAAGAATCTCGGCGCGGGGCTCGAGTTCCGCTTCAGCCGGGAGTGGAAGTTTCAGAGCACGGTCGAGCCCACCATCCAGTCGTGCCGGCCCGGCGGGCTCACCCAGCCGACCGTGAGCACCCCGTACCAGGTCGGCCTGGACATCCTCTGGGAGCGGGAGTTCTAGGATGGCGCGCGTCCTGCTGATCACCAATCCCGCCGCCGCGCGCACCCGGCGCGCCGCGGTGGAGGCGATCGTGCGCACGCTGCGCTCGGCGGGGTGGACCGTGGAGGTGCTCGCCACCGGCGGGCCGGGCGACGCCAAGACCCTGGCGGAGTACGGGGTGAGCACCGGGGCCGATGTCGTCGCCGTGTTCGGCGGCGACGGGACCACCATGCAGGCCGCCGCGGCGCTGGTCGGCACCGAGGTGGCGCTGGGCGTGATCCCCGGCGGCACCGGCAACCTCCTCGCCGGCAACTTGCGCATCCCCGCCTCGCCGGCCCGTGCCGCGCGGGCCCTCATCGCCGGCCGCTCCAAGCTCTTCGACCTGGGCCGGATGGAACGCGGGGCGGAGATCCAGTACTTCGCGGTGGCCTGCGGCGCGGGTTACGATGCGCGGGTCATGGCCGGCACCCTCTCACACCACAAGCAGCGCTGGGGGATGGCGGCCTACGTCGCCACCACGCTCCGCCTGATCAGCGAGATCCGCAGCACGGCGCACGTCATCACCGTCGACGGCGTCGAGTACGACGCCAACGCCGCCATGGTCCTGGTCGCCAACTGCGGTGAAGTCATCCCGCCCTACGTGCGGCTCGGCGCGGGCATCACGCCGGACGATGGACTGCTCGACGTGGTGGTGGTGCGCGCGAACAGCCTGGGCCAGAGCGTCCGGGCCATCTGGGACCTCCTGCGGGTCACCCCGGCGCTGGAGGACGAGGACACCTTCGTGGGCTACGCCCGCGGCCGGGAGATCCGGGTGGAGAGTCACCCGGTCCAGCCGGTCCAGCTCGACGGCGAGCCCGGCGGAGAGACGCCATTCGTGGCGAGAGTGGTGCCCGGTGCCATCCGCATCCTGGTGCCGGGTCAGGGGTGAGCCATGGCGCGGGCGCGCAGACTGACTAATTTTTGGGGGGCAGCCCTTCGCACCGTTCAGCCCCACCCGAGGTGTCCTTCATGGCGGGTTCCGTTCTGCTCATCGATGATGACGTGGACGTTCTGCGCGGTATCGGGAACTACTTCGAGCGGCTGGGCTACGAGGTCACCCGGGAGCTGAGCGGGGAGGCCGGCATGGCGACCTTCGACCGGCTCCGCCCCGAAGTGGTCATCCTCGACTTGGGCCTCCCCGGCATGGACGGCATGGAAGTGCTGGAGAACATGCGGCAGCGCGACGCCGCGGTGATCCTGCTGACCGGCCAGGGCGACGTCGCCACGGCGGTGCGCGCCATGCAGCTCGGCGCGGAGAACTTCCTCACCAAGCCGGTCGACATGGAGCACCTCGCCGCGGCCACGGCGCGGGTGGCCGACAAGGCGCGCCTCCGCCGGGTGAACGAGGCGCTCCTGGTGCAGAGCGCCCCAGGGCACGGGCTCGACTCTCTGGGGACCTCGTCCGGCATGCAGGACTTCGCCCACCAGGTGGCGCTGCTGGCCCAGAGCGAGCGGACCACGGTGCTCCTCACCGGCGAGAGCGGGACGGGCAAGGGGTGGGTCGCGCGGATGATGCACGACCTGAGCCCTCGGGCCCGGGCCCCCTTCGTCGAAGTCAACTGCGCGGGGCTCAACGCCACCTTCCTCGACTCCGAGCTCTTCGGCCACGAGAAGGGCGCGTTCACCGACGCGAAGGACCGCAAGCAGGGGCTCTTCGAGATCGCCGATCACGGCACCATCTTCCTCGACGAGATCGGCGACTTGGCCCAAGAGCTCCAGCCCAAGCTGCTCAAGGTGCTGGAGACCAAGACCTTCCGCCGGCTGGGCGGGACCCGTGAGATCACGGTCGACGTCCGCCTGGTCGCCGCCACCAACAAGGACCTGCAGGCCGAGGTGGAGCGGGGCCAGTTCCGCGAGGACCTCTACTACCGGCTCAGCGTCATGCCGCTCATGCTGCCCGCCGTGCGCGACCGCTCCCGGGAAGACCGGCTGGCGCTCATCACCCGGCTCATGACCGATCTTCGCTCCGAGCTGCCCGACGGGCCGCCGACCGTCACCAGCGAAGTGCTCGAGCGGCTGCTGGCGTACGGCTGGCCCGGTAACGTGCGGGAGATGCGCAACGTGCTAGAGCGCGCGCTGATCCTCGGCCGCGGGGCGCCCGCGGTGAGCGTGGAGCACCTGCCGGGCGAGTTCCGCGCCCGGCCCGGTATCGGCGACCGGCGGCACACGCCGCTCAGCCTGGAGGACCTCGAGCGCCAGCACATCGAGCGCACGCTCAAGCATCACACCGGCAACCGCACCCGCGCGGCCATCGAGCTGGGCATCTCCCGCGCGACGCTGATCAACAAGATCAAGCGCTACAACCTTACCTCCTGAGCCCGCATGGCCGAGACCCACGAGCACGATGCCATGTCCTGCCGCGCCTGCGGCCGGGAAGAGCGGGCCTCGGAAGGCTACCCGTGCGACCTGTGCGGAACGTTCATCTGCCTCATCTGCTCGTTCCGCGGCGTCACCCGCTGCCGCGAGTGCGCCGCCAAGACCGGCACCGCAGCGCCTCCCAGCGCCTGAGTCTCGCTCGGGCTTCCCGTCCGTGACCACCGACGTCATCGCGCGCGCCGCTCTCGCGCCGCTCTGCGCCCAGCCGAGTCTCCGGGCGGAGCAGGTGACCCAGCTGGTGCTGGGCGAGGGCGCCGAGCTGCTGGAGACCTCGGGCGACTGGCGCCGGGTGCGGGTCTACTCGGACGGATACGAAGGCTGGGTCCACTGCGGCTATCTGTCGGAAGTCGACCGCTCCGAGTCGGAAGCGTGGCAGCGGGACGCCACGGGCTGGAGCATGGGGGCCACCCTCCGGGTCGGCAACCAGCCGGTGCGGCTTCCACTCCGCGCCCGGGTGGCGCTGGACCAGGACGCGGTCCGGCTGCCCGACGGCCGGCGTGGGCGCCTCACCGACGGCGCCATCCCCGCCGCCGACTCGCTGCTGGCCGAGGCGCGGGCCCAGGCACCCGAGCGCTGGGCGCTGGAGCACTTCGCCGGCGCGCCCTACGCGTGGGGTGGGGTGACTCCCTGGGGCGTCGACTGCTCCGGACTGGTCCAGACCAGCTTCGCCGCCCGGGGCCTGAGCCTCCCGCGCGACTCCTCGCAGCAGATCGAATACGGTGTGCCCGGCTCGGTGGATCAGCCCCGCCCGGGCGATCTGCTCTTCTTCCGGGGCGACGCCGGCCGGAGCATCACCCACGTCGCCTTCGCCGGCGAGGCGGACACCCTGGTGCATTCGACGGTCGCCTGCGGCGGCGTGCTGCAGGAGTCGTGGCTCCCGGGCGCCCGAGCGGCCTCGCTCCGGGAGCGCCTGGTGGCGGTGCGGAGGATGGAGGAGCGGTGAAGCGGAAGCTGGTGCTCTTCGACGTGGATGGAACCCTCCTGCTCACCGCCGGAGCGGGCCGCCGCGCCATCTTCGCCGCGCTGAGCGAAGAGATCGCGGACGTCACCCCGCTCGACCGGATCCGGTTCGACGGCAAGACCGATCCCGAGATCCTGGCCGAGGTGCTGGCCGCCGTGGGACAGCCCGAGCCGAGAGACTCGCCGCGGGTGCGGCGGCTCTGCGAGCGCTACGTGGGCCATCTCGCCCGCGAGCTGGGACTCCCCACGGCCCGGACCACGGTGATGCCCGGCGTTCTCCCGCTGCTCGATCGACTGCAGCAGGAGGTCTCCGTCGTCCTCGGCCTGCTCACCGGCAACGTGGCCCAGGGCGCGGCGCTCAAGCTCCGCTCGGGCGGCATCGATCCGGCCCGGTTTCCGGTCGGAGCGTACGGCTCCGATGCCGCATATCGTCACGAGCTGCCCCCGATCGCCGCGGGGCGGGCCCAACCGATCTTCGGCCGGGTCCCCAGCGGCGCCGAGGTCGTGATCATCGGCGACACGCCGGCGGACATCGGCTGCGGGGCGGGCATCGCCGCCCGCGCGGTGGCGGTGGCGACGGGCTCCTACTCGGTCGCGGAGCTGGCCGCGTGCGGGCCACACGCGGCGTTCGACGATCTGTCCGACACCGACCGGGTGCTGGAGGCGATTCTCGAATGACCTGGTCCGTGCCCGAGCTCGGGCCCTCCCTCGGCCGGCTCGGCGACCCGGTCCTGGCCCCCTCGCGCAGTCCCATCGGCGTAGCGCTCGACGACATCCGACTCGATCTGGTGACCGGCGTCTTCGATCTCGCCGGGGCGGGGCGCGCCTTCGCCGCCGCGGGCGATCGCGCCGGCGCCGTCGCCTCGCTCGCACGGGTCGCCTGGCTGGCGCTCTGGGAGCGCGCGGTCGACGCGGCCGCGGGACGGATCAGCGGCGCCGTCAACGCGCACTTCCGCGAGGCCGCGGGCGAGTCGCGGTTTCCTCCGCGGCGGCTCCGCGCGCTGCTGCTCACCGACGACGATACTCGCGCGATCGCGGCTCGACTGGGCAGCGGTGGGGCACCGCTGGTGACGGCGCTCGACGCGCTGGAGCAATCGGTCCGGCGAGTCGACTCAGGGCCGACCCGGGCCGGCGACGGCGACTGGCAGTCTTCGCTGACGGCGGTCAGCCGGCGCCTGGAATCCGCCTGGCGCGCGCTGGAATCGGCGGCCGGGGCCGAACAGGAGCGCTGGCTGGTGGAGATCGAGCTGGTGCGCGGCTGGCGGCGTCCCACCTGGCCGGTCTGGGCGCTCACGGCCGTCGTCTTCTGTGGCGCGAGCTACCTGGGACTGATCCTCGGGGGGTTCGTCCCGGTGCCGGCTCCGCTGCACTCCTTCGCCGCCTTCTGGTGGAGCTGGCCGTGAGCGTGCTCGGCGTCGGCGTGGACCTGGTCGACCTCGCGCGAGTCGCCCGCCTGCTCGAGCACAAGGGCGAGCAGGCGATGACCCGCTTCTTCACCGAGGAGGAGCGCGCGTATCTCGCCACCCGGCCCGATCCCACCGGCCACGCGGCGGCTCGGATCGCCGCGAAGGAGGCCGTCTACAAGGCGCTCCAGGCGCTTCCCGGTGCGCGCGGAGTCGGCTGGCGGGAGATCGAGATCACCCGCGACGGCGACGGCCGTCCCGCCATCCGGCTCCACGGACTGGCGGCGAGTCTGTCGCAAAGCCGCGGCGGGCTCCGGATTCAGGTCTCGCTCACCCACTCGGGCACCGCCGCGGGGGCGGTGGCGGTGGTGCAGTCTCCCTGATCATTCGGCGGTCGTCCCACCGCGTGTCTTCCAATTCCGAGTGCCCGACTCTACTTTAGTCGCAGGACCTTCAAATCGGGTGAGAATGATTCTCAGTAGTGGGATTCTTCCACTCCTCGTCTGGGTGGCCGCGGCCGTGTCGCAGCAGGCGCAGACCCCAGCGGGCGAGGAGGACCGGGCGCCCGTCGTCCGGCGGGTGGCCGCCACGGCCCAGCTCGCCGCGCAGGAGTACCGGGCCGGCGTGGTCGATGGCAGGGTGGTGGCGAAGAACGAGGTCGAGGAGGCCGCCATGTTCCTCCAGGAGGCCCGCCGCTCGGCCGCGCTTCTGCCCGGCGACAGCGCGCGGCCCGCGATCCTCCAGATCGACAGCCTGATCCACCTGGTGCGTCGCACCTCGCCGCCGGACACATTGGATGCTCGGGTGCGGACCCTGGCCCTGGGGCTCTCCCAGCGGTTCGGGGTGTCGCTCGACGAACTGCCCGCCCAGGCGCCGTCGCTTGCCCGTGGCGCCGAGGTCTACCAGGCCAATTGCGCGGGCTGCCACGGCAGCATCGGGCGCGGTGACGGGCCGCAGGCGCCGGGCCTCGAGCCTCCGCCGGCCAACCTCGCCGATCACGCCGCCCTCAACGACGTCTCTCCGCTCGACTACTACCGCCGCATCAGCATCGGCACCGGGGGCACCGCGATGCCGGCGTTCGAGGCCCGCCTGCCGGCGGAGGACCGCTGGGCCGCGGCGCTCTACGCCAGCGTACTCCGGCTGCCCGCCCCGGCGGGAGAGGTGCCGCCCGCGCTTCGGACCTTCGCGACCACCGGCCGGATGTCGGACGATCAACTGGTCGCGGCCTTGGGCCTGCACGATGCCGCCGAGCCGGGCGCCCTCGCCCGGGTGGCCGCCGCGCGGACCTTCCAGTCCGACGCCGGCGCCGCCGCCACCGCCCAGGTCTTCGATCGGGTCCGCGGGCAGATCGACTCGGCCTACACCCTGGCACGCTCGGGCAGCCCCGCGGCCACGGCCCGCGCCGTCGACGCCTACATGACGTTCGAGCAGGTCGAGCGAACGGTCCGGGCCAAGGATCCGGCGCTCGCGGCCGAGCTGGAGGCGTCGTTCGCGACGCTCCGGGCCCGCGCGGCGGGCGGCGCCACGCCGGCGGAGCTGAGCGCCATCCGGAGCCGGCTCGCGGCGGGCCTGGAGAAGGCGGAGCGCACCATCGGCAACGACCTCTCGCCGGTCAACCTCTTCTTCCAATCGCTCATCATTCTGCTGCGGGAGGGACTCGAGGCGATCCTGATCGTCGGCGCCCTGATGACCTTCCTGACCAAAATGGGCGCCGGTCACAGGAAGCGGGACATCAACATCGGCGTGGGCGCCGCCGTCGGCGCCAGCCTGCTGACCGCGCTCGCGCTGGAGACGATCTTCGTGCTGTCGCCGGCCAAGCGGGAGGCGCTGGAGGGCGGCACCATGATGCTGGCGACGGCGGTGCTGTTCTACGTCAGCTACTGGCTGCTCTCCAAGATGGAAGTGGTGAAGTGGAATCATTTCGTGAAGAGCAAGGTGCAGGACGCCCTCTCCAGCGGCTCCGCCCTGGCGCTCTCCGCGGCCGCCTTCCTGGCGGTCTACCGTGAGGGGTTCGAGACGGTCCTCTTCTACAAGGCGCTGTTTCTGTCGGCCGGCGGCGGCGGCGCCATGCCGGTGGTGGGCGGCATCGTAGTGGGCTCCGTCTTCCTGCTGATCCTCTACGTGGCCATTCACCGGTTCGGGGTGCGGCTTCCGCTCAAGCCGTTCTTCGCGGTCACCAGCGCGTTCCTTTACTACATGGCTTTCGTCTTCGCCGGGAAGGGCATCGCCGAGCTGCAGGAAGGCGACCTCTTGCCCAGCAGCTTCGCCCCCTGGGCGCCTCGGATCCCGGCACTCGGGATCTACCCGACGGTCGAGTCGCTCGCGGTCCAGGGGCTCCTGCTGGTCCTGCTCCTGTTGGCCCTGGTCTGGACCTTCGGGCTCGAGCCCCGTCGGGTCCGCCGGCGCACCCGGGCCATCGTCCCGGAAGGCCGGGGGGCCAGCCACGATCTGCTCCGCTCGCTGGAGCGGATGGAGGCCGACCTGGGGGAGATGCAGGCGGAAGTGGAGCGGATGCGGAGACACATCGCGGCATCGGCGAGCAACGCCACCGCCTCCAAGCCGCCGCGGTGAGCTTCACGACTCCCGATCTCTGCGACCAGTTCGCCCAGCAGCTGCGCGCGGCCGAGCCGCTTTTCCGCGACTGGGGCGGGGTGCTGAGCTTCGCCGGCGAGATCGAGACCGTGCGGGTGTTCGAGGACAACGCGCTGGTGCGCCAGGTGCTGGAGACCGAGGGCCGGGGCCGGGTCCTGGTGGTGGACGGCGGCGGCTCGGTGCGCTCCGCGCTGGTGGGCGGGCGGCTCGCCGCGCTGGCCCACCAGAAGGGCTGGAGCGGGCTCGTCGTGCACGGCTGCATCCGCGACTCCGCCGAGCTGGCCGACACGCCGATTGGGGTGAAGGCGCTCCATGCGGTGCCGATGAAGAGCGGGAAGACCGGGACCGGGCAGCGGAGCGTACCGGTCACCTTCGCCGGCGTCACCTTCCTGCCCGGCGGGCACCTCTATGCCGATCGGGATGGAATCCTGGTGGCGGATCGCGACGTGCTGATTCGCTGAGCGGGGCGTCACGATCGTACGGGCGGCCGAACGCTCGAACGGCCCGCCAAAGTCGGCGAGCCGTTCGAGAAAGCGTGGTAGATCGCCCCCTGAGTTTACGGAGACAGGCCGATGTGCCCGCTCCACCCTTCTTCGACCTACCACTTTTGAGATGAAGTCTGCTGCGTTTCCGACCTTGGAAGAGGCAAATGCGGTGCCACTCGACACTGTTTTGTAAGCGGTTTTCCTGCAATCACTTACTTGGGTTTGCCGGAGGGGCGCGCGGGGGCCGGAATTGTCGAAGATTGATACATCTCAAAGCTTGCACTCGCAACTTATTGAATCTCAATGACTTAAGGCGCTGTCTACTTCTTTGACATCAAGGTCTTCTTGCCACCCTCCAGATAGCCGCCCGAAGCCGGGCTGGGTCCCTCCCGCCACATCGTGAGCAGCCAGGCGCCCACCCCGATCAGGATCACCGAGGTGAGTTGCGCCAGCGTGAACGGTCCCAGGAACCGGTCGTCCTTGGCCCGGAGAAACTCCACCGCGAACCGCTCCGAGCCGGCCAACACCAGGTAGAGCCCGAACAGCCAACCCACCGGGCGCATGCGCCGCCTGAGGCTCCAGAGCACCGCGAACGCCACCAGCATGAGGGTGGTCTCGTACAGCTGGGTCGGGTGCACGGCCAGCACCGTCGACGGACTGCTGCCGGCCGGGACCGGAATGCCGAACAGGTGCTGCATGTTGCCGGCGGTGGACGGCGGGAGCCCGCGGGGAAAGCGCACCGCCCAGGGCACGCTCGACGGCCGGCCGTAGTCGTCGTTCACCATGAAGCAGCCGACCCGGCCCAGGGCGTAGGCCGCCGCGAGCGCGGGCGCGACCAGTTGCATGGTCCATCGGAGCGGCACCCGGAGCCGCCACCCGTTGAGGATCACCGCCGCGGTCCCCCCGAGGAATCCGCCGTACCAGACCAGTCCGCCCCGGGAGAAGAGCGCGCCCGGATCGCGGGTGAGCGCCACGTACCAGAGCTTCGCCCCGATGATTCCGCCAATGACTGCGGCGGCCACCATGTCCGCGGCATAGTCCTCCGAGAATCCCCGGCGCCGGAGCTCCAGCGATACCAGCCACCCGCCCATGAGAAACGCCACCATCATCATGATGCCGTAGCCGGTGATCTCCAGTGGGCCGAGGTGAAAGACCAGGGGATAGATGGTCATGGGGCGAGTCCCGAGACGAGAGATGGCGTGACCAGGCCGGGAAGCGGGAGGTCGTCGCGGGGCTCCAGGTCCCACCCGCTTCGCTCACCCCGCGCGAGGCGCCACGCGCCCGCGGCGGCGATCATCGCCGCATTGTCGGTATTGAGCCGCGGGGAAGCTACGCTCACCCGGGCTCGTCCCGCCAGCCGCTCGCGGAGCCGGGCTACCAGCGCCCCGTTGCAGGCCACCCCGCCGCCGATCATCGCCCTGTCGTAGCCCAGCGCCGCCACGGCGTGCGCCGCCTTGGCCGACAGCACCTCAACGACCGCGTCCTGAAAGCCGCGCGCCAGGTCGGCGCGCTCGGGATCGGTAAGCTCCCGCTGGCCGGCCGGCCCGCCGCGGACGGCGCGGAGCACCGCCGTCTTGAGGCCGGAAAAGGAGAAGGCGTACTGATTCGGGCCCTCGCGCCCCAGCTCCTGGAGCATGGGGCGGGGAAAGCGATGGCGGTCGCTCCGGCCCTCCCGCGCCAGACGCTCGATCGCGGCACCACCGGGATACCCCAGACCCAGCAGCTTGGCGACCTTGTCGAACGCCTCTCCCGCCGCGTCGTCCAGGGTCTGACCCAGCAGCCGGTATTCGCCCCAGGCCGGCACGTCCAGCAGCATGGTATGCCCGCCGCTCACCAGCAGACCCACGAACGGCGGGGTGAGCTCCGCGTCCTCCAGCACCGGCGCGAACAGATGACCCTCCAGGTGATTCACTCCCAGCACCGGGCGGTCGAGGCTGAACCCGAGCGTCTTGCCGTACATCACGCCGACCAGGAGCGCCCCCACCAGGCCGGGGCCCGCGGTCACGGCGATCCCATCCACCTGGGCGAGCCCGATCCCCGCGTCGACCAGGGTGCGCTCCACCACCGATCCGAGGGTCTGCAGGTGCGCCCGGCTGGCGAGCTCGGGCACCACGCCGCCGAATACCCGATGCACGTCCTGCGACAGGATGACCAGCCCGCCCAGCTCGGGCCGGCGCCCCCGCTCGCACCGGAGCAGCGCGGCGGAGGTCTCGTCACAGGAGGTCTCGATCCCCAGGATCCACTCGGCCACGTCAGGGTCCGGGCTCGGCGAGCAGGCGCTCGGCCAGCGCGCGATTGGCCGGTGAGTTCCAGTCCTGCGCGCCGATGTTCCGCTTCACGATGACACCCCGTCGGTCGAGCAGGAAGCTCTCGGGCACGCCGGTCGTCTGATAGATCTGCTTGATCCGGGTGCTCCGATCCTGTAGCAGGTCGAACGAAAGCCCCAGCTCCTGCCCGAAGGCCCGGACCTCGTCGGGTTCCCCTTCGTCGATGCTCACCGCCGCGACCGTGAAGCCGCGAGGGGCGAGCGCCTGATAGACCTGCTCCATCGCCGGCATCTCGATCTTGCACGGCTCGCACCAGGTGGCCCAGATGTTCACCAGGGTGACCTTGCCCCGATAGCGCTGGTGGAGCGTCACCGAGTCGCCGGTGGCGAGGTCCACCGCGTGGAAGTCGGGGGCCGTGGCACCCACCTCGACGGACGCGACCTCGCTGCCGACTCGGGTGAGCACGGTCGCTCCGGCGGCGACACCCGCCAGCACCAGCCCGACGAAGATCCATTGCCTGGACATGGGTCGCGTCAGGCGAGCACGGCGCACTGCCGGGTGAGGTCTCGCACCGCCTCCGCCGGATCGGCGACGCCGAACACGGCGGTGCCGGCGACGAAGGTATCCGCCCCGGCCGACCACGCTTCGCCGATGGTGGCGCGGGTGATGCCGCCATCGACCTCGAGCACGGCGCGCGACCCCCGCCGGTCCAGCAGCGCGCGGGCCCGGCGGAGCTTGTCCGTCGCGTTGGGGAGGTAGGACTGTCCGCCGAACCCCGGATTCACCGACATGATCAGCAGCAGGTCGAGGTCATCCACCACCTCCTCCACCAGGCTGAGCGAACTGGCCGGGTTGAGCGCCAGGCCGGCCAGCATCCCGCGCTCGCGCACCACCGCGAGCTGGCGCTGCACGTGCACGGTGGCTTCCGGGTGAAAGGTGAAGACGTTGGCGCCCTCGTCGGCGAACTCGGCGATGTACTGCTCGGGCCGCTCGACCATCAGGTGCACGTCGAGCGGCCGGTCGGTGATCCGCCGGAGGGCGCGGATGATCGGTGCGCCGAACGTGAGATTGGGCACGAAGTGGCCGTCCATCACGTCCACGTGGACCCACTCGGCTCCCCCGGCGAGCGCCTGCTCGATCTGCTCCCGCAGCCGCCCGAGGTCGGCGCTCAGCACGCTGGGGGCGATGCGCACGCTCACAGTCCACCTCCGCTCTGGGCTCCGCCGCTCACCACCAGATCGACCGCCGCCCCTCGAGGCCGGCCGCTCCCGGCGGCGGGACGGGTGGCGATCACCACGCTGGCCTCGGGGCCGGCGCGCACGGTGTCGACCCGCCCCACCTTCACGCCGGCCGCGTCGAACACCTTCTCCGCGTCCGGCAGGGCGAAGCCGATCACGTCCGGCACCGTCGCCGGCGCCGGCCCGCCGCTCAGCATGAGTTGCACGTCGCTGTTGGGCGGCAGCACCATGTCCGGCGGCGGATCCTGCCACACCACCGTTCCACGGCGCGAGGTGTCGCTGGGCCACTCGCCCTCGATCCGGGGCCGGAAACCGATGCCGGCCAGCTTGGCGCGCGCCGCCGCTTCGGGAAGGCCCAGCACCCGGGGAATTGGGTGGTCGGTGCCGACCAGCGAGCCCGGTGAGATCCACAGCGCCGACACGCCGTAGCCCACCACGAACGTCAGCGCCACCAGACCGAGGTCGCGCAGGAACCGCCGCGATGGCGTGCCCGGGCCGAAGGAGAGCGCCGGCCCGGTGTGACGTCGGGTCCTCATCCGGCGCGCCTCAGGCGGGCCGCGAACGCTCCGTCCATATGGTGACGCTGCGGGAGGATCATGAGATCTCCGTCCGGTGACAGCAGCGCTGGCGGAAACGTCTCGCTGGGCTCGCGACTGAACTCCGGGTGTCGGTCGAGAAACCGGCCAACCTGTCGCTCATTCTCCTCCGGCTCCAGCGAGCAGGTGGCGTAGACTAGGAGACCGCCGGGCGCCACCACGGCCGCGGTGCGGTCGAGCAGCTCGGCCTGGCGCCGCTCCAGGTGGGCGAGGGCATCGGGCGTGATCCGGAGGCGCGCGTCAGGATGCCGCGCGAAGGTTCCGGTGCCCAGGCAGGGCGCGTCGAGCAGCACGGCGCCCAGGGGCCGGAGCGGCGGCTGCCGTGCGTCCGCCACGATCGCCCGCTCGCGTCCGCTGCCCGCGCGGGCGAGGTTCGCCGCCAGGCGCCGCACCCGCGCGCGGCTCACGTCGGCGGCGATCACGCCCGCCACGTGGCGCCCCAGCGAGATCGCCTTGCCACCGGGCGCGGCGGCGGCGTCGTACAGCGTCGCCTCCGGCGGCAGGTCGGCGAACCAGGCGAGCAGCGCCTGCGCCGGGTCCTGCACGATGAAGGCGCCGTCGTTGTATCCGGGGAGCTCGGTGGGGCGCGTCCGGTCGGTCACCAGTCCCGCGCCATACGGCGCCGGCTCGACCGCGATGCCGGCCGAGCGCCATCTCGCCTCCAGCGATGGCAGCGCCTCGCGGGCCGGCTGGAGGACCAGGCGAGGCCGGGTATTGTTCCATTGGAGGAGCGCTCTGGTCTCCTCCGGTCCGTACCGCTCGAGCCAGCGCTCCACCATCCACCGCGGATGGGAGAACTCCTCAGCGAGCCGCTCGGCGGGAGCCCGCGCGTCGCTGCCGGCCGCCGTAGCGGGACCCAGGCGGCGGAGCACCGCGTTCACGAAGCCGCCCGCTCTCGTGCCCCCGACCTCTTTGGCCAGCGTCACGCTGGTGTCCACCGCGGCGTGGGCCGGGATCCGGTCGAGCGCCGAAAGCTGAAAGGCGCCGAGCCGAAGCACCTCCTTGAGCTGGGGGGCAACGCCCTCCCAGCCCCGGGGCACCAGCGGCGCCAGCCGGGCATCCAGCGTGGCCTGGCTCCGCAGCACGCCGGCCGCCAGCTCGTGTGCCAGCCGCCGGTCCGCCGCGGCCAGATCCTTCACCGCCTGATCCAGTGCCGTGCCGAACGGCCGGCCCGCGCGGACCTGTTGCAGCACCTCGAGCGCGGCCCGGCGCGATGCGACGCCCGATTCGGGAGAGTCCACTGTCGCGTCGGTCTACTCCAGCATTCCCCGCAGCGGACTCGACGGCACCGCCACCTCCCGGCGGGGCATCCGTCCGGCGAGATAGGCCGCGCGTCCGGCCTCGACGGCCAGGCGCATCGCCCGCGCCATCGTCGGCGGATCCTGCGCCTCGGCCAGTGCGGTGTTCATCAGGATGCCGTCGACGCCTTGCTCCATGGTGAGGCAGGCGTCCGACGCCGTGCCCACGCCGGCGTCGACGATCACCGGTACCGTGAGCCGCCGCTTGATCGTGCGGATGCCGTACGGGTTGAGCAGCCCCAATCCACTGCCGATGGGCGAGGCGAGCGGCATGACGGCGGCGCAGCCGGCGTCTTCCAGCCGAAGCGCGGTGACCAGATCGTCGGTGGTGTAGGCCAGGATCTTGAAGCCGTCGCGCGCCAGCTCGCGGGTGGCCACCAGCAGGGCCTCGGTGTCGGGCAGCAGCGTCTCCCGGTCGCCGATGACCTCGAGCTTGACGAAATCGTTGAACCCGGCCTCCCGACCGAGGCGGGCGTAGCGCACGGCCTCGTCGGCGGTGTAGCAGCCCGCGGTGTTGGGGAGCAGAAAATACTGATCGGGGCTGAGGTGGAAGAGAATGCCCTCTTCCCTGCTGCGGTCGAGGTCGACCCGGCGCACCGCGACGGTGACGATCTCGGCGCCCGAGGCCTCGATGGCCCGCACCATGTCGCCGTTGGTGCGGTATTTCCCGGTGCCCACCATCAGGCGGGACCGGAAGCTCCGGCCGCCCACGGTGAGCGGCGCATCGAGGGCGAGTTCGTTGGCGAGCGTGACGGTCATGCCCGGAACATAATAGAGCCCGGTAGCCTCAGCCTCCGCCCACGAAGTGCACCAGCTCGATGCTGTCGCCCTCGGTGAGCAGCGTCTCCCCGAGACGGGGGCGCCGGACGATCTCGCGATTGAGCTCCACCACGACGGTGCGAGGGTCCAGCCCGAGCTGTCCCAGGAGATCCAGCAGGCTCGCCGGGCCGGCGATCCGGCGGATCTCCCCGTTCACCACGACCTGGAGCCCGCTCACGAGGCGTCCACCCAGGGCTGGAGCAGCGCCAGGGCCGCCGCGGCCGAGTCGGGCGCGTACCAGAGCGCGGAGATCGCCGCCACGCCGTAGGCGCCGGCGTCGCGGACTTCCGCGGCGCGGGCGGGGTCGATCCCGCCGATGGCGATCACCGGCCGGCCCAGCGACACGGTCTCGCGGACCAGGTTGAGCCCCGCCGCCGGGCGCCCGGGATGGGAGCCGGTCTCGAACACGTTCCCCACCAGGAGAAAGTCCGCCCCTTCGTCCACCGCCCGCACCGCCTCGGCCGGGCTGTGCACCGAGCAGCCGATCCACCCGCGCGAAAAGATGCCGCGCGCGTCGTCCGCGGTCAGGTCTTCGGAGCCGAGCTGGAGGCCTTGCGCGCCGAGCGCGGCGGCGATGTCCGCCCGGCCGTTCACGAACACCGACGCCTCGGGCGGACGGGCGAGCGCGAGGAGCCGGCGCGCCGCAGCGGTGAGGGCGGCGCCACTGGCGGAGCGGTCGCGGGCGTGAAGGGCCACGGCCGGCCCGGCGGCGGCGATCGCCGCGGCCCGGATTCCCAGATCCGGTGCCGCGAGCACCACCCCGTCCGTGATCGCATGGAGGCGGGCGAGGGGTCTCACGCGAACCGCTCTCCGACCCCCACGCCGCGCCCCCGGACCCAGGCGCCCACCGGGAGCCGGTTCTTCCCGGCCGGCTGCACCTCCCGGAGCGCCAGCGCCCCGCGGCCGCAGGCCACGACCAGCCGCTCGTCGGCCGCCAGCACCGTCCCCGGCATGCCGTGCTCGGTCGAGGTGGCGGCGCCGAACAGCTTGAGCGGCTCTCCGGCGTGGGTGGTCCACGCGCCGGGGCTGGGATCAAACGCACGCACCTGCCGCACCAGGCTCGCGGCCTCGCCGCTCCAGTCGAGATGGGCCGTCTCGCGCTCGATCTTGGAGGCGTAGGTGGCGGCGGCGGCGTCCTGCGGCTCCGCGGTGATCGACCCCGCGGAGAGGAGCGAGAGCACGGTGCTGAGCGCGGTTGCCCCGAGCACCGCCAGCCGGGCGGCAAGCGCGCCGGCGGTCTCCTCGGGCCCGATGGCGGTGGCCACGCGATGGAGCACCGGGCCGGTGTCGAGTCCCTCCTCCATGCGCATGATGCTCACGCCGGTCTCCCGGTCCCCCGCGAGCACGGCGTGCTGCACCGGCGCGGCGCCGCGCCAGCGGGGGAGAAGCGACGCATGGACATTGATCATGCCGTGGGTGGGAACCGCCAGCACCTCGCGGCGGAGCACGTGCCCATAGGCGACGACCACGCCGAGCTCGGGCTCGAGCCGCCGGAGGCTCGCGAGGAAGAGGTCACCGACCGGGCGGACCGGCTGGAGCACCGGGAGCTGCTCCCGCTCCGCGATCAGCTTGATCGGTGGAGGGACCAGGGTGGAGCGGGAGCGCCCCTGCGGCTTGTCGGGCTGGGTCACCACCCCGGCGATCACCTGACGCTCGCCGAGGAGCGCTTCGAGTGAGGGGACAGCGAACTCCGGCGTGCCGAAGAAGACGATCCGCATCACTCCGACCGGGCGGACTCCGGCTGCACCTCTTTCAGGTGGCTCGCGTCGTCCTTGTGCTCCCGCCGCCAGCGGGCCAGCAGGATCTGTCGCTTGACCAGGCTCAGGTGATCGAGAAAGAGGATGCCGTCGAGGTGGTCGATCTCGTGCTGGATGGCGCGCGCCTTGAGGCCGGTGGCCTCCCGGCGGTAGCGCTGTCCCTCCCGGTCGAGCGCCTCGATGACCACCCGCTCGGGCCGGGAGACGTCGCCGAAGATCTCGGGGATGGAGAGGCAGCCTTCCTCGGCCGTCGAGTGGCCCTCGGTCTCGACGATCACCGGGTCGACCATGGCGAACCGGTCGCCGTCGGCGTCGACCACCGCGACCCGCCGGGCCACCCCGACCTGATTGGCGGCGAGACCGACGCCGCGGGCGGCGTCCATGGTCTCGAACAGGTCGTCGACCAGTTGGCGGACCTCGTCGTCCACCGCGCCCACCTCGGCGCTGTGCTGCCGGAGGACGGGAGAGCCCAGCAGGTGCAGCAGGCGCAGGCTCATGCCGCGGGCACGCTCTGGGCCGAGGCGCCGCCGATGCGCACGATCCGCGACCGCTCAATGATGACGCTGGCCGTGCCGCTCTCCACCGTCACCCGGGTCTCCGTGACGCCATCGGTTTCCACGTCCTTGATGTCCTTCACCCGGCCGATGATCCCTCCGCTGGTCATCACCTCGTCGCCCTTTTTCAGGTTCGCCAGCAGCTCGGCGTGCTTCTTTCTCGCCTGTCCCGAGGGGCGCAGGATGAGGAAATAGAAGACCAGACCGATCGCCACCATCTGCAGCAGCAGGACCGTCAGTCCGCCGCCCGAACCGGATTGCGTGCCGAACATGGCCTCTCCTCAGGTGCCTCGAGCATAGTGGCGGCGGAGCCATTCGTGGCGCCAGCCGTCGAACGTGCCGGCGAGCAGGTGCGCCCGCGCCTGCTCGCCCAACCGTACCAGGAAGCGGACATTGTGCAGTGAGATCAGCCGGAGCCCCAGGATGTCCTCGATCACGAAGAGATGCCGGAGATAGCCCCGGGGAAACGTGGTGCAGGTCTCGCAATCGCACTCGGGGTCGAGCGGCTCGGCCGACCCGATGAGCGCGGCGCCCCGCACGTTGATCCTGCCGGCCGGCAGCCATGCGGTCCCGTGGCGCCCGTTCCGGGTGGCCGCCACGCAGTCGAAGAGATCGATGCCGCGGGCGATTCCCTCGAGCAGATCCGCCGGGAAGCCGACACCCATAAGATAACGGGGGATCTCCCGCGGCAGGGCCGGCTCCAGCGCCTCCAGCACGCGATGCATCACCGGTTTCGGCTCGCCGACCGAGAGCCCGCCGATGGCGATGCCGGTCCACGGTCCGGCGGCGAGGGTGCCCTCCAGCGAACGCCGGCGGAGATCGTCGTGGGTGCCGCCTTGGATGATGGGCCAGATCGTCTGGCAGGGCCCATCGCCCAGCTGGTCGTGCCTCGTCTTGCAGCGCTCGAGCCAGCGCAGGGTCCGCTCCATCCCGTCGAGCGCGGCGTCGCGCGGGGCCTGTCCCGGCACCACGTGATCGAACGCCATGGCGACGTCGGCGCCGAGCGCCCACTGGATCTCCATCGCGCGCTCGGGCGAGAGCGTCCGGTAGGAGCCGTCGACGTGACTCTGAAACTCGACGCCCTCCTCGGAGATCTTCCGAAGTCCCTCGAGCGAGAACACCTGGAAGCCGCCCGAGTCGGTGAGCATGGGGCGGTTCCAGGTGGTGAACCGGTTGAGCCCGCCCATCGAGCGGATCACATCCTCGCCGGGGCGAAGGTGCAGGTGATAGGTGTTGCCGAGGATGATCTGGGCCGCGGTGCGCCGGACGTCCTCGGCGCTCAGGCCACGGACCACGCCGTGGGTGCCGACCGGCATGAACGCGGGTGTCCTGATCTCACCGTGGGGCAGGGTGAGCGTGCCCGCCCGGGCGGCGCCGGAGCTGGCCTCGACCCGGAACTCGAACATCAGCGGGGCCGGCCATTCAGCCCGTTCCTAGCCGTCACCGCCCCGGAGCTCCGCCGAGAATGCGATCGATCTGCCGCCGATGCACCAGGTCGTGCCCCGCCATCATCCGGATCATCAGGTCGACGCTTTCGAGTCCCCTTTCGCTGTGGAGGCCAGCCCGCTGCCGCTGCTCCGGCGTGAGCCCCCGCCACAGGTGAAGATTGCCGCCCCGCAGCCCCCCCAACTGGGCCAGTGCGAGGTCGAGTGGGACCTCCGCGTACCGGAGCACCGAGACCCAGCGGTCCTGATCGTAGCCCTGGAGCCGGGGTTGGTCCTCGGTCAGCGCCATCCGGATCCGGAAGCTCATGACCAGCTCGGCGTCGGCGAGGTGCTGAACCACGTCGATCACCGACCACTTGCCCGGCGCCTCCGGCCGGCGGAGCCGGGCCTCGTCGAGTCCGGCCACCCGGCGCTCCAGCCAGGGGACCAGCTCTCCCGCAACCGTCAGCGGGTCCTGTCGGCCCAGCAGGTCGAGCAGTGCACGCACGTATCCGGCGGCGGCCGCGGCGGCGTTGCCGGCTGGATTGGCAAAGGTCATGGAAGCTCCCGGAGTCAGAGGATCACCATTGCGTCGCCATAAGAGTAGAAGCGGTACCGGGCCACGACGGCGTGGTGATAGGCTGCCATCGTCAGCTCCCGGCCGGCGAACGCGCACACCAGCATGAGCAGGGTCGAGCGGGGCAGATGGAAGTTGGTGATCAACCGGTCCACCACCCGGAAGGTGTAGCCGGGCGTGATCATGAGCGAGGTCTCGCCGGCGCCCGCTCGGACGGTGCCGTCCGGTCCCGCCGCACTCTCGAGCGCGCGGACCACCGTGCTGCCGACCGCCCAGACCCGCCCGCCTTGCTCGTGCACCAGCTCGATCAGCGCCGCGAGCCGGGGGGTGATCTCAAAGCGCTCGGGATGCATCGGGTGTTCCCGGGGGTCCTCGACCTCGACGGGCTTGAAGGTGCCGGGCCCGACCTGGAGATCGAGCCCGGAGATGACCACGCCGCTGCCGCTCAGGCTGTCGAGCAGCTCGGGGGTGAAGTGCAGGCCGGCGGTTGGCGCCGCCACGCTCCCCTCCATTCGGGCGTAGACCGTCTGGTAGCGGATCTCGTCGGCGGCAGTCGGCGGCCGGGTGATGTAGGGCGGGAGCGGCAGCCGGCCGAACCGGGCGATCGCGTCCTCGGCCGCGACGCCGGCGAACCGCACCAGCCGGTTGCCGTCGGGCAGCACCTCCACCGTCTCCACCGTGGCGCCCTCACCCAGCTCGATGTGCTTCCCCGGTTGCAGCGCGCTGCCCGGCTTTCCCATCGCGACCCAGGTGTCGCCCGGCCCGGGGTGGATCAGCAGCACCTCCGCCGGCGCCCCCGAGGGACGGGTTCCCAAGAGCCGCGCATGGCGGACCTTGGTGGTGTTGAGCACCAGGAGGTCGCCCGGCGGGATGATGGATGGAAGCTGGGCGAAGAGCGAGTCCACCAGCACGGCGCCACCGACCGCCCGGGTGTCTCCGGGGAGCATCTCGGGCCGGCGGAACGTGCCGCTCCGCCGGCCCGGCCGCCGTGTCGGATCCGCGCCCACGCGCCGGCCGGCGGAGTCGCCTTCGCGGCGGTCCGCCCGCATCACCATCAGCAGCCGGCTCGCGGCCCGATCCGGCAGCGGCTCCTGGGCGATGAGCTCGGGCGGAAGGTCGTAGTCGAAGTCGGCGGTGCGGAGGCGGGGCTCAGCCGTCAAAAGATCGTCGTCTGCCCGGCGGGCGGCGTGAGGCCGAAGTGGCGGTAGGCGAGCGCGGTGGCGCAGCGGCCCCGGGGCGTGCGCTCCAGGAAGCCCTGCTGAATGAGGTACGGCTCGTAGACGTCCTCCAGCGTGCCCGCGTCCTCCCCCACCGCCACCGCGACGGTCCCCAGCCCTACCGGCCCGCCGCCGAACTTCTCGATGATGGTGGTGAGAATGCGGCTGTCCATGTCGTCCAGCCCGAACCCGTCCACGTTGAGCCGAGCCAGCGCCGCATCCGCCACCGCGGTGGTGATCCGGCCGTCCGCCTTCACCTGGGCGTAGTCCCGCACCCGACGGAGCAGCCGGTTGGCGACCCGGGGCGTCCCCCGGCTCCGCCGCGCGATCTCCGCGGCGCCGGTCACGTCGATGGGCACGGCGAGGATCGCCGCGGACCGGATCACGATCCGCTGCAGCTCGTCGGCCGGGTAGAAGCCCAGCCGCTCCACCAGCCCGAAGCGGGCCCGCATCGGCGGGGTGAGGAGCCCGAAGCGGGTGGTAGCGCCGATGAGGGTGAAGCGCTCCAGCGCCATCGGGATCGTCTGGGCGTTGGGTCCCTCCGAGATGCGGACGTCGACCCGGTAATCCTCCATGGCGGGATAGAGGAACTCCTCCAGCGCCGGCCTCATCCGGTGGATCTCGTCGATGAAGAGCATGTCGCCCGGGCCGAGCGAGGTGAGCAGGCCCACCAGATCGCCCGGCTTTTCCAGTACCGGCCCGGAGGTGGTGCGGAGCTGCACGCCCATCTCCCGCGCCATGAGCATCGCGAGGGTGGTCTTGCCCAGCCCGGGCGGCCCGAAGAAGAGGATGTGGTCGAGCTGCTCCCGCCGCTGCTTGGCGGCGTCGATCGCGATCTGCAGCGAGCTCTTCACCTGCGCCTGCCCGATGAACTCGTCCAGCCGCGAGGGCCGGAGCGCGGCGTCGGCGCCGGTCTCCTCGGGGAGGACGTCGGGGGTGGTGACCTGCAGTCTATTCATGCGCCTGGCCCTTCAGTCGTCCAGCCGCGCGGTCCAGCGTACCGGGCGCGGGCCCGGCTCGACGAGGTGCCGGGCGTGGCAGTGATTGCAGCTGTCGGCCGTCTGGCTGGTCGTCGCCGCGACGAGCTTGCGGTTGGTGGTGCCGCAGCGGGTGCAGTTCCACTCGGCGGTCACTGCGGCAACGGTCACGGTCAGCGCCCTCCCCGGGCGGCGGTGAGCTGCTGGAGCGCCCGCCGGATGAGTTGCGACGGCTCCACCGGCGTCTCGTCGGCGAGGGCGGCTCGAACGGCGTCGTCGGCCGCCGCGATGCCGTACCCCAGGCCCACCAGCGCGCGCACCGCGTCCTCGGTCCCCACGGGCCTCGACGCACCCTGCGACTCGAGCACCAGGCCGCCGAACCGGTCCTGCAGCTCAAGGACGAGGCGCTCCGCCTTCTTCTTGCCGATGCCGCCGACCGAGCTGAGCGCGGTGAGGTCTCGCGCCAGGATGCTGCGCACGGTGCGCTCGGGGCCCAGCGCCGAGAGCAACGCCAGGGCCAGCTTCGGGCCGAACCCGCTGGCGCCCAGGAGCCGCTGGAACACCAGGCGCTCCGCCGCCCGGTCGAAGCCGAAGAGCGCCCAGCCGTCCTCCTTCACCACCAGCTCGGTGTGGAGGCTCACCCGGCCGCCCCTCGGCGGAAGCCGCTCCGCCACGCCGGCGGGCACCGTGACGGCGTACCCCACGCCGCCGTCGGTCTGCACCACGATGGTCTCGCCATCCCGCTCGGCGAGCGTGCCGGTCACCGTGGCGATCATCGCGCGCCCGTGACCTGGCGGAAGAACGCCGCCTGCCGGGTGGCGATCAGCAGATGGGTCAGCGCCACCGCCACCCCATCGGCCGCGTCCGCCGGCTGGGGCGGCGACTTGAGGCGGAGCAGCTGCGCCACCATGTATCCCACCTGCGGCTTCAGCGCCGCGCCCCGTCCCACCACGGCCTTCTTCACCTGGGCCGGCGAGTACTCCGCGATCGGCACCCCGGCCTGTTCAGCCGCGAGCAGGATGACGCCGCGCGCATGGCTCAGCACCACCGTGGTCCGCACGTTCTTGCCGTAGAAGGCGCTCTCCACCGCGACCGCATCCGGCGCGTGGCGGCTGAGGAGCGTGACGGTGCCCTCATGGATCATGCGGAGTCTCGCTGGCAGAGGGTCGTTTGCCGTGGTCGTGAGAGTGCCGCACTCGATCAGCCGGGGGTGGGGGCCGGCCCCGCTCTCCACCACGCCGTACCCACGCACGGCCGTGCCCGGGTCGATGCCCAGCACCTTCACCGCGGCGCTCTCAGGCCTCAGCCTCGGCCAGGTGGGCGGCGTCGATGTCGAAGTTGGAGGAGACCTTGGAGACGTCATCCAGCTCTTCCAGGACTTCCATGAGCCGGAGAATCCGCTCGGCGTCGGCGCCCTCCACCTTGACGGTGTTCCTGGGCACCATGACCAGCTCCGCCGACTCGACTTCGAGCTTCCGCGCCCGGAGCGCGTCCTGCACGGCGTGGAAGGCGGCCGGAGTGGTGGTGACGACGTACTGGTCGCCGTCGCGGGTGAAATCCTCGGCCCCGGCCTCGAGCGCCGCCTCGAGCGTCGCGTCCTCGTCATGGCGGGCGGCGGCGAGATAGATCTGCCCCTTCCGGTCGAACATCCAGGCCACCGAGTTGGTGGCGCCGAGGTTGCCGCCGTTTCGGCTGAAGGCGTGGCGGATCTCGGCGACCGTACGGTTGGGATTGTCGGTCGTCGCCTCGATGAAGATGGCCGCGCCGCCGGGCCCGTACCCCTCGTAGGTGAGCTCCTCGTAGACGCTCCCCTCCAGCTCGCCGGTACCCTTCTTCACCGCACGGTCGATGTTCTCGCCGGGCATGTTGACCGCCTTGGCGGCGTCGATGGCCGTGCGGAGGCGGGGGTTTCCTCCGGGGTCGCCCCCGCCGCTCCTGGCGGCGACGGTGATCTCGCGGATGACCTTGGTCCAGGAGGAGGCCCGCCGGGCATCGGTGACCGCCTTCTTCCGCTTGATCTGTTTCCACTTGCTATGGCCGGCCATGGCCGAACTCCTTACCGCTGACAAGGTTGGGACTCTGCGATGGGCGGGGCTTCCGGACCCGGAGCGCAGGCGGAAACATAAGCCTGACAGCCGCTTGCGGCAACGCGCGGCACTTGACCGAGGAGCGTCCGGGCGCTAGTCTCCCGCCCCATGAACCCCTCGAAAATCTGGCTTGCCGCAGGGTGTGTCGCGCTGCTCGCGTGCGGTGACAAGCCGCCGAGCAGTCCCAGGATGTCGGACGTGTTCAGCCGGCTGCCCATTCCTCCGCAGGCGCACTTCGTCTCCCGGTCGGGTGGCGCGGACGCCATTCAGATCACGGTACGGACTCCGATCCGGCCGGACCAGATCGCCACCTATTATCGCTCGGTGTTCAAGGGCGACGGCTGGAAGCTGATCAACGACGCCAAGGACCAGGGCGGCGCGGTCGTGCTCTTCGCTCAGCGGGAGAACCGCCCGCTCTGGGTGCGGGTGAGGCTCGACCCGGGAACGGGTGGCTCGCTGGTGGATCTGGCGGGCGCCGTGGTGGCTGGGGACCGCGTCAAGACCGCGCAGGCGCCCGGAGGCAAGCCGACGTCCTGACGCCGCGGCGGAGAGGCGTTGAAAGCGGGTGTCGTCCCGAGCGCCGCGTTGTCATCCCGAGCGAAGCGAGGGATCTTCTCAAACGGATCGGAGGACCGTGGCAGCTGCCCGGAGCCGGCGGGCAAGATCCCTCGTCGCTCCGCTCCTCGGGATGACAGCACTGGCTCCTCGGGATGACAGCACCGCGCTACTCCGCTCCCTCGCAACGACCGCGCACCCTCAGGACGACGGGTCCAGCATGTCCTCGAACCTCAACCACCGCGGGTAGAAGTACAGATCCACGAATCCCGTCGCCCCGTTCCGGTTCTTGGCGATGATGAGCTCCGTCGCCCCCTCCACGCCGTGGCCCGGCCGATACATCTCCTCCCGGTAGATCGCCAGCACCAGGTCCGCGTTCTGCTTGATGCTTCCGAGCGCGCCGAGATCGTCGAGCGTGGGCCTTGGGTCATCCCGGCCGGGACGGTGCCTGGGCAGCTGCGCCAGCGCCAGCACCGCCACGTTCGCCTCCACCGCCAATCCCTTGAGCGCCCGCACCGCCAGCGCGATCCGCTCGTCCAGCCGTGCGGCCGGGCGCGGTGACGGCGTGAGCTGCAGGGAATCCACCAGCACCAGGCGGCGCCCGGGCACCTGCTCCAGCGCCGAGCCGACCTCATCGAACGTCTCACCCAGCAGCGGCCGGACGAGGAGGGGGGCGTTGCGGAGGCGGAGCGCGGCGGCTCCCACTGCCGTCCGGACGACCGCATCGAGCCGGCCCTGGCGGAGATCGTCGATTGCCGCCTTGCCCTCGATGGCGAGCGCGCGCTCCATCACCCGCTCGGGACTCATTTCGCCGGAGAGATAGACGGTGGCAATTCCCGCCATCGCGGCACGCACCGCGATTCCCAGTGCCAGCGCCGATTTCCCGCTGGCCACGTCGCCGGCCAGTACCACCAGGTCCTGGCGCCGGAAGCCGCCGCCCAGCGTCCGGTCCAGCGAGGGGAAGCCGGTGGGAACCGTGTCGGTACCGGTGGTTCCCGGCTCGATCGCGTCGATGCGCGCCACCAGCGCCTCGAGCGGCCCGGCCACTTCCCGGCGCCGCGTCACCGCTCCGCCCGGAGCGCCGCGCGGGCCGACCGCGCCGCCAGGGTGAGCGCCTCCCCCGCCGTGCTGCCGCCCGATTCGCGGGCCGGCGCCACCAGCTGGCTCAACACCTGGGCGACGCTCTCGGGCCGGGCGTCCCGGAGCTGACTCACGGCGGCGGTGAGCGCGCGGCGGAGGGGTGGCGGGATGGTGAGGCTGGAGAGCCGTTGTTCCAGCGCCTGCACTCGGCGCCGGTGGGACCGCTCCAGCGGTGGCGGGTCCAGCAGGAGATCCTGCGCCACCCTGAGAGTGAGCCAGAGCGCGAAGACGCCTTCGCGCTTGGGCCCGCGCACGGTCTCGCTCAGCAGGGTCAGCAGGGCGACGGCGGATGGATCCCAGGCGCTCACACCAGGGCCCTGGTGAGGGCGGTGAAGACCATCTCGGGCTGAATCTCGCGCATGCAGCGATGGTGCTCGAGCGGGCACTCGGGCCCGCCGTGACTGCTACACGGGCGGCACGCCAGGTCCCGCTCCACCACGGTCGCGCGCGCCTTGTAGGGAAAGAACCCGAACTGCCGCACCGTCGGCCCGAAGAGCGCCACCACCGGCGTGCCCAGCCCGGTGGCCATGTGCATGACGCCGGTGTCGCCCGAGATCAGCGCGGCGGAGCGCTTGATGATCGCCCCGGTGCCCTGGAGCGTCAGGTCCCCCGCCGCGCTGGCCACGTGCGCGCCCGAGCGCACCGCCAGGTCGGTTCCGGTGGCCGAGTCGTCCGGGCCGCCCACGATCACCACATCGGCCCCGGTGTGGACCACGCTGCGGATGAGCTTGACCCAGTAGTCTCGCGGCCAGCGCTTGGTGGCGTGGGTGGCCCCGGGCGCGATGCTGACCAGTGGCCGCTCGCCGCCCACGCCCGCATGGGTCAACCAGGCGGCCGCCCGATCCTCCTCCCCCGGATTGAGGAAGAACTCGGGCGGGCCGCCGTCGGGCTCGACACCCAGGTCCCGGCCCGCCTCGAAATACCGCTCCGCCACCGGCATATACTCGGGATAGGCGTTGCGCTTCGTGCGGATCAACAGCTCCCGCGCCGCCCGCTGGTTCGAATAGCCCCACCACGGCCCCCGCGCGAGCAGCCGGATCGGCGCGGTCCGGAGACCGCCCTGGAGGTCGAGGATGTGGGTGTAGTGCACGCTCCGGATCTGCTTCACGATGTCCCGGATCGAGTCGGTCGGGGCGATGCCGAACACCTCGTTGACGTTGGGGTTGTCGCTGACCAGCGGGGTGTACTGACGCTTGGTGAGCACGGTGATCCGGGCGCCGGGGTAGCGGGTGCGGATGGCGCGGAGCAATGGCGTGATCAGCACGATGTCGCCGATCGCGCTGAACCGCAGCACCAGGACGTCTGGGGACAGGAAGATGCTGTACGCCACGGCGGCAATGTACGCCGTCGATGTCGCGGGGTGAAGAGTTCCGCGCTCGGGGTTAAACTTCCCGCATGCCTCGTCCCAAGAGCATTCTCTGGGTGGACGATGAGGTGGAGAGCCTCACGTCCCACATCCTCTTTCTCGAAGAGCAGGGCTTCGCCGTCGAGACCAGCACCCACGGCGACGACGCGCTGGTGCTGCTCCAGCGGCAGCCCTACGGCGTGGTCCTCCTCGATGAGCAGATGCCCGGCCGGCGCGGGCTCGAGCTCTTTCGTGCCATCCGCGCGCTCGACCACGCCATGCCGGTGGTGATGGTGACCAAGAGCGAGGAGAACGACACCCTCAAGGACGCCATCGGCTCGGACATCTCCGACTATCTGATCAAGCCGGTCAACCCGCGGCAGATCCTCTCGGTCGTCACCCGGCTGCTGGACGGCGATCGGATCCGGCAGCAGCGCCTCTCCCGCGACTTCGCCACCCGGTTTCGCGAGCTGGAGGCCCGGCGCGGCGGGCCGCTCGCCTGGCGCGAGTGGGTCGAGCTGGTGGCGGAGCTGGCCGAGTGGGAGGTCCGTCTGGGCCAGGCGGACGAGCCGGGGCTGCAGGACGCGCTCCGCACCCTGCAGGAGAGCCTGCGTCAGGACTTCGCCCGCTTCCTCCAGCGCAACTACGCCCACTGGCTGCACGACGGCGACAGCGACCGCCCGCCCCTCTCGGTCGACATCGGCGCCGAGTTCCTCCGGCCGGTCCTGCAGAGCCACGGGAAGGTGCTGCTGGTGGTGGTGGACTGTCTCCGGCTCGATCAATGGGCGATGATTCGTCCCCTGATCGGGGCGCGCTTCGACATCGAGACGGCGCACTACTTCTCCATCCTCCCGACGGCCACCCCGTTCGCCCGGAACGCCATCTTCAGCGGGCTCTTTCCGGCGGAGATCAAGGCGCGCTACCCCAAGTGGTGGAGCGACCAGGAGGAGGCCAGCCTCAACGCCCACGAGGCGGAGCTGCTCACCGAGCAGCTCAAGGAGCTCACCGGCAAGGCGGTGCCGGTGCATTACGAGAAGGTGTTCACCGCCGCCGACGGCGACGCCCTGCTCAAGCGGCTCCCGGCCCACCTGGCGCAGGACGGCGTCACCGCGCTGGTGTTCAACTTCATCGACCAGCTCACCCACGGGCGGACCGAGAACTCCACCCTGTTCGAGGTGGCGCGCGACACCTCGGCGCTCCGGAACCTCACCCGGACCTGGTTCGAGCGCTCCCCGCTGTGGGACGCGCTGCGTGAGGCCGAGCGGCGGGGGGTGCCCGTGCTGCTCACCACCGACCACGGGTCGATTCACTGCCACACGCCGGCCACCGTCTTCGCCAAGCGGGACACGACGGCCAACCTGCGCTACAAGTTCGGCGAGGACCTGCGGGCCCAGGACGCCGACGCGGCGCTGGTGGTGGACGACCTGCCCAGCTTCGGGCTGCCGGCCCGGACGCCGGGCACCCGGCTGCTGCTCGCCACCGGCGACCGGTTCTTCGTCTACCCCACCAAGCTCCGGGAGTATCAGGCCCGCTACCGCGGCGCCTTCCTCCACGGGGGCGTCTCGCCGGAAGAGGTGATCCTGCCGATCGCCTTGCTCACGCCCCGGCACGGCTGACCGTGCGGACCGAGCTCCGGCTCCTGCGGCAGGTCCGACCCTACCGGGGCTGGCTGGCGCTCGGGCTGCTCACCACGTTCCTCGCGTCGCTGCTCGACGGCGTGACGCTGGTCATCCTGATCCCGCTGCTCAAGCACCTCTTCGGCACGGCCGGACAGCTCCGCGCCGGCTCCACCCGGCTGGAGGCGCTGGTCTATCGGCTGACCGAGCCGCTGGTCGCGGGGCTCTCGCCCGCGGGGGCAGCGGGCCGGCTGGTGGTGCTGCTCGCCATCGGACTGCTGTTCAAGAATGCCTTCTCCTACGCCTCCAGCCAGATCTCGGTCGGGGTGCAGGAAGGGTTGGTGCGCGACCTCCGCACTCGGATCTTCAGCCACATGCTGTCCCTCGACCTGGGCTACTTCCAGCGTACCCGGGCCGGGCAGCTCATCTCCGGCATCATCACCGAGGTGGATCAGACCAAGACGGTCATCACGGCCTCGCTGGTCTCGCTCTTCCAGAACGCCGTGGTGGTGGCGACGACGCTGGTGGTGCTGAGCCAGATCTCGCTCCGGCTCACCCTGCTCACCCTCGGCTTCGTGCCGTTTATGGTGCTGCTGCTCCAGTCGCTGCTCGTCCGGCTCCGGCGACACTCGCGCGCACGCACCCGGGAGCGGGGCGAGGTGACGGCGACGATCACCGAGCGGATCGGCGCCATCCGGCTCATCCGCTCCTACGGCGAGGAGCCGCGCGAGGCGAGCCGCTTCGCCTCCCAGGCCAACCGGTACCGGAAGCAGGTGATCCGCACCCAGCGCTTCTCCTCCCTCACCAGTCCGCTCACCGAGGTCTTTTCCGGGCTGCTGGTGATCCTGATCATCTGGGCCGCCACCAAGCCCGGCCTCATCGGTCTCGCCACGCCGCTCGCGCCGGAGACGATCATCGTCTTCCTGATGGCGGCACTGAAGCTGACCTCGCCGCTCAAGACGATCGCCTCCTATCCCGCCGTCATGGCTGTCACCCTGGCGAGCGCGGAACGGGTCTTCGAGATCCTGGACGAGCCGTCGAGCGAGCGCGACCAACCGGGCGAGGCGGAGGCCCGCTTCCAGCGCGAGGTGATGTACGATCGGGTCTCCTTCCGCTACGGGAGCGGCGACCCGGTACTGAGCGACGTCTCCTTCGTGCTGCCGCGCGGTCGAGTCGTCGCGCTGGTGGGACCCTCCGGGGCGGGGAAGACCACGCTGGCCGACCTGCTGCCCCGGTTCCACGACCCGACCGGGGGTCAGATCCTCATGGACGGCGTCCCGCTCACCCGCCTCACCCGGCGCTCCATCCGCTCGCTGCTCGGCGTGGTGAGCCAGGACACCGTGCTGCTCAACGACACGGTGCATGCCAACATCCTCTACGGCTCGCCGGGGGCCACCCGGGCGCAGGTCGAGGCGGCGGCGGAGGCGGCCAACGCCGCCGGATTCATCGCCCAGCTCCCCCAGGGCTACGACACCGTCCTCGGCGAGCGGGGCACCCGGCTGTCGGGCGGCCAGCGGCAGCGCATCGCGATCGCCCGCGCGCTGCTGCGCGATCCGCCGATCCTGATCCTGGATGAGGCCACCAGCGCGCTGGACACCGAGTCCGAGCGCCTGGTCCAGCAGGCGATCGACCGCCTGATGCGCGAGCGGACGGTGCTGGTCATCGCCCACCGTCTCGCCACGGTGCGGGACGCGGACGAGATTGTGGTGCTCGACGCCGGGCGGGTGGTGCAGCGCGGCACGCACGAGGAGCTGTTCCGGGCCCGCGGTCTCTATCGCCGGCTCTACGACCTGCAATTTCGCGACGAGGAAACCACCGTCGCCGCGCAGTTGTAATCGTCTCGCCATTTGCTACTTTCGAAACCGTGTCAGCCATGTTCTCCGATACCCGGGTCTTTCTCGTCGGCGAGTTCGATGAGCAGCTCCATGCCCACGCCAGCCTTCGCCGGCGCGCGCTGGAACGGCTCGGCTGCCGCGTGGTCGCCTTCAACCTGTCCCGCTCGGGCGGCTGGCTGAGCCGGCTCCGCCGCATCGGCCTCCAGGACCGGCTCGCCCGCGCGCTGGGGCACACGGCACCGGCGCTGGTGCTGGTGCTCGAGGGGACCCAGATCGACGCGCCGATGGTGGCCTGGCTCAAGCAGGCCGTCCACGCCACCTGGGTGAACTGGTTCTGCGACGCCCGCCGCTCGGCTCAGGAGATCCGGCCCTACGCCGCCTCCTACGATGCCGTGTTCGTCGCCGACAGCGCCACCGCCGACGTGCTCGAGGCCCCCGGCAATCCACCGGTCTACTATCTCGCCGCGGGCTGCGATCCGTCGGTGCACCGTCCGATGCGCGCGCGCGACCGCTTCCGGGCCAACGTGGTCTTCGTCGGCACGGCGACGCCGCATCGCGAGCGCATGCTCTGGGAGCTGGTGGAGTACGGGCTGGCTGTCTGGGGGCCGGGGTGGCGGAAGACCAGGCTGCGGGACTACTGCCGCGGCGAGCTGCTGCAGCACGAGGATTACGTGCGGGCCTACGCCGGCGCCTCGGTCGCGATCAACATCCCCTGCGCCGAGGACTCGCACTGGGGCGTGGACCGCCGCCTGTTCGAGCTCGCCGCCATCGGGGTGCCCCAGGTGGTCGAGGACGCGCCCGACCTGCACCAGTACTTCCGGGAAGGGTCCGAGATCCTGGTGGCGCGCTGCACGGCCGACCTCCGCAGTCTCACCGCGGAGGCGCTGCACGATCGTGTCTGGGCGGAGCAGGTGGGCGCCGGCGCCCGCCAGCGGGCCCTCACCGAGCACACCTACATGCACCGGATGTGGGCCCTGCTGGAAACGGTCACCCCCCAGAGCTGAGCGTCCGGCGGCCTTCGCCGGTCTGATCGAGTTGCGGCGAGCCGTCCACATCGGATGACGGCGCCGCAGCGGCGTCCAGGGAGTACGCGCGACCCTCGAGGAGCAGGGCCAGCCGATCGGCGTAGGTGTGATGCTCGAGGACGTGCAGGCGGCCGGCCTGGGCGATGGCGGAGCGCTTCTCCGGCCGCTGCAGATAGTAGTGAATGAGATCCACCGCTTCCTCCGCCGGGTCGTACCACACGCAGTGCTCGCCCCCACGTGCCAGGCTGTCGATCCCCTCCATCCAGGGACCGAGATAGAAGCCGCCGCATCCCAGGATCTTCCACATGCGATTCGAGGCGCAGGCCTGTTCGGTGCTCTGGGCCGGAAAGGCGTGCCCGCCGAGGGAAACGGCCGCGCCCCGCACCACCTGGGCGAACCGGCGGCCGCGCACTTCCCCACCGGCGACCGGAAGATCGCCGGCGACGCCTTCCCAGCCGGGACCCCGGATCTGCAGCGTGAACCTCGCGGCGACGGCCCGCAGCAGTTGGTGCCGGTAGGCGTAGTCCCCCGATCCGACGAAGGAGACCTCGCAGCGGTACCGGCGCGACGCCCATCGAGCCGGGCGATCGAGCGCGGGGTCGGCCGCCAGAGGCAGGAAGCCGACCCAGTCGACGCCGGCCGACTGGTAGAGCTCGATCTGTGAGGGACAGGTGACGAACATCCGATCCACGGTGCGACCCAGGCGAGCGATGCGCTCATGCGGCTTGGTCACCAGATCGAAGAACCAGAGCGCGGAGCCGCGGCCGTGTACCAGGGCCTCCAGCGTGGGCTGATCCAGAGCCGCGGCATGCCGGGTCAGGAGGACGCTGTCGGGCGCGTAACTGTCCGCCCGCCACCGGAGATAGCGCCCGGCGAGGGCACCGAGGCGCCTCTGCCATCGGGAGACGTCGATCAGGCGGACCGAGTGGCCCAGCGCCCGGGCTCCGCGAGCGATCGCGGCCTCGGTGCGGTGGGAGCCACCCCGGCCCAGGATCAGCACGCGACGGTGGGCCCGTCCTGCTTCTGGTAGACTCATGGAGGATTCAATGTAGCGGTCAGGACCCGTGGAGTGCACGGCGCCAGGGCTCCTCCCTCAGGGAGGTGGCGACACCCCGTCCGGCAGTTGACCCGCCCGCAGGTAGCCCTGGTACATGCGCAGGTATCGCTCGGCCATGACCAGGTGGCCGAAGTACCGCTCGGCGCGCGCGCGGCAGGCCATCGGATCGATACGCTCGATGCCGGCGGCCAGCGCTGCGAGCGCGGCCACCGAATCGCCCAGCGCCCCCACGTCCGGTGTGACCACCTCGGGCAGCGCACCGCGCCGGGTCCCCAGCACCGGTGTCCCGCTCATCAGCGCCTCGACCGCCGTAAGCCCGAACGGCTCGTCCCATCGCGCCGGCATCCAGAGACATCGGGCTCCCGCGAGCCACTCGGCCTTGGCCGCGCCGTCCACCGACCCCACGAACCGGACGCCCCGCCGGAGCGAGGGGCGCCATCCGCCCGCGAGCACCAGCCGGCGGCCGCTGGCGCGCGCGCCCTCGATGGCCCAGCGGTAGCCCTTGATGCCGTGCAGCCGTCCGAGGAACAGGTCGTAGTCGCCCTTCACCCGTCGGAAGACGAGCTCGCCGGGATCGACTCCGTTGTGCACGAACGCGGAAGACCCATGTCGGCGAGCATGGTCGGCGCCCACGAAGATGGTGTTGGGGGGCCGGATCACGCCGGGCTTGCTGTTGCCGTGCAGGGTGAAGACGTGCGGAACGTCGGCCGGCAGCCGGCGCGGTCCGTGGAGGTGCAGGATGTCGAAGCCCGTCGGAAGATGCGCGGCGAGGTCGAACTCCGGCCGGCGAAGCGCCGCCGGATCGAGCGCGATCAGCTCCGCCTCCGGCACGCGCGAGCCTCGGGGTCCCAACAGGGTCACCCGGTGTCCCAGCGTCGCCAGACCGCGCGCGAGCCAGACGACCACTCGCTCGGTTCCGCCGTAGCCCCGCACCGGTAGTCGCGCATGATGGTAGAGGACGACGTGCATGGGGGAGGAAATCTATACCCGCGTGGCTGCCGGTTAGCTTGCTCCGCCTCGCGCTCCCGCTGAGATTGGGGGCACCAACTCCGCCAGGTCTGGAGAGCAGCGCCGTGCTCAAGGTGTCGGGCTTCACCATCGTCAGGAACGCCCTGAAGCTGGACTTTCCGCTGGAAGCGAGCCTTCGCTCGATCCTGCCGATCTGCGACGAGGTGGTGGTGAACGTGGGCCGCTCGGAGGACGAGACCCTCGAGCGGGTGCGCGCGATCGACGACCCCAAGATCCGCGTCGTCGAGTCCGACTGGAACATGAGCCAGGGGAATGCGGTGCTGGCGGTCGAGACCCTCCGGGCGATGCGGCACTGCGTCCATCCGTGGGGCGTCTACATCCAGGCGGACGAGGTCCTGGAGGAGCACGGCGCGGGGGAGCTCGCCAGCGCGATCCAGCGATACGATGGCGATCCGCGGGTGGAGGGGCTGCTGGTCCGCTACCTGCACTTCTATGGCGGGTTCGACACCATCGCCACTCATCGGCGCTGGTATCGGCGGGAGGTCCGGGCCGTGCGGCTCGATCCCGCGCTCGAGATCCGACCCTATCAGGACGCGCAGGGCTTCCGGGTGGGCCCCGAGCACCGGAAGATCCGCGCCCGGCTCACCGAAGCCGAGATGTTCCATTACGGCTGGGCGCGACCCGCTGAGGCGCTGCGGCAGAAGCGCGAGCTGGACCGGGCGATGTTCCCCTGGCGGAAGGCCGACCCCGGCATGCCGCTGCTCGCCTGGATCCCCGGCATCCGGCCGTTCCGCCGGGCCCACCCCGCCGTGGCGCAGGATTGGGTTGCCGCGCGCCGGCACGACCCCGCGCGAATCATCTCGCCCCGCCGGTTCCGCTGGAGATTTTTCCGGTACTACGTCTCCGGCCTGATCGAGCGGCTGACCGGGGTCCGGGTGTTCGAGTACCGCAACTACACGATCGTCTGAGGATTCGCGGCGTCGTAGCCACGGCGGTCCAGCAGCAGCCGGACGCGGTGGGCGTAGGTGTGGTGCGTCAAGGCGTGCTTGCGCCCCGCAGCGGCGATGGCCCGTCGCTCCTCGGGCCGGTCGAGATAGTACCGCGCCAGGGCGGCGGCCTCGGCCGGATGGTGGTACCAGGCGCAGTGCTCTCCCGAACGGGCGAAGGCGTCGAGCCCGTCGACCCACTCGCCCAGGTAGAAGCCGCCGCAGCCCATGACCTTCCACATCCGGTTGGAGGCAGAGCCGTGCTGCGCGGTCATCTCGGGCAGCGAGCTGGCCCCCAGCGAGATGGCCGCGCCGCCCACCGTCTGGGCATAGGCCTGGCCGTACACCGGGCCGCCGACGACGGGCAGGTCCTTGGGGGCGCGCTCCCAGTCGGTGCCGCGAATGTGCAGGGTCGCGACCCGGCTCACCGCTCGGAGCGCGGCGAACCGGTTGGCGAAGCTGCCGCTGCCGACGAACGCGACGTCGCAGCGGAAGCGCGCCGGGATCGGGCCCATGGCCGGGCGATCGAGCGCTGGGTCCATGCCCTGCGGCAGATGAAGGACCCGCTCGATTCCGTAGCCGCGGAAGATCTCGACCTGGGGTGCGTAGGTCGTGTACATCGTGTCGACCAGCCGTCCCAGCGTGATCACGTCCTTGATCGGCGGGACCCGCAGATCGAAGTACCAGAAGGCGGAATACCGGTGGCGGAACAGGGTGCGGAGCCGGGCCTCACCCAGCAGCAGCGCGTGCCGCGAGCAGATCAGCACGTCGGGCTCGAACGCCTGGATCCGGCGCTGCAGGAGCGGGGCCGCCAGCGGGCCGAGATTCTGGGTCCAGGTCACGGCGTTGATCACCAGGCAGGGCAGTCCCAGCGACTCGACGGCCCGCCCGATCGCGGCTTCGCTCTTGTGGCTCCGCCCGGCCCCGATGACGACGACGCGCAGGATCATCCTCCGAGGTTATTGCCCGACGGAGCGAGCCGCGGAAGAGCGGAAAGATAGCGACCACGCCATCATTGAGGGGTGATGAGGCTCTTCTCCTTGCGCAGCATCCGCTCCCAGGCGCGGGCCCAGTGGATCGGCATCGCGGCCGTCGTGGCCGGCGTCGCCATCGGGCTGGCGGGGGTGGGGTGGGCTGGCGCGGCGCTCTGCGCGCTCGGCACCGGCGCCGTGGTGCTGGCCGAGCTCGCTCGGACCGAAGCGACGCTGTTGCTGGCCGCGCGTCAGCAGGAGGCGCTCATCCAGCTTCAGCCGTTGCTGAGCGACTTTCCGGTGTGGTTGGGCGGCTGGGCCGCCGATCCGCTCTTGATGCAGCATGCCGTCGAGCTGCTCGCGGAGCGGCGGCCGCGGCTCGTCGTCGAGTGCGGCTCGGGCAGCTCCACCGTGATCCTCGCCCGCTGCCTCCGCCGCCTCGGCGGCGGACGGCTGGTGTCGCTCGAGCATGACCCCGAGTTCGCCAGGCGCACGCTGGAGCAGCTCCGCCTGCACGGTTTGGCGGATCTGGTCACGCTGGTGACGGCCCCTCTGGTCGAGCGGCCCGCGCCGGACGGACGGGTGCTCCGCTGGTACGCACCGGTCTACGAGCCCGCCCTGCGCGAGCAGGTCGACGTGCTGGTGGTGGACGGTCCGCCTGGCTCGGGCGGGCCCCGCGCGCGCTACCCCGCGGTGCCGCTGCTGGCCCCCCACCTCGCGCCGGGATGTGTCATCCTGCTCGACGACGGCGATCGCCCGGACGAGCGGGCGCTCGCCGAGACCTGGGCTCGCGAGCTGGGCGGGCCGGCAGTGCGGCTGCCCACCGGTCGCGGT
>JBBSHB010000009.1:0-43145 GCA_038253515.1 Gemmatimonadales bacterium | reverse complement strand
CCTTGAGGCCGACCACGTGGTCCCGCACCAGCCCGGCGACCACGTCCTTGGGCAGGTTGGGATTCCACCCCGAATCGGATTGCTGGAGCCCATAGCCCGCGGCCCGCGTGCCGCAATAGATTCTTGCGCATGACCACCCTCACCCACGCGAGTCCGATCACCGCTCCGACCGGCACCACGCTTTCCTGCAAAGGCTGGCATCAGGAGGCGGCGCTGCGGATGCTCATGAACAACCTCGACCCCGCCGTGGCGGAGCGGCCGGAGGAGCTCATCGTCTATGGCGGCAGCGGGAAGGCGGCGAGGAACTGGGAGTGTTACGAGCGGATCGTCGCCACACTGCGCCGGTTGAACAACGACGAGACGCTGCTGGTGCAAAGCGGCAAGCCGGTCGGAGTCTTCCGCACCCACGAGGAGGCGCCGAGGGTGCTCATCGCCAACGCGCACCTGGTGCCCCGCTGGGCCACCTGGGACGAGTTCCGCCGGCTCGACGCGCTCGGCCTCACGATGTACGGGCAGATGACCGCGGGCTCCTGGATCTACATCGGAACCCAGGGCATCCTGCAGGGCACCTACGAGACCTTCGCCGAGTGCGCGCGGCAGCACTTCGGCGGCAGCCTCGAAGGCCGGCTGGTGGTGACCGGCGGGCTCGGCGGGATGGGTGGCGCGCAGCCGCTCGCTGCCACCATGAACGGGGCGACCTTCCTCGGGGTGGACGTCGACGAGCGCCGCATCCGGCGGCGGGTGGAAACTCGGTACTGCGACCGGCTGGAGCACGATCTCGACGTGGCGCTTCGGTTGGTGGACGAGGCCCGGGCCCAGCGTCGGGCGCTCTCGGTGGGGCTGGTGGGGAACATCGCGGAGGTGCTGCCGGAGCTGGTCCGCCGCGGTGTCACGCCCGACGTGCTCACCGACCAGACCTCGGCCCACGATCTCCGGGTGGGGTACATCCCTGCCGGTCTCTCACTGGATGCCGCCGCCGCACTGCGCGAGCGCGAGCCGGCGGCGTACGAGGCCCGGGCGCTGGACTCGATGGTGGTCCACGTGCGCGCCATGCTGGACCTCATGGCCCGGGGCGCGGTGACGTTCGACTACGGCAACAACCTGCGGGGCCAGGTGGCCGACCGGCGGTCGATGCCGGAGGCGTTCACCATCCCCGGCTTCGTTCCAGCTTTCATTCGACCGCTCTTCTGCCGCGGTGCCGGGCCGTTCCGCTGGGCGGCCCTCTCAGGCGACCCGGACGACATCGCCCAGACCGACGGTGCCGTTCTGGAGACCTTCCCGACCAAAGAGCCGCTCGCCCGATGGATCCGTCAGGCCCAGGAGCGGGTGCAGTTCCAGGGGCTCCCTGCCCGGATCTGCTGGCTGGAGTACGGTGAGCGGGCGGAAATGGGGCGCCGCTTCAACTGGCTGGTGAAACGGGGAAAGGTGCGCGCGCCGCTGGTGATCGGGCGGGACCACCTGGACACCGGCTCCGTGGCCTCGCCCAACCGGGAGACGGAAGGAATGCTGGACGGCTCCGATGCGATCGCGGACTGGCCGCTGCTCAACGCCCTGCTCAACACCGCCTGCGGCGCCAGTTGGGTGTCGCTGCATCACGGGGGCGGCGTGGGCATCGGGTACTCCATCCACGCGGGCATGGTGGCGGTGGCGGACGGGACCGAGATGGCGGACCGCCGGCTGGAGCGCGTGCTGACGGCCGATCCGGGCACCGGCGTCATGCGCCACGCCGACGCCGGGTACCCGCTCGCCATCGAGACGGCCAGGGAGCGCGGGGTCGATCTGCCGATGGTGAACGGTGGGAGCTGAGGTGGCCGGTGGCCACCTGAAGCTGCTGCACAACATCTCCCAACTCGCCACCTGTCGAGCCGACGGCGGGCAGGGCGAGATCCACGAGATCGCCGACGCGGCCCTCGCCTGGGAGGGCGAGACGATCCGCTGGGTCGGAGCCATGGCGGACCTTCCGTCCGAGTTCCAGGCGGCGGAGCGGGTGGACGCCGGTGGCGGGCTGGTCATCCCCGGTCTGGTCGATTGCCATACCCACCTGGCGTTCGGTGGCTGGCGCGCGGAGGAGTTCGAGCAGCGGATCCTGGGGCGGAGCTACCTGGAGATCGCCCAGGCGGGCGGAGGCATCGCACGCACGGTGCGGCTGACGCGTGAGGCTTCCACGCACGCCCTGCTCGAGCGGGGAGCCGGATTCCTGCGGGAAATGCTGGCCCTCGGCGTGACCACCGTCGAGTGTAAGAGCGGCTACGGTCTGGACCGCGCGAACGAGCTCAAGCTGCTTCGGGTCTACCGGGCGCTGGCCCAGGCGCAGCCGCTGCGTCTGGTCGCGACGTTTCTTGGCGCGCACATCGTTCCGGCCGAGCATCGCGAGCACCGGGAGGAGTACGTCCGGCTGCTGGTCGAGGAGCTGATTCCGGAAGTCGCGCGGGAAGGGCTGGCTAGCTTCTGCGACGTGTTCGTGGAAGCCTCCGCGTTCACGGTCGAGCAGGCGAGGCGGATTCTCCTCGCCGGTCGGGCGGCGGGTCTCGCGCCGAAGCTCCACGCCGACCAGCTCACCGCCGGGGGCGGCGCGGAGCTCGCCGCGGAGGTGGGCGCGGTCTCGGCCGATCACCTCGACTGTGCCTCCGCGACCGGAATCGCGGCCCTGGCTCGCGAGGGGGTGGTGGCGGTGAGTCTGCCGCTCGCCACCTTGTACCTGGGCCAGAAGCCGATGCCGGCCCGGCGGTTCATCGACGCCGGTGTGCCGGTGGCGGTCGCCACCGACTTCAACCCGGGCTCCGCGCCGACCTATCACCTGCCGCTCGCCTTGACCCTCGCCTGTACCCTGCAACGGATGACGCCCGCCGAGGCCCTCAAGGGTGCGACCTGCTACGCGGCGCGTGCGCTGGGGCTCGGCGGGCGGGCCGGCACCCTGGAGGCGGGCCGGCCGGCCGACTTCGCCGTGATCGATGCGCCCAGCGTGAATCACTGGCTGTACCACTTCCGGCCCAACGCCTGCCGAACCACCGTGATCGGTGGCGCCGTCCGATGGGCTGGTGCATAGGACGCTTGCGCGTTCGTCCTTCCGGTTGCACTCTAGACACGAATTCGGTCCCAACTCAGTCACAGATTCGGAGGTGCCATGGCTCAGCGCGTGTTGGGCATTGTGCTCTCGCTCTGCTTGCTCACCGTCGGGGTCGGCTCGGCGCAGGTGCGTCAGATCGCCGGGCGCGTCACCAACGCACAGACGGAGCAGGGAGTCTCCGATGTCACGATCGCCGTCCTGGGAACCCAGATCGTGGCGCAGGCGGACAACGAAGGTCGTTTCGTTCTCAACGCGCCCGGGGGCAACGTGAGCCTCATGGTGCGCGGCATCGGGTTCAAGCGTCAGCAGGTGAATGTTCCGGCGGGGCAGGAGAGGGTGGACGTGGCGCTCGAGCCGGACGTGTTCAAGCTGGAGGAGATCGTGACCACCGGCCAGGCCACCGGCGTGGAGCAGCGGAACCTGGCCAACGCGGTGGCGACGGTGAGCGCGGGTGAGCTGACTCGGGCGCCGACGGGCACGATCGAAAGCGCGCTCCAGGGGAAGATCCCGGGCGCCACCATCCAGGCCAACTCCGGCGCCCCGGGTGGCGGCCTGCAGGTCAATCTCCGCGGGGTGTCGACCATCATCGGCGATCTCGAGCCGCTCTACGTGGTGGACGGGATCGCGGTGAGCGACGTCGCCATCCCCAACGGCGCCAACGCCGTGACTCAGGCGCAGGCGGGTGGCAATCCGCGGAACCAGGACAACGCGGTCAACCGGATCGCGGACATCAATCCCGAGGATATCGAGAAGATCGAGGTGCTGAAGGGTGGCAGCGCGGCGGCGATCTACGGGTCCAAGGCCACCAACGGGGTGATCTTCATCACGACCAAGCGGGGGGTGGTAGGAAAGCCGCAGTTCAATATCAGCCAGCGCTTCGGGTTCAGCGCGCGGTCCAACGAGCTGGGATCACGCACGTTCAACACGCTGGACGAGGCGCTGAGCGTGTTCACCGACACCGCGACGGTCACCGCGCTGTTCCAGCCCGGCCGGACCTTCGACAACGAGAAGGAGCTGTACGGACACAAGCCGTTCTCCTATGAGACCGACGCCAGCGTGAGCGGCGGTAGCGAGAATACCAGGTACTACGTCTCGGCCCTGGTGAAGGACGAGGGCGGCATCGCGACCAATACCGGATACAAGAAACAGGCGCTCCGCTCGAACGTCGACCAGGAGCTGGGCGGAGGCTTTCAGGTGGCGGTCAATGTGAGTGGGACGCACAGTCTCTCGGCACGCGGGCTCTCCAACAATGACAACTCGCAGACCAGCCCATTTCTGGTCTTTCCCGTCACGCCGAACTTCGTCGACCTGCGGGCAGTCCAGGCCACCGACACCCTGACCATCTCCGACTTTCCCGCCAACCCATTCGCGCGCAGCAACCCGCTCCAGACCTACCAATTCCTCAAGAACGACGAGGATGTCTGGCGGCTCCTGGGCACGACGACGCTGCGCTGGTCGGCCCTCCGTTCGGAAAAACAGAACCTGCAATTCATCGGCACCGGTGGGGTGGACTATTTCCAGCAGGACAACAACTTCGTGTCCCCGCCCGAGCTCCAGTTCGAGCCGAGCGACGGTCAGCCGGGAACGGTGGTTCTGAGCAAGTCCTCCAACCGGAATCTCAATCTCGCGTTGAACGCGACCCACAGCTATGCGCCGGGAGACATCGAGCACGGGAGCCAGTGGACCACCTCGGCCGGGGTGCAGTTCGAGGAACGGCGCCTGTTCGCGACCCAGATCCTGGGCCGCACCCTCCTCACCGGCCAGGAGAGTCCGCAGCAGGCGGCGAGTCAGACCGTGCTCTCCCGACTGGAGCCGGTGCGCGACCTCGGGATCTTCGGGCAGGAGGAGGTGCTCCTGGCCGACCGCCGGCTGCTGCTCACCCTGGGCCTGCGGGCCGACCGCAGCAGCGCCAACGGCAGTCCGTACAAGTTCTTTTTCTACCCCAAGGCGGCGACGTCGTACCGGTTCGTGCACCCGTTCGGCGGGGTGGATGAGCTCAAGTTCCGCGCCGCCTACGGTCAGACCGGCAATCGAGCCGCCTTCGGGGCCCTCTTCTCACCCGACACCAGCGGAACCATCGGGGGAAGCTCGGGTACCTTCATCGGCACCCGCGCCGGCGACCCCAACCTCAAGCCGGAGCGGCAGAAGGAGTTCGAGGGCGGGTTCGACGCGACCCTGGCGAACGGACGAGCCCAGGTCGGCTTCACCGTCTACCAGAAGAACATCACCGACCTGCTGCTGGAGCGCACCCTGCCACCCTCGGACGGCCAGGAGAACCAGATCTTCAGCTCGGCAAGCTCCCTGCGGAATCAAGGACTGGAGGCTTCGCTCACGGTGCAGCCGGTGCAGAGCAAGAGTGTCAACTGGGTGCTACGGACGACGTTCTTCGCCAGCCGGAGCAAGATTACCGAACTGGCGGTTCCCACGTACCAGACCGGTGGGTTCGCGCTCTCCCTGGGCACCTTCCAGATCGAGAAGGACAGCTCGCCGACCCAGATCTTCGGACTGGTAGGCACCGACGCGGGCGGCAATCCCGTCGCCGGCAAGGTGGGCGACGCGAATCCCGACTTTCAGATGTCGTTCTCGAGCGATCTGGACTTCCACCGGCTCACCCTGGGCATGCTGTGGGACTACAAGCAGGGCGGCGACATCATCAACCTGACTGAGTTCCTCTACGACGCCGGCGCGAACAGCGTGGACTACGTGGCCGCCGGGGCGGCCCGGTTCAATCGGTTCGGGCAGGGCTTCACCGATGCATATGTGCAGAGCGGCACCTACCTCAAGCTTCGCGAGGTGAATCTCTCGTTCAACCTGCCGGATCGACTCATTGCCGGCATTTTCGGCCGGAACATCCGAACGGCGCGTCTCTCGCTCACCGGACGCAACCTGCTTCGCTTCACGCCCTACCGCGGGCTCGATCCCGAGGTGAGCAACTTCGGCCGCCAGGCAATCGTGCGAAACATCGATGTGGCACCGTTTCCGCCGACTCGGACCTTCTACTTCTCGATCGAGCTGGGGTTCTGATCATGACGACCAACGCGAAGCTGTCTCGTCTGGCTCTCGTCTTCGGCGTCATGGCCACCGGAGCCTGCTCGTTCAACATTGAAAATCCCAACACACCGGAGGTGATCGGAGAGAACCCCAACCGCTCCGAGGTCGCGGCCACCGCAAACGGGATCCTGATCGCCACCCGAGCGGACGTGGCCGACTGGGCGCTGGACGGCGCCATCTTCGGGCGGGAGGCGTACCGCATCGATCCTTCCGACCCTCGCTCCAGCCAGGAGCTGATGCAAGGACCCCTTGACCCTGGCAGCCGGGCCTTCGGGGGAGACCACTGGGCGGAGGAGTACGCGGCCATCCGGACTGCCAACGACCTCCTGGCGGTCATCGGTACGGCGAGCGCGCTGACCCCGGAGGAGCAAAGTGCCACGGCCGGATTCGCCCGCACCTTCCAGGCCTACAGCTTTCTCATCATCCTCGACTCCCACGCGCAGGACTCGATTCCGATCGACGTGGGGACCAGCGTCACCGCCGACCCCGCGCCATTCCGCCCCAACGCCGACGCCTACACGCACGTCGCCAACCTGCTGGACTCGGCGGCCACCGAGCTGGCAGCGGCCGGCACCAGCGCCTTCCCCTTCGCCCTTCCGGGTGGGTTCACCGGCTTCAACACGCCGGCGACCTTCATCCAGTTCAACCGGGCGCTGCGGGCCCGGGTGGCGGTGTATCGGGGCGACTTCGCCGGTGCGCTCACCTTCCTTGCTGCCTCGTTCTACACTCCTGCGCCGCCGCTCGACCGCGGGGTGTACATGGACTTCAGCGCCGGCCCCGGCGACTTCGCCAATCCGTTGGCCATCGATCCTCAAAACGGGGAAAACTTCGGGCATCCGACGCTTCGGACCCAGGCGCAGCTGCAACCCAGCGGCGACCCCGACTTGCGGTTCCTGACCAAGCTGGTCACCAGACCGTCGCGCTCGGGAGGCACGACGGACACCGACCCGCCACAGCTCATCTCGTCGGACCTGGGCTGGATCCGGTATCCCAGCCCCAACTCCCCGATCCCGCTGATCAAGAACGAGGAACTGGTTCTGTTGCACGCGGAGGCCAGCATCGGGCTGGGCGATCTCGTCACCGCCAATACCGACATCAACCTGGTCCGCACTACCTCGGGTGGACTGGCGCCCGCGCCGGCCTTCGCGACTCCCGAGGCGGCGCTCACGGAGCTGCTCTACAACAAACGGTATTCCCTGATGTTTGAGGGCGGGCACAGCTGGATCGATTACCGCCGCTACGGCCGGACGGCGGATTTGGCCTCCATCGACCGTGTGGGCCCCCCACCGGACGTGATCTTCCCGACGCTGCCGATCCCGACGGCGGAGGTGCAGCCAAGGCAGTAGCCCCACGCACGCAGCGATACCGGCGAGTCCCCTCTGGCGAAGAGGGGACTCGCTTGGCATTATGGTGTGTCGCATCACGTGCGGCTCGACCGCAGACCTCGACCCGGAGGGATATGTCCATCACCGCCGTCGCCGGCGACGTCTGGTCCGATGCGCCGTCGGCCCAGCCGAGCGGGCGGTGCGGCTCGACTCAGTCGACCTGCTGCGCGGCCTGGTGATGGTGATCATGGCGCTGGATCACGTCCGCGACTTCTTCACCGACGTCCGGTTCGATCCCGCCGATGTCTCGAAGACCAATGTTCCGCTCTTCTTCACCCGCTGGATCACCCACTTCTGCGCTCCGACGTTCGTTTTTCTCGCGGGGGTGGGCGGCTTCCTCGGGCTCAGCCGCGGCAAGTCGAGGGCGGAGCTGGCCCGCTTCCTCATCTCCCGTGGGATCTGGCTCATCCTCCTGGAGTTCACGCTGGTGCGCTGGGCGTGGACCTTTACACTGAGTTATGAGCGACTCCTCTTCGTGCAAGTGATCTGGGTGCTGGGCGTGTCCATGATCGTGCTGGCAGCGCTGCAGTACCTTCCGCTGTCGGCTATCGCCGCGGTGGGCATCGTCATGATCGTGGGGCACGACCTGTTCGACGGTGTTCGCCCCGAGGCGCTGGGCCGCTGGGGGCCGCTCTGGATCGTGTTGCACGTCCAGGCGCCGATCACGCTCTGATCCACCTTCTCGCCGTGGTGATCGGCACTCCATGGGCTTCGATCCGGGGCAGCTCCTCCCGACGTTCCTCGGGCCGCTGCCCCAGAGCTGGGGGTTCGGACTGGGCGTGGTGTACCTGATCTGGGCCGCCGTGGTGTTGGCACTGTACCCGCTCTGCCGCTGGTTCGCCGGACTGAAGGCGCGCCGGCGCGAGGCGTGGCTGAGTTATCTCTGACGAACTGGTTTCATCATCTTCAAGGAGGGCATCGGCATGATTCGTCTCTCACACGCTTCTCCCCTGTGGCGCGTGGCCTGCATGACGGCACTGCTTTCCCTCGCGGCATGCATGGGGGGAGAGGGCTCGAAGTACGCGGGCACCTGGAAGCGGGATCTGTCTGGCGAAGGTGAAGTGGCGATGAAGATGGGGTCGAACGGCGGAGTGGAGTTGATGCTGCCGGGACCCAAGTGGCCCGATTCCGTCGACATCAAGGGTCGGGCGGACTTCAAGGGGGACACGCTGATCTTCAAGGCCGACAGCGCCGGCCGCCCCTGTCAGACGGCCGATGCCCGCTATCTGATCAACCGCACCGAGGACGAGCTGCACATCGCGGGGATCGGGATGGACACCTGCGGGAGCCGGCACGCGGCGCTGGTAGGCGTCTGGAAGAAGGCCTGACCTACAGCGCCGGCCACTGTTGGGTCACGCAGTGGAAGGCGCCAAGGCCCCAGACCAGGTCCGCGCAGTCGATCCCGATCACCTCCCGATCGGGAAACAGCGCCTGCAGGGTGGTGGCGGCCTCCTCGTCCCTCGGCGGATCGTACGTAGGGAGGAGGACGAGGCCGTTGGCGATGTAGAAGTTGGCGTAGCTGGCGGGAAGTCGCTGGCCCGCGTGGTAGAGGGGTCGTGGCATCGGCAGGGTCACCACCCGGAGCGGGCGGTCGTTCTGATCGGTCATGCCCCGAAGCCGCTCCAGGTTCTGCTGGAGCGGCTCGTAGTTCTCGTCTGCGCCGTCCTCCTCTACCACCGTCACGACCGTGCTCGGATCGATGAACCGGGTGAGGTCATCGACGTGACCGTCGGTGTCGTCACCCACGATCCCATCGCCCAGCCAGAGAATCTTGGAGAGGCCGAGGAAGGCGCGGAGGCAGCCCTCGATCTCGGCGCGATCGAGCTGGGGATTCCGGTTCGGGTTGAGCAGGCAGGCTTCGGTCGTGAGCAGGGTGCCCTGCCCGTTCACGTCGAGTGCGCCGCCCTCCATGATGACGCCCGGGCGGAACACCGGGATGCCGTACTCCGCGCCGACCCGGGTGGGGATCACGTCGTCCAGGTCGTACGGAGGATACTTGCCGCCCCACGCGTTGTAGCCCCAGTCGACGATCGCCTCTTCCCGCCGGCCGTCGGCCTCGCGCTGGATGAAGATCGGGCCGTGATCGCGGCACCAGGCGTCGTTGGTGGGGTTGAAGTGGAAGAAGACGTTGCCGGTCGCGATCCCTTCATCGGTCAGCAGGCGCCGTATCCCAGCCTCCATCTCCGTCCCCGCCACGTTGATGTGCACTTCCTCCCGGTCGACAAGGCAGCGCACCAGCGACGCGAAGATCGTGGGCACCGGGCCGAAGTTGCCGGGCCAGGTAGCCTCCTTGTGGGGCCAGCTGAGCCAGGTGCCCCGGTGGCGCTCCCACTCGGCTGGCATCCGGTAGCCGAGCGCCGCGGGCGTGCCGGTCGGCATCGGGTGGAGCGCTGCGGGGATCAGAGGTGGGCGTGGGCGCGGGTCAATCGAGGTATCGCCGGGTGAGGTCCTGGTAGGCATCGATGCGGCGATCGCGGAGGAAAGGCCAGTGGGTGCGGCTGGCGTCCACCTTGCCCAGGTCGCAGGCGGCGATCAGGACCTCGTCGCCGCCGCCTCCCTTGACCAGCAGCCGGCCACCGGGGTCGGCGACGAAGCTCCCGCCCCAGAACTCGATTCCGCCTCCGGCGTCGCCCTCGTGCCCCACCCGGTTGACCGCGCAGACGTAGACCCCGTTGGCGATCGCGTGGCTCCGCTGAATCGTCTCCCACGCCGATTGCTGCTGGATCCCGTGCTCGGCCTTCTCGGCGGGAAGCCAGCCGATCGCCGTGGGATAGAAGAGGATCTGGGCACCGCTCATGGCGGTGAGCCGGGCGGCCTCGGGGTACCACTGGTCCCAACAGATCAGGACCCCGATCCGGCCGAAGCGCGTGTCCCAGCTGCGGAATCCGAGATCACCGGGGGTGAAGTAGAACTTCTCGTAATACTGCGGGTCATCGGGAATGTGCATCTTCCGGTACTTCCCGAGATAGCGGCCGTCCGCATCGATCACCGCCGCCGTGTTGTGATACAGGCCCTCGGCGCGCTTCTCGAACAGCGAGGCGACGATGACCACGCCGAGCTCGCCGGCAAGGCTGCCGAGCGCGGCGGTCGATAGCCCGGGAACCGGCTCGGCGAGCGCGAAGTGCCGGTGCTCCTCGGTCTGACAGAAATACTGGCTCCGGAAGAGCTCCTCGAGGCAGACGATCTGCGCCCCCCGGGCGGCGGCATCCCGCACGCCCTGGACGGCCGTCCGCATGTTCTCCTCGGGATCGAGGGTGCAGTGGTGCTGCACCAGTCCGAGCATCACCGTATTCGAGGGGTTCATGGCAGAGGAAGATAATGACCTGGCGTGGGGGCGCGAGCGGGTGGGTGACCTGCATCACCGGGCGAATCAGTCGAGCCGACCATCTTCCAGGAAGCTTCGACTGGGAACGCGATCTCTGTCTGGAAAGGATGACCGTATGCGCGATTCGCCCCGGAAAGTCGGCGGTGACCGTTTGTCCCCGTCGGGGCGGGTGCTGCCCGCCGCACTGCTGGTCCTCCTGGCCACCACCGCCGCGTGTGGTGGCAACCGCGACAAGCCGGCGTCGACGGGTGATACCACGGGTACGGCCGCAACGCCGACTTCGGACAGCACGACGACCGCGACAGCTCGCGACACCTCGCGCGCCGCTCCCGCCAGGTCCGACTCCACCGCCCGCCCCACCACCGCTCGACAGGCATCCGACACCGCAGGGAAACGCCCGCAGCCCGCTGGACCGGGTCCCGCCAAGCGCGTCGCCACGGCCTCGCAGGACACCGGCGCGAGGTCCTCGGACACCACGGCGAAGGCGAAGGCCGACACCGGCGCGGCCGCCCCGGCGCAGACCGAGTTGCGTGACGCCTATCACCAGGCCCCGCATGACACGGTCAGTCAGGCGGTGTACGACGGCTGGAAGCTGTTCAACCTGAACTGCGCGCGCTGCCACGGCGAGGACGCCTCGGGCACGACGATCGCGCCGCACCTCATCGTGTCGCTCCGGCCGGATGGCCCGATCAACACCAAGGAGCTGTTCGTGACGACGGTCTGCGCGGGTCGCCCCGCGAAGGGGATGCCGCCTTGGTGCTCGCTGGGACTCGGCATGGACAAGATCCAGGACATCTACGGGTACGTTAAGGGGCGGAGCGATGGGAAGATCGCTTCGGGGCGGCCTGCGGTGCGGGGAGGCACCTGAGTCGCTCGACGCCAGACGGGCTATGCCCGTCTGGCCCCCCTCCCAGCCGGCTCTGTCTCAGAGCCTCCCTCTCAGAACACTCTCGTACCAGACATCGACAGCGGACCTCTCGATGCGGATCACTCGCTGGACGTTTGCCCGCACTGGTGCTTGCGACGCCCGCGCCGCTCCCGTCGCAGGCTGCCGCAACTGCCCCGCCTCCCGCGGAGGCCGCCACCAGGGTTGCCCTGGTCGACCGGTACATCGGGGCGTGGAACGTGCGCGACGCCGCCAAGGCGGCGAGCTTCATGACGGCTGCCCCCGATTGCGTGTAGAGGCGCACTGGTGAGCCTGACGCTCATCAGCATCCGCGGGGGAAGATCGCCTAACAGGGCGACTACTACGACGCCTACGGCTTCTTCAAGCAGCTCGGCGTGGCCCAGTAGGCCGGCTTAGCTTACCCGGCGGGGCGGATGTCCACCGCGGCCTGGCCCCGGTGGACCGGCCAGCGCAGCGTGATCGACTCGCCCTGCCGGGTCCGGTCGAGACCGCGTTCTGATTTCGCGAGGGTCTCGATGTCGAAGCGCCACTCCTCTCCGCTGGGCGTGCAGCGCACGTCGAGCGCCCCCGCCAGCGAGAGCTCGGTCGTGAAGAGATCGTCAGGGTGAGCAACCTCGGTGTCCCAGGCATAGCTCACCGCGATCCGCCCGTCCGACGTGAACAGCACGCGCTTCTCCAGCCGTGCCGGCCCCTCCCCCAGCGTGCAGAGCACCTCGACGCCCCCGCGGCGGGGCTCGATCGAATACGCCGCGGGCGACCGGGCCCAGAAGCACACCGGGGCATAGTCACCCCGCGCGTAGGCCGCGAGCCCGAGATCGTGAGGAAGGATCCGGTCCACGAACAAGGCGCGATCGACCGCGTCGACGGGCGGCCGCTCATCCAGCCGGATGCCTTCCTCGATCTCGTGAATGTTCTGGGTGCCGCCCTCCCTGTGGCCGGTTTCGGATCCACGCTCGAGTGCGAGGTCCAGGTACGCCTCGCGCCGGCGGGTGAGGGCGTTCGCGTAGTTGATACCGGTGGCGAACCAGGTGTACTCCTCCAGCGCGCCACCTCGCCTCGGGCTCAGCAGTGCCGAGAAGTCGCTCGAATGCACCCAGATCTCGTCGTGGCCGTCGCCATCCAGGTCGAGTACCTCCCAGGCCAGCGCCTGTCCCTGCCGCAGCTCGCGCTCGGCCGCCGCGAGGTTTCGCCAGATGGCGTCCCGCAGATGGGGGAGATAGAGTCCCCCGAAGACCCCGTGCCAGTAGGCGTCGTTGCACTGTGCGCGGCCGATGGCGCGCCGGGCTGCCGGTGGATCGCCGCCACCGCGACAGAGCGCCGACAGCGCCTGCATCTTCTTGTGCATCCGGTTCGACTCGGAATACTTCACCAGGAAGTTGCGCCAGTGGGCGCCGCGGAGGAGCGCACCCTCCGGACCGGCGACCCGTGACTCGCCGAGTTCCCGCTCCAGCCGGACCAACCGGAGCGCGGCGTCGGGCGGGAGCGACCAGCTCTCCATCTCGCGATACGACGCGGTGGGCAGGTAGACGATGCCGCCACTCGGCACCGCGTCGAGCGCCGCGTCGAGCCGGCTGAGCTCGACTTCCCCGCGCTCGACCAGGCCGCCGATCGTGCCCATGAAGCGGTCGAGCCACCCCTTGCCGTAAACCCACTCCTTGGTTCCCGGCCACCCGCCGAACTTCTCTCCATCGTCCGCCAGGACCGCCAGCCTGTGCCCCGCGTCGCGGAGCTCCCGCAGGTAATCGGCGGTCTCCTCCGGCGGGCGGAACGGGATCAGATAGCGCAGCCGCTCGTCGATCGGGAACAGCGCGACGCGCTGACCGTCGTTCTCGGTCCAGAACGGCTGGTGCAGCTGGTCCGCCGAGAAACCGGTGACTAGAAAGTGGCGGTCGTCCACCAGGGCGTAGCCGACGCCGGCGACGGACAGATCGGACGCGAGCTCCGGCTCCCAGACACGCTCAGTGAGCCAGAGGCCGCGCGCCGTGACGCCGAATCGGTGTTGCACCGCGTCCCGCATCCAGTGGATCTGCTCGATGCGATCAGCCCGGGGAAGACAGGCCAACACCGGCTCGTAGAAGCCGGCGAGGAGAATCTCGATCCGACCGTCGGCGACGAGCCGGCCCAGCCGGTCGAGATAGCCGGTGTCGTGCGCCTCCAGCCATTCCAGGAGCGGCCCGGAGAGATGCAGCACGACCGGGAGGAACTCCCGCCCCGCCAGGCTCTCGAGCAGGGGCCGGTAGACGTCTTCGACGTGCTGGGCGAACACGTGATCGAAGTTGCCGACCGGCTGATGGAGGTGAAGCCCGAATGCGAAGCGGATCGGCGGCACTAGCCGAGGACCAGGGAGCGGGAGCCACCAAGGGCGGCGCTGACCGCCGGAAGGATGTCGGGAAAGAGGTTGTCCCTCCGGCCCAGCTCCTCGGCGCGGCGCCCGGCGGCCTCGAGCGCCTGGGGGCTCCCGTCCCGGAGCGCGTCCACCAGGGATTCGGTGTCCGTGCAGTGCTCCCGGAAGCGGAGCTCGCCATAGTCCGCGGCGGCGCCGGTGGAGATGATGAACTGCCAGTCGGAGGACTGCGCCAGGAGTAGCTGGCGGGCGGCCTGCGCCAGCACCGGACGCGCCGCGGGTGACGCGAGCGCGGCGGGTGCCACGTCCCAGAACGCCGCCTCGATCGGCCAGAGCCGCTCCCAGGTCCACGCCGTCTGCCCGCTCAGCCACATGCTGAAGTCGCCATTGGCGCCCCAGGAGCCTGCGGGGAGGCGGATCGCCTTGCGGGCCGGATGCTCGGCGAGGTGGCGCGTGCCAGTCACGGGGCGCACGCCCCGGTCCCGCCGGGCGAGGGCGCGATACACGGCGCCGAGGAAATCGGGCCCTTCGAACCACCAATGGCCGAACAGCTCGGTGTCGAACGGAGCGACGACCACGCCGTCCCGGTTGCGGGTATCGCTCTGCGCGATGGCGGCGAGGACCCCCGCGAAGTGCTCCGCGTGCTCCTGGGCCCGGCCGAGCGCCGTCGCCGGTACGTACATTTGCTTACCGCCGAGGTCGACGTCCGGCCCGCTCACCCGCCAGAGCTTGAGCCCTCCAGGCCAGCGCATCTTGTGGAACTCCAGGTACCACTCGTCCCCGGGGTACCCCTCGAAGCGGCTCCAGACCTGCATGGAGGCACGCGGATCCCTCACGTAGGCGGTCACGTTGGCGACGCCGCGTGCGTGCGCCACCCGGTACGCCTGATAGGGTGAGCGCCGTGGCTGCTCGGCGAGCTCTCGCACACGGGGGGTGTGCACCGTCGGGTCGCTGGAGGTCGGGTCACCCGAGAGTCCCAGCGCGCGGCCCGCCGAGGCGAGATGGGAATCCACGAAGAAGTAGCGGAAGCCCGCGTCCGCCAGGTGCTCCTCGATGCCGCGACGGATCCCGGTCCGGGGAGCGGTGGGCCAGGGCTCCCAGGGGCCGCGTGGGCGGTAGGCGCACTCGGGCAGCCAGCAGCCCGTGGGGGCGCGGCCGAACAGCCGCCGGTGCTCGGCCGCGCCGACGGCGAGCTGCAGACGGATGCTCTCGTCGCGGGCCAGGAGGGGAAGGAAGCCGTGGGTCGCGGCGGAGCCGATGATCTCCAGGCGGCCGGCGGCCTCGAGCGCGCGGAAGGGCGTGACCAGATCGCCCCCCGACTGCTGGAACAGCCGGCGCAGGCGACGCAGCCGATCTTCCCAGTACCCGACCAGCGGCAGCAGCTCGCTGTCATCCGTCGTGGCGAGCGACTCCGGCGCGGCCACGCACGCGGCGATTCGCTGCTCGAAGAACGCCTCCATCTCGGTCACGAACGTCGGACTGACCAGTTGATTGGCGAGCACCGGGGTGAATCCGATGGTCACCGGTGCCGGCACGGCGGCCGCCTCGAGTCCCTGGAAGACTTCGAGCAGCGGCAGGTAGGTGTCGAGCGCGGCCTCGCAGAGCCAGTCGCTCCCGTGGGGCCAGCGGCCGTGATTCAGCATGTAAGGCAGGTGGCTGTGCAGCGTGAAGACGAAGTCCATCGGCGCGCCGCTCACCGGCCGACTCCCGACCAGGCGAGCGCCCTACGGTAGACGTCGAGGTACGCCGAGACCGAGCGCTCCCAACTGAAGTCGCATGCCATGCCGCGGCGCATGAAGCCCTCCCACTTGGCCGTGTTGCCGAAGCTGCCGAGCGCGCGGAACGCCGCCTCCTCGAACGCCTCCGGGGTGTAGGGATCGAAGCCGAAGCCGGTGAGCTCATCCTCCACCGTATCGGCCAGCCCGCCGACCCGGCGGACGATCGGCGGGGCCCCATAGCGCTGGGCCCGCATCTGGGTCAGCCCGCAGGGCTCGTACAGCGACGGCATGAGGAAGATGTCGGCGCCGGCCATCAGTCGGTGCTCCAGGCGATCGGTGAAATCGAGCTGGACGCCAATCCGGTCCGGTGCGGAGGACGCGAGCTCCACCAGGGCCTGCTCGTACTGCTTTTCCCCGCTGCCGAGGAAGACGAACTGAGCGTCGGTGTCGAGCAGATCGTGCGCCGCGAGGATCAGGTCCAGGCCCTTCTGGGTGACCAGACGCCCCGTCATTCCGAACAGCGGCACCTTGCGCCGCTGCGGCAGCCCGAACGAGCGCTGGAGTGCCGCCTTGCAGCGCCGCTTTCCCTCGAGCTTCCCGGCCGAGTACTGCGCGGTGATCTGCCCGTCGGTGGCCGGGTCCCAGGTCCGCTGGTCGATGCCGTTCAGCACCCCCACCAGCCGGTCGCCCAGGGTCAGGAAGAGATCGTGGAGGCCGAACCCGCCGCCCGGTGTGCGAAGCTCGCGCGCCTGGGTAGGGCTCACGGTGGTGACGAAATCGGCGAAGGTGAGCCCGCCCTTGAGGAAGTTCACCTTACCGTACCACTCGAGCTGCTGCCAATTGTACAGCGACCAGGGCAGTCCCACCTCGGGCATCACCTCCGGAGGGAAGTGACCCTGGTAACCCGGGTTGTGCACCGACAGCACGGTCGTGGTCGAGGCCGCGAAGCTCTCGTGGGCCAGCGTGCTCCGGAGATAGACCGGCACCAGCGCCGTGTGCCAGTCGTGGGCGTGCACCAGGACCGGCCCGGAAATCAGCCGGGGCAGCGCCGTGAGCGCCGCGAGGGCGAAGAAGGCGAAGCGACGGGCATTGTCCGGATAGTCGACGGCGTTCTCGCCGTAGATGCCGAGCCGGTTGAAATACTCCAGGTGCTCGATGAAGAAGACCTGCGGCCCCTTGACCGGCCCGGCCACGCGGAAGACCCGAGCCTCCTCCGAGCGGTTGCCCAGGGGCACGAGGAAGGGCGGCCCGACCGGCTCGAGATCCGGCGCCTCATCGCGCACGGTCCGATAGAGCGGCAGGATGGCGGCGACGTTGAGTCCGGCGGCCCGCTGGAAAGCGGCGAGTCCACTCACCGCCTCGGCCATGCCGCCGATGCGGGCGAAGGGATAGTACTCCGCCGTGACGTGCACGACGGAAACCGCCTGGCCGCTCGACGTCACCAGCGGCGTCGCGACACCCGCCGGCGCCCGAGCCGGCTCGCGAGTGGTGGGCATTCTCTAGACCTCATACCGTGGGCGGGTCGTCGCCCGACGACTCCCCCCGGGTGGCGGGAGCATAGTACTCCTGGACGTATTCCTTCAGCATCCGGCGGCCGCTGAAGCGGCTGCCGGCCAGCCGCAGGGCATGGCGCATCTTCTCCACCCAGCCCAGCGGCGTGCCGTGCGCGTTCCGGGTGTAATAGAGCGGGACCACCTGTTCCTCCAGCAGCCGGTAGAACCGCTCGGCATCCGCGGCGTCGGTGTCCTCGGACTCGCCGGCGGGGGAGATGGCCCAGCCACTCAGCCCATCGTAGCCCTCCTGCCACCACCCGTCGAGCGTGCTGAGCTGGGGAACCCCGTTGAGCGCGGCCTTCATCCCGCTGGTCCCCGAGGCCTCCAGGGGCACTCGCGGCAGGTTGACCCAAAGGTCGACCCCCTGGACCAGCAGGTGGGCCAGGTGCATGTCGTAGTCTTCCAGGAACGCGACCCGCCCTTCGAACTCCGGATCCCGGGTGAACTGATAGACGCTCTGCAGCACTTCCTTTCCCGGATTGTCGGCGGGATGGGCCTTGCCAGCAAAGATGATCTGCACCGGGCGCCAGGGATCGACCAGCAGACGGCGGAGCCGGTCCAGGTCGCGGAAGATCAGGTTGGCGCGCTTGTAGGTGGCGAATCGCCGGGCGAAGCCGATGGTGAGCACGGTGGGGTCGAGCAGGGTCCCGGCGCCGACCACCTGGGCCGCCTCCTTGAGCTGCCCGGCGAAGCGCCGCCGGGCATCCTCACGGATGAAGTCCGCCAGGATGCGCTTGAGCCGCATGTGGGAGTCCCACAGCTTGGCGTGGTCGAGCGTCAGGACCAGATCCCAGAACCCCGGTTCGTCCAGGCGGGCACCCCATCCCCCGCCCAGGTGCTCATCGAGCAAACCCATGATCGAGCTCGCCATCCAGGTGGCCAGATGCACGCCGTTGGTCACATGCCCGATCGGCACGGTCTCCCACGGGCGGCCCGGCCAGAGATCGCGCCAGAGATTGCGCGAGACCTGCCCGTGCCGCCGCGAGACGCCGTTCACCCGGCGGGAGAGCCGCATCGCCGCCGCGGTCATGTGAAACTGTCCGGGGAGCGCGGGGTGGGCGCCGAGGCCGAAGAAGGTCTCCCGGTCGATGCCGATCTCCTCCCATACGGGCCCGGTGCACCCCTCGAGCTGCTCGACGGCAAACGCGTCGTGCCCGGCGGGAACCGGCGTGTGGGTGGTGAAGACGCCGTGCGAGCGGACCTGATGCACTGCTTCGGAGAAACCCAAGCCCTGGGCGGTACACTCGCGCAGGCGCTCGACCATCATGAAGGCGGCGTGCCCCTCGTTGGCGTGCCACACCACGGGATCGATTCCCAGCGCCCGCAGCACCCGCACCCCGCCGACGCCCAGGATCCACTCCTGGCGGAGCCGCATGTCCGGGCCGCCGGCGTAGAGCTTGCTCATGAGGGCGCGGTCGTCCGGGTGGTTGAGCTCCAGGTTGGTGTCGAGCAGGTAGATCGGCATGCGTCCCACCATCATCCGCCAGGTCTGCACGTGCACCGGCCGGCCCGACGTCTCCACCGTGGCGAGGAACGGCTCCTTGCTGCCGTTGGCCACCGGCGTGAGCGGAGTGAGGCTCACGTCGTACTCCACGTCGCTGTCCTGCTGCCATCCATCCAGGGTGAGGCGCTGGTCGAAGTATCCCTTCCGGTAGAACAGACCCACCCCGACCATGGGGACGCCGAGGTCGCTCGCCGATTTGCAGTGGTCGCCCGCCAGGACGCCCAGTCCGCCGGAGTAGATCGGCACCGAGTTGTGCAGCCCGAACTCGGCGCAGAAGTAGGCGACCGGCCGCCCGTCGAGCTCCGGGTAGGCGTGGGCGAACCAGGTGTCCTGGCTCGAGGTCTCGTGCGCCATCCGGGCCATGACGTCCTCGTAGCGCCGGAGAAAGTCGCTGTCGCTGGCGCACGCCGCGATGCGCGCGGGGTCGACCCGGCAGAGCAGCTCGAGCGGATTGTGGCGGGTGAGGTGCCAGAGCGGCTCGTCGATGGAGCGGAAGATGCTGCGGGCCTCCCGGTTCCAGCTCCACCAGAGGTTCATGGCGAGCGCGGACAGACCCTCGATACGCGCGGGAAGATAGGGTATCCGGCTGTGCGTGGTCGTCATGTCGTAGTATAGCGAGGGGCAGCGCCGGTCGGGCAACCACCGGCGGGCGGGTGGGGCTCGACAAAATTGTCGGGACGCGTCCCCATCTAGTGCACCAGCTTCTTGTAACGGATGCGATGCGGCTGATCGGCCGCCACGCCCTTCCGCCGCTTGAAGTCGGCGGCGTAGTCCTGGTAATTCCCCTCGTACCAGACCACCTCGCTGTTCCCCTCGAACGCCAGGATGTGGGTGGCGATGCGGTCCAGGAACCAGCGGTCGTGGCTGATGACCACCGCGCAGCCGGCGAAGTCGAGCAGGGCCTCCTCCAGCGCGCGCAGGGTGTCGACGTCGAGGTCGTTGGTCGGCTCGTCCAGGAGCAGGAGGTTGCCGCCGCTCTTCAGCAGCTTGGCCAGATGGACCCGATTCCGCTCGCCGCCGGAGAGGAGGCCCACCTTCTTCTGCTGGTCCGCGCCGCGGAAGTTGAATCCCGCGCAGTAGGCCCGAGCATTCACCGTGCGGCGGCCGAACTGCAGCTGGTCGGCGCCGCCCGAGATCTCCTGGTACACCGTGTGGTCGGGGTCCAGGGCGTCCCGATTCTGGTCGACGTAGGCAAGCTGCACCGTGGACCCCATGGTGAGCCGCCCGCCGTCGGGCTGTTCCTGGCCGGTGATCATGCGGAAGAGGGTGGTCTTGCCCGCGCCGTTCGGACCGATGACGCCGACGATGCCGCCCCGTGGGAGCGCGAAGTCGAGACCGTCGATCAGCAGGCGATCGCCGAAGCCCTTGCTGAGCTGCTCCGCCACCACCACCTCGTCGCCCAGCCGGGGCGGTACCGGGATCAGGATCTCCGCCGTGCCTTCCTGCTGCCGCTCGCCCCGGGCCCTGAGCTCCTCGTAGGCGCTGATGCGGGCCTTGCTCTTGGCCTGGCGGGCGCGGGGCGCCATCCGAATCCACTCGAGCTCGTGCTCCAGGGTGCGCTGGCGGGCCGAGGCCTGCTTCTCCTCCTGGGCCAGCCGCTGCTGTTTCTGCGCCAGCCAGGAGGAGTAGTTCCCCTCCCAGGGAATGCCCGCGCCGCGATCGAGCTCCAGAATCCAGCCGGCCACGTTGTCGAGGAAGTAGCGATCGTGGGTCACGGCCACCACGGTGCCGGGATACTCCGCCAGGTGCCGCTCCAGCCAGGCCACCGACTCCGCGTCGAGGTGGTTGGTCGGCTCATCGAGCAGCAGCAGGTCGGGCTGTTCCAGCAGGACGCGGCAGAGCGCCACCCGCCGGCGCTCGCCGCCGGAGAGCGGGCCGACGTCGGCATCGCCGGGCGGCAGACGCAAGGCGTCCATGGCGATGTCGATGGTGCGGTCGAGATCCCAGGCGTTAGCCGCCTCGATCCGGTTCTGCAGCTCGCCCTGCCGGTCGAGCAGCCGAGTCATCTCCTCGTCGGCCATCGGCTCGGTGAAGCGCGCGCTCAGCGCCTCGAAGTCGGTGAGCAGCTTCCGCACCGGCGCCACCGCCTGCTCCACATTGCCCCGGACGTCCTTGCTGGGATCGAGCTGGGGCTCCTGGGGGAGGAAGCCGATCCGGATCCCCTCCGCCGGCCGCGCGTCGCCGATGAAGTCCTGATCGACGCCGGCCATGATCCTGAGCAGCGTGCTCTTGCCCGCGCCGTTCGAGCCCAGCACGCCGATCTTGGCGCCCGGGAAGAAGGCGAGATAGATGCCCTTGAGGATTTCCCGGCTGGGCGGCACCACCTTGCGCAAGTCACGCATGGTGAAGATGTACTGGTAGGTCGCCATAGGGCGGGAAGTATAGGGCCCCCGCTGCCGAGGGGCCATGGGACCGCAACGAAAAAGGGCGCCCCAGCGGAGGCGCCCTTACTGCGTGCGGTGAGAGGCTAGCTGAGATGCTTGCTGACCATCTTGGTCATGTCGAACATCGAGACCTGACTCTTCCCGCCGAAGATCGGGCGGAGCTTGTCGTCGGCATTGATGGCGCGGCGGTTCCTGGCGTCCTGCAGACCGTTCCGCTTGATGTACTGCCAGAGCTTCTTGGTCACCTCGGTGCGGGGGATCGGCGTGGAGCCCACCACGGCGGAGAGCTGCGCGCTCGGCTGCACCGGTTTCATGAACGCCGCGCTCGGCACCCGCTTCTTGCCGGTGGCCTTCTTGGCGGCCTTCTTGGTAGTGCGCTTGGTAGCCTTCTTGGCGGCGGATCTCTTGGCGGCCTTCTTCGCTGGTCTACGTGCGGCAGTCTTCTTCTTCTTTTTGGTGGCCATCGCGTGTCTCCCAGTGATTGTGAGAACCCCTGCGTGCCTCGACACCAGCAGAACTACCGTGTCAAACAGTACACGTTCGCGACGGATTTACAATAGGGAAATGCCGATTTTCCCTCGGAGAACCCCGACGCCCACCCGGGATTCCACCGGGGAACCGCCCCGGATCCCTGCCGCATCCCGGCCGGATATCTTCCATGTGGTCTGGCGGAGCGGAGGGCTCCGCCGATGATTCCCCCGAACCGGTGCCGCTCATGTCCTCCTCCCCGATGATCCGCCTGGTGGCGCTCGCCGCCCTTCCCACGACAGCCCTCATCGTGCTCGCATCCCGGCCCGCGCCCCCCTGTTCCCCGGGCGAGAGCGGGCTCGTGGTGCCGGACGGGTTCTGCGCCACCGTGGTGGCCGGCGACCTCGGCCCGGTCCGCCAGCTCGCCGTCTCGCCCAGCGGTGACCTCTACGCGGCGATTTCCGGGCGGAGCAAGCTGTTCGGCGGGGGCGGCGTGGCCGCGTTCCGTGACCGCGACGGGGACGGAAAGCCCGAGGAGCACGCCAGCTTCGGCCCGCGGGGCGGCAATGACGTCAAGATCCACGACGGGTACGTCTATCTGGCGCTCCAGGATCGCATCCTCCGCTGGCGCCTCCCCAACGGGGCGCTCGCGCCCACCGGCGATCCGGAGACCATCGTGGCCGATCTTCCGCACGACGGAGATCATACGGCGAAGAGCCTCGCCTTCCCCGGCGGACGCGTGATGCTGGTGAACTTCGGGTCGGCCACCAACAGCTGCCAGCAACAGAATCGCGCCCGGGGCTCCAAGGGGATCGATCCCTGCCGGGAGCTCGAGCGCCGCGCCGGTATCTGGCAGTTCGCGGCCGATCGCGCCGGCCAGAGCTTCGCCGATGGCAAGCGCTTTGCCACCGGACTGCGGAACACCGAGGCCCTCGCCGTGCAGCCCGGGACCGGCGCGGTCTACGGGGCCGTGATGGGCCGGGACCAGCTGAGCGACAACTGGGGCGTCAGCGCCGAGGTGAACGCCAACAATCCCGCAGAGGAGCTGGTGCGGGTGGAGGCGGGCGGCGATTTCGGATGGCCCTACTGCTTCTACAGCAACGAGGCGCACAAGAAGGTGCTTGCCCCGGAGTACGGGGGAGACGGTCGTGAGGTCGGCCGGTGCGCCCAGGCCAAGGACCCGCTCATCGCGTTCCCCGGTCACTGGGCACCCCTCGCCCTCGCGTTCGTCACCGACAGCGCGCTGGGGGCGAAGTACGACGGCGGGCTCTTCGTCGCCTTCCACGGCTCGTGGAACCGGGCCCCGCTCCCGCAGGCCGGGTACCGGGTGGTGTTCGCGCCCTTCGCCGACGGACATCCGACCGGTGCGTACGAGACCTTCGCGACCGGTGCCGGGGGGCCGACGTCGCTCCGGGCAAGCGGGGTGGCGATGGGCAAGGACGGCGCCCTCTACATCAGCGCCGACGACAGCGGCAAGATCTGGCGGGTGGCGAGGCGCTGACCGGGGCTAGCGCGCGACCGACTGCAATACCCGCTCGACGGCGGAGAGCGTCGGCTCGATCTCGATCGGGCGATTCGCCCCCGGGGGCGGCGGCTCGGTCTCCCGGTGGTAGGTGAGGAGCACTCCGGGGTCCTTCAGGATGTGTCCGGTGAGCACGGCCACGGCGTGCTCCGCCGGGTCCATCAGGCCGCGGGCCACCAGCTCCCGCACGCCGGCGACACTCGCGGCGCTCGCCGGCTCGCAGCCCACGCCGCAGGCGTCCACCGCCGCCTTGGCCTCCAGCAGCTCGTCGTCTCCCAGTGCCAGCACGACGCCCTTGGTCTCCCGGATCGCCCGGACCGCGCGCTCGTAGGAGGCGGGATCACCGATCCGGATCGCCGTCGCGACCGTCTCCGCCTTGACCTTGTGCCGCTTGGCGAACCCGCCCTCGTAGCTCCGGGCGAACGGCGCCGCGCCGGCCGCCTGCACCGCCGCGAGGCGGGGGAGGCGCGAGATGAGTCCCCAGCCGTACGCCTCGTGCAGCGCCTTCCCGAACGCGGCCGTGTTCCCCAGGTTTCCCGCGGGGAGCACGATCCAGTGCGGCGGCTCCCAGCCGATCTGCTGCAGCAGCTCCAGCACGATAGTCTTCTGCCCCTCGAGACGGAATGGATTGATCGAGTTGAGCAGGTAGACCCCGAGCTGGCTGCTCGCCTCCTCTACTAGGCGGAGACAGTCGTCGAAATCGCCGCGGACCAGCAGGGTCTTGGCGCCGTACGCCAGCGTCTGGGCCAGCTTGCCCAGCGCCACCGCCTGCGCCGGCACCAGCACCAGCGCGGGGAGCCCCGCCTGCGCCGCGTAGGCCGCGAGGGAGGCGGAGGTGTTGCCGGTCGACGCGCAGGCCACGGCGGTGGCGCCGATGCGGCGGGCCTGGGTGACGCCCACCGTCATGCCCCGGTCCTTGAAGGAGCCGGTCGGATTGTGACCCTCGTGCTTGAGCAGCAGATGACCGACGCCGGTCCACCGGTCGAGCGCGGTGCGGTGGATCAGCGGCGTGTTGCCCTCCGGATGGGAGACCACCTCCGTCGCCGATGGCAGCACGATCTCCCGAAAGCGCCACACCCCCGAGGCCGACACTCCCGGGCGTTGCCCCCGCCGCTCGGTGAAGCGCTGGAGCAGGGCCTGCGGAGGGCCGGCGGGCGGCCGGTGGCGGACCTCGAGCAGCCCTCCGCACACGGCGCAGCGCGGGTGCGGGTCGAGCTCGGTCGCCTCGTTGCCGCAGGCCAGGCACACTTGCCAGCTCGGCGGACGCTGGGTATCGAGTCTCACCGTTGCTCTCCCGTCTCGTCGATCAGCCGCGCGCCGATCCGGTCGACCTGGGCGACGCGCGACTCGCTGTGAATCCCCCGCGACAAATACCCGCTCACCATGGCCGCGGCGACTCGCTCGCCCGCCGCCGGACCGCGGGTGAGCGCGAATGCCGTCGGACCGCTGCCCGAGATGGAGCTCCCCAGCGCCCCCGCGGCCAGTGCCGCGGCCTTGGCCTCGGCGAAGCCGGGCAGGAGCGGAGCGCGCACCGGCTCGGCGATCCGGTCGTCGATCGACCGGCCGAGCAGAGCGAAGTCGCCCAGGGCGAGGGCGGCCACCAGCGCGCCCACCTGGGCCGCCTGATGGATGGCCACGTCGCGCGATATCTCCTCCGGCAACACGGTGCGCGCGTGCGCCGTGCGCAACCGCTGGTCGGGCCGCACCAGGACGACGTAGAGATCGTCCGGCACCGGGAGTTGCACCAGGTCCAGCGTCTCCATGCAGCGGATGAGCACGATGCCACCCAGCAGCGACGGAGCGATGTTGTCGAGATGACGGCCCGCCACCGTTTCCTCGGCCACCAGGCACGCGCGGAGGAGCGCCGCCCGCTCGAGCGGTCCGCCCAGCAAAGCGTTCACGGCGACGGCCCCAGCCACCGCGGACGCCGCGCTGCCGCCCTGGCCGCCCGAGAGCGGAAGCCCCTTCCGGACCGAGAGCGCAATCCCGGGGGCACCAGTGAGGTCCGTTCCCGCCGCGGCGGCCACCGCGTGCGCCGCGAGACCGGCGGTGTGGTGCCGCGAATCGCTCGAGAGGTCCGGGTGGCCCGGCTCCAGAATGTGGATGCCCGGCCGGTCGACCCATTCCGCCCGAACGGCGTCCCCTCTGCCGGCCACGGCGAGCCCCAGGATATCGAGTCCGGGCCCGAGGTTGCCGATGCCGCCCGGAGCGAACGCGACGACGGGACCGGAGGTCCTCATGCGCCGGCGAGCCGGAGGATGTCGTTCAGCACGCCGGCCGCCGTGACCTCGGCGCCCGCCCCGGGTCCGGTGATGACCAACGGATTGGCCTTGTAGCGCGCCGTGGTGAAGACCAGCTGGTTGTCGGATCCCTTGATCGCTGCCAGCGGGCTGGTGGTCGGTACGGGGCGGAGTCCGACGGCGACCCTGGTGGGCGTCACCGTCGCCACGTAGCGCAGCACGGTGCCCGCGGCCGCCGCCGCGGTGACCCGGCGCTTCCACCCGGCATCGAGCTCCCCCAGGCGACGGAGGAAGTCCGCCAGCGCGAGCGGGCGCGCCCACTTGGGCACCAGGGATTCGACCGCGGTCCGCTTGAGCTCGCCGGGATAGCCGAGCAGGCGCGCCAGGATCAACGCCTTCCGCCCCACGTCCATGCCGGAGAGATCCTCGCGGGGATCCGGCTCGGTGTATCCACGGCTCATGGCCGCGCGTACCGCCACGGAAAAGGGAACCCCTGCGGACACCTCGCTCAAGACGAACCCCAGGGTGCCGGACAGCAATCCCTCGATGTGGTCGACCCGATCTCCCGACTCGGTGAGCTTGTGATAGGTGTCGATCACCGGGAGTCCCGCGCCGACGGTGGCCTCATGCAGGATTCGCCGGCCCCGCGCGCTGGCGGTCTGCCAGAGGGCATCACTGATGGCACGTCGGCTCGCCAGCGGACGTTTGTTGGCCAGGACGAGGTCCATGCCGCTGGTGAGCGCCTGCTCCAGCACCGGGGCGGTGTCGTCCGCGGTGAGATCGACCAGGACCGGCCGGGTGAGCGCGTACCCCGCGATGTGGGCGACCGCCTCCGACGCCGTCGCGGCCTGCCCCTTGGCCATGTCGGCCAGGCGGCGGCCCCGCCGCTTCTCCTTGGCCAGCGCGGCGAGTCGGCGCGGACCGAGCCCGCGGGGGTCGAAGATGAAGCCCGAGCGGTCGATGATGCCGGCCACGATGAGCGACAGCGCCGGACGATCGACCCGGCCGATGAGCGCGCTGAGCGAGCGCCCGATCTGTCCGAAGCCCAGCAGCACGAGCTCCATGCGCTCCGGTTGGATGACGCCGCCGCCGGCGATGCGGGAGAGCTGGAATGCGCCGTGGATCCGCCGCTGCGCCTCGGCGGCGTGGCGCTCCTCGACCACCACCGAGATGTTGAGCTCGGAGGAGCCCTGGGCGATCGCGACCACGTTGATCTTCCCGGCGGCCAGCGCCGAGAAGACCCCGGCCGCCACGCCCGGGGTCCCGTGCATGCCGAGCCCGACCACGGCGACGGTGGCCATTCCGGCGCTCACCTCGACCCCGTCGATCTCGCCCCGGGAGATCTCGCCCTGGAACTCGCGCTCGAGACTCTCCCGCGCCTCGGTGGCCAACGTATCGGGGACGCTGAAGCAGATCGAGTGCTCCGACGAGGCCTGGGAGATGAGCGAGACGGAAATCTGCCGCGCGTGCAGCGAAGCGAAGGTGCGCGCCGCGATGCCGGGCACCCCGAGCATTCCGCTCCCCGTGACCGTGACGAGCGCCTGCCCGCCGGCGGCGGTGAGCGCCTTCACCGGGAAGCGGGCCGGCGCCACCCGCTCCGACACTTCGGTGCCGGTGGCCGCGGGATCGGCGAACGGGCGGACGTAGATCGGGATCCGCCGGCCCGCCAGCGGAATCAGGGCTCGGGGGTGCAGCACCTTGGCTCCATAATACGCCAGCTCGGCCGCCTCACGGGCGTGAAGCTGGGGAATGACCCGGGCTTCCGGTACCACGCGCGGATCCGCGGTGAGCAGCCCCGGCACATCTTTCCAGAGGGAGACGCGGGCGGCGCTCAAGCTGCGGGCCAGCAGCGTCGCCGTGAGATCCGAGCCGCCGCGGCCCAGGGTCGCGGTCTCACCGCCGGGAGTGGCGCCGATGAACCCGGGCACCACCGGAACGATGCCCCGCGCGAGCAGCGGCGCCAGCAGCCGCTGGGCGCAGCGGTCGGTCCGGGGAAAGTCGGGCGCCGCCTGGCCGAAGGCACCGTCGGTGTGGATGAGCTCTATCGCATCGACGTACCTGGCCTTGACCCCGGAGGCATCCAGCGCGGCGGCCACCAGGCGGGCGCTCAGCCGCTCCCCGCGGGAGATCAGATAGTCGGTGGTTCGCGGGGTGAGCTCGCGGAGCAGGCGGAGGCCCTGCGCCAGCGCCTCGAGCTCCTCGAACACGTCGCTCACATAGGCCAGCACGTCGGCCCGCGCCGCGCCGGCGGGGAGCAGCGCCCGGGCCACCTCTGCGTGGCGCGAGCGCAGCCGGGCGATCAGCGAGGCGACGGTACGCGACTCGCCGCTTCCGGCCTGCTGGGCCACGCCGAGGAGCGCGTCGGTCGTGCCCGCCATGGCGGAGACGACCACGACGGTCGGCTCCGGACGATGACGACGAATGATGTCGACGGCGTGGCGAACGGCGGTGGAGTCGGCCAGCGACGCACCGCCGAACTTATGCACGTGCGGTGCTCGGCGGGATCGGGGCATAGAGGCACAGGATAACACGGCGTTGGACTCCGGGCCATGGCTCCACGCGCGGTGTAGCCCGAGCTCCGGGGCGTGTCATCTTTCCCCCATGCTCACGCTGCTCAAGCTGATCCAGTCGATCATCAAGACGCTGCATTCCGAGGGCACGCCCAGCCAGGTGGCGCTGGGAATCGCGCTGGGCTCGGTGCTCGGACTCACGCCGCTGGTGAACGTCCACAACCTGATCGCCTTCTCCCTCATCCTGCTGCTCAACGTCTCCTTCGGGGGCGCGATGCTGGGCTGGGCGCTGTTCGTCCCGGTCGGATTTCTGCTCGATCCCGTCTTCGATGCCATCGGGACCCGCCTGCTGGAAGCACCGTCGCTCCGGTCGCTGTGGACCTCCTGGTACAACACCCCCCTGGTGCCGTACACCAATTTCAACAACAGCGTGGTGCTGGGGAGCGTGGTCGGGTGGCTGGTGCTCACCGTGCCGATCTTCTTCGCGGCGCGATACGGCGTGGCCCGATACCGGGCCACTATCGGCGAGCGGGTGCGGCAATCGAAGTTCTACAAGGCGGTGACCGCGTCCCAGGTCTACAACTGGTATCGCCTCTTCCGGCCGAACTGACCGATGCGCGTCAAGATCTTCCGCTGGAAGGCGATCGGCCCGCTGCTGCTGGTCCTCGGCATTCTCACCGTTCTGGTGATCCTCTTCGCCGAGCCGGTGGCGCGGGACACCACCGAGGAGGTCAGCACCGAGCTGCTCGGCACCCAGGTGGACGTCGGGAAGCTCGACCTCCTGCCCCGGAAGGCGTCGGTCGATCTGGGCGCGCTCCAGATCGCCGACCCCTTCGAGCCGCGCCGCAACCTGGTCGAAGCCGACCAGATTCACCTCAAGCTCAACCCCGAGGCGCTGGCCGAGAAGAAGCTGGTGGTGGAGCAGTTCACTCTGCATGGCATGCGATTCGGAACCGCGCGCCGGGTGCCCGCCCGCCCGGTGAAGGGCGGCGGCTTCGCCCCTCAGGCGCTCCGCGCCGTGCGGCAGTGGAGTCAGCAGTTCGACGTGCCTATTCTCCAGCTCACGCCGATCGACACGATCAAGCAGCTGGTGCTCAATCCGACTCAGCTCGGCACGGTCCAGGCGGCTCAGAGGCTGGTCGCGCGCACCGACTCCACCCGTCGGGCGCTGGACCAGGGGTTCCAGCAGATCGACATCCACGGGACCGTGGACTCGGCCCGGGCGCTCTCGGGCAGGTTGGCGGCGACTGACCCGCGGAAGCTGGGACTGGACGGCACTCGCCAGGCGATCCAGTCGGTCCAGCAGACGCTCAAACAGCTGGATCAGACCAAGCAGCAGCTGACTGGCCTGCAGCGGCAGGTCACCCAGGGGGTTCAACTCCTCGGCGCCGGCGTGAAGGGACTCGACGAGGCCCGGAAGAAGGACTACGCGTTCGCCAGGTCGCTCCTCAAGCTGCCGACCTTTTCGGCTCCCGACATCGGCAACGCGTTCTTCGGCAAGGTGAGTCTCGAGCGGTTCCAGCAGGCGCTCTATTGGGCGGAGCTGGCCCGTCACTACATGCCGCCGGGTCTCCTGCCGCGGGAGGATCCGGGGCCCAAGCGGCTCCGGGCCGCCGGGAAGACCATCGGGTTTCCCAAGGAACACACCTGGCCCGCCTTCCTGGTGCAACTGGCGCAGATCGATTTCGCGATCGGCGGGAGCAATGCGCTTCGAGGGGCCTACCAGGCGAGCGTCCAGGGACTCACCTCGACCCCTGCGCTCTATGGCAAGCCGATGACCGTGACCGCGCACCGGAGCGCCGCCGGGTCGGCCATCGCGGACATCGACGTCTCGGGCGTGATCAACCACCTGTCGTCGAGTCCTCGCGACTCGGTGGTGGCTCGGCTCCGCGGCGTGAAGCTGCCGTCGTTCGACATCCCGGGACTTCCGTTCAGGCTGGCGCCCGGCACCGGCGCCGCGAATCTCACCTTCGCCCTCCGCGGGGAGCAGCTCTTCGGCCGCTGGGGCATCGGCTCCACCAATGTGGCATGGGCGCTGGACAGTGCTCGCGGCCGATCCCTCAACGACCTGGAAGGGCTGGTCTGGCGCGTGGTCTCGGGCCTCAAGCAGCTCGACGTCAATGCCGAAGTGCGCGGCACTATCAAGGCGCCCAGGTTGTCGGTGCGGAGCAACCTGGACGACGCGATCGCCGCCCGGCTCAAGGCGGTGATCGGGCAGGAGGTCGCCAAGGTCGAAGCGATGGCCCGGGCCAAGGTGGACAGCATCGTGAGCGACTAGGTGGAGCCGGTGAAGCGGCAGATCGCGGCGGTCGAGACCCAGGCGACGCAGCGGGTGGCGGCCGAGCAGCAACAGCTCGACAAGGTGCAGGCCGATCTGCAGGCGCAGCTCAAGCGGCTGACGGGTGGGCTGGCGCCGGACATCAAGCTGCCCAAGATCAAGCTGTAGGTCGTCTGTCGTACCAATCTGTCATCCCGAGCGGAGCGAGGGATCTTCTCGGCAGGATCGGAACTCCGCCGCAGCTGTCCAGAGCCGCGGGCAAGATCCCTCGCTCCGCTCGGGATGACAGGGTGACGGGATGACGGGATGTCAGGGTCGACCCACTGGCTGGATCTCCCGGGCCGCGTAAGATTAGGCGTCCTTTTCCGATTGTGGAGTCCCGATGCGCATCGGAGTTCCCAAAGAAACCGCTCCCGGCGAGCGGCGGGTCGCGCTGGTGCCCGATTCCGTGGCCCGGTTGGTGAAGGCCGGGAACCAGGTACTGCTGCAGCGCGGGGCGGGGGCGAGCGCCTTCTACCCCGACCGGGACTACGCGACCGCCGGCGCCACCTTCGCCGAGGACGCGGGCGCGGTACTGGGAGAGGCCGACCTGGTGCTCAAGGTCCAAAAGCCGTCGGGAGAGGAGGTGGCCGCGCTGCGGTCCGGCACCACGCTGGTCAGCTTCCTCGCCCCGGCCGCAAATGGCGAGCTGTTGGCCGATTTGGCGGCCCATACCGTGACGGCGCTCAGCATGGAGCTGGTTCCCCGGATCACCCGCGCCCAGTCCATGGACGCGCTGTCCTCCCAGGCCACGGTCGCCGGCTATCAGGCCGTGCTGCTCGGCGCCACCCGACTGCCGCGGCTGCTCCCCATGCTGACCACGGCGGCCGGCACGCTGGCACCGGCCAAGGCCTTCGTCCTCGGCGCCGGGGTCGCCGGGCTCCAGGCGATCGCCACCGCGCGACGACTGGGTGCCATCGTGTCCGCGTTCGACGTCCGCCCGGTGGTCAAGGAGCAGGTCCAGAGCCTCGGCGCCAGCTTCGTCGAGGCCGAACAGGTAAGCGCGGAAGGCCAGGGCGGGTATGCCGCCGAGCTCGCCCAGGACCAGCAGCGCAAGGTGCTCGAGGCCGTCGGCAGCCACATCAAGGGCATGGACCTGGTCATCACGACGGCGCAGATCCCCGGCCGTCCGGCGCCGCGCCTCATCACCGAGGAGATGGTCGCGTCGATGCGCGCCGGCTCGGTCATCGTGGACCTGGCGGCGGAGACCGGGGGGAACTGCGCCCTCACCCGCCTGGGCGAGACGGTCGTGGCCCACGACGTCCGGATCCTGGGGCCCGCCAATCTGGCGAGCTCGCTCCCGCTTCACGCCAGTCAGATGTACAGCCGCAACCTGTTGACCCTGCTCCAGCACCTGCTCAAGGACGGCGCGCTCGTCCTCGACCTGGCCGACGAAATCACCGGCGCCATGGTCGTGGTTCACGAGGGCGAGGTCCGAAGGAAATGAGATGTCCGGCATCGCCATCATCGAGCTCTACGTCTTCGTGCTCGCCGGATTCGTCGGGTACCTGGTCATCACCAAGGTCCCGCCGCTCCTGCACACGCCGCTCATGTCCGCCACCAACGCCATCTCGGCGATCTCGCTGGTCGGCTCGCTGGTGGCGGCGGGCGCCGACCGGAACCGGGTCAGCACCATCCTCGGCTTCGTGGCGGTCACAGCGGCCACCATCAACGTGGTCGGCGGCTTTCTCATCACCGACCGGATGCTGAAGATGTTCAAGCGGGAGGACAGCCCGCCCAAGGTCAAGCCGTGACGCCGCGGGAGCTCTTCATCCAGGCCACCTACCTGGCGGCCTCGGTCCTTTTCATCCTGGGTCTCAAGAGTCTCACCCGGGCCGACCGGGCGCGGCGGGGGATGAACCAGGCGGCGATGGGCATGCTGCTCGCCATCGTGGGCACCCTGGTGAACCATGAGATCGTCCGCTACGACTGGATCATCGCCGGCCTGCTGATCGGCACGATCATCGGCTACCCGCTGGGCCTGTTCGTGCCGATGACCGCGATGCCCCAACGGATCGCGATCTCCCACATGTTCGGCGCGCTCGCGGCCACCCTGGTCGGCATCGCGGAGTACTATACGGCGATGTCGCACGGCGGCGTCGAAGGGCCCAAGATGGCCGCGCTCGGGTTCGAGGTGGTCTTCGGGGCGCTCACCGTGAGCGGGAGCTTCATGGCGTTCGGCAAGCTCCAGGAGTTCATCACCGGGCGGCCGGTCACCTACCCCGGCCAGAACCTGATGAACATCGGCCTCTTCGCGCTCACCCTGGCGATCTTCGCCTATCTCATCGTCAACCCCGGGCACCCGGTCCTGTTCTACACCATGGTGGTGTGCAGTCTGATCTTCGGCTTCCTCCTGGTGCTCCCCATCGGCGGTGCCGACATGCCGGTGATCATCTCGCTGATGAACTCCTATGCCGGGCTGGCCTCCGCGGCCACCGGGTTCGCCATCGGCAACAACGTGCTGATCATCGCCGGCGCGCTGGACGGGGCCTCCGGGCTCATCCTCTCGATCATCATGAGCAAGGCGATGAACCGCTCCTTCGGGAACGTCCTGTTCGGTGCCTTCGGGAGCGCAGGGGGCCTGGCATCCACCAAGACCGCCACGGGACTGACGGTCCGCCCGATCTCGATCGAGGACGCGGCGATTCAGCTGGCCTACGCGCAACACGTGATCGTGGTGCCCGGATACGGCCTGGCCGTGGCCCAGGCGCAGCACCAGGTGCGGGAGCTGGCCGACCTGGTGGAGAAGAACGGCGGTGACGTGAAGTACGCCATTCATCCGGTCGCAGGCCGCATGCCGGGACACATGAACGTGCTGCTGGCCGAGGCCAACATTCCCTATGACAAGCTGAAGGAGATGGAAGAGATCAACGGCGAGTTCGCCCAGGCCGACGTCGCCCTGGTCATCGGAGCCAACGACGTCGTCAACCCCGCGGCTCGCAACGACCGGTCCAGCCCGATCTACGGCATGCCCATCCTCAACGTGGACCAGGCGAAGCATGTCATCGTGATGAAGCGGAGCATGAACACCGGCTTCGCCGGCATCGAGAACGAGCTGTTCTACGACCCCAAGACTTCCATGCTGTTCGGTGACGCGAAGGCCTCGCTCACCAAGCTGGTGGCGGAAGTCAAGAACGTTTAGCCGCGGCCTCGCCGAGGACCACTCATGCGAACGATCACGCTTCCCGCCCTTGCCATTCTCCTCAGCCTCCCCCTCGGGCTTCGCGCGCAGGACGCGTGCAAAGCAGTGATGAAGCTGCCCCGGGTCGGCAAATGGGTGGAGTATCAGGCACTGTATGACCAGAAGGACAAGTATGTTCTGCGGTACGCCGTGGTTGGCGAGGAGAAGCGGGAAGGCACCGGTTACCGGTGGCTCGAGATGAAGATGACCAACGAGACCGACCCCTCGAAGAACCTGGTCTACCAGATGCTGATTCCGGGCTCCCTGGCCGATATCGGGGACGTCCAGGAAGTGGTGATGAAGCCCGGGGACAAGCCCGCGATGAAGATGAACGGGATGATGATGGGGATGGTCCGGGGTCAGCTGGAGAAGAAGTCGGTGTTCGGCGACCTGTGCCACGAGGTGACGCTGGTGGGCAAGGAGAAGGTGACGGTACCGGCCGGGACCTTCAACAGCGCGCATTACCACAGCACCAAGTACGAGAACGACAGCTGGGTGGACCCCGCCCTCTCGTTCGGAATGGTGAAGGCGACCGGCAAGCATCACGACATCCAGCGTGTGCGCGATGGCGACGGCGCCAAGTCGTCCATCACCGAGACCCCGACGGAGATGCCTGGGATGGGTGGCAAGAAAGACAACAACTAGGGGGGCCCGCTCCCGGTATCATTCGATTTTCTAGGGACTTGACGGCGGCCGGTCGGCGCTCCGGCTGCCGGGCTTTAGCGTGGTCAGCTGCCAAACGAGCAGGTATGATCTCCTGCTACTCCTACGCGGTACCCCCCAAGAGGCCCGGCAACGCAACTACCACCAATATCAAGCTTTACGTAAGGTGTTGATTTTGAGCATCTTACATGCTATATTCGCCGGTCTTACCATCAGACGGCCTCTGATTCCTTGCTGGTATACTGTGTGGGGACGGGAGTCCTGGAGGAGGCAAATAGCGTGTCCATAAAGGCCCGTGCCAAGCGTCGCCCGGTCCGACCGGCGCAGATCGCTCGTGCAATCGATGAAGGCCGCGAAAGTCTGGACCTGTATCTCGACGAGATCAGTCGGGTTCCGCTGCTCAATCGTGAAGAGGAGATGGAACTGGCCCGCAAGGCATACAAGGGAAACATCGCCGCCCAGGAAAGGCTCGCCCGGCACAACGTGCGATTCGTGGTCTCCGTGGCCAAGAAATTCCAGAATCGCGGCGTGCCGCTGGTCGATCTGATCGGCGAGGGGAACCTGGGGCTCATGACCGCCGCCCGGAAGTTCGATCCCGATCGCGGCGTCAAGTTCATCTCCTACGCCGTGTGGTGGATCCGACAGGCGGTGCAGGCGGCCATCGCGCGCCACGGGCGGCCGGTGCGGGTGCCGCTCAACCGGACGGCCGATCTGAGTCGTCTCGGCCGCACCACCACGCTGCTCAAGGACCGGCTCGGCCGGATGCCCACCACCGAGGAGCTGGCCCGCGCCACCGGTCTCACCGTGGAGGCGGTGCGCTCGCTGAGCGCGCTCAACTCCGAGGCCGTGCGGCTCGACCACCCCACCCGCGACGGCGAGGGCAACGAGCGGATCGAGCGCTTCACCAGCGGGGAGCAGGAAAGCACCGACATGAGCACCATGGCCAACAGCCAGACCCGGGACATCGAGGCGGCGCTGGCGGCGCTCCCCCCTCGGGATGCAAAGGTGCTGCGGCTCTACTTCGGGCTGGATGACGGGAACAGCCGTACCCTGGAGGAGATCGGTCGCATGATGGGGGTCACCCGCGAGCGGATCCGCCAGCTCCGGGACCGAGCGCTGCTGCGGCTCCGCGAGGGCGAGACCGGCGATCGGCTTCGCGACCTGGTGGCGTAGCCCGCCGCCCGGCCAGCGGTACCACGAAGGGGGCATGCTTCCGGCATGCCCCCTTCGTCGTGCCGGAGGCGGGAGAACCCACCACCCCTCCCCGTTCACCACGGAGACACGGAGGACCACGGAGGGTACCACGGAGAACCACATTATTTGTTGTTTTCTCCGTGCGGCCTCCGTGGTCCTCCGTGTCTCCGTGGTGAACTTCTACAACGGACCCCGCCGCAACGGACCCCGCCGCGACATGCCTGAGCTATAAGCCGGGATACCCGAACATGCCGGGATACCCGAACGTCACGAACCGTCCTGCTTCAAGAACTGCCGCAGCACCCGCTGCAGAATCCCCCCATGCCGGTAGTAGTCGAGCTCGACCGCGGAGTTGAGCCGGACGGTGGCGGGGAAGACCGTTTCCCGGCCGGAATCGTCGCGCGCGGTGACTCTCACGGTGCCACCGGGCTCGAGCCCCACTGCGATGCCGCTGATGCTGAACGTCTCGGTGCCGGTGAGCCCCAGGGATGTCCGGTCGGCGCCGACCGCGTAGGCCAGCGGGAGCACGCCCATGCCGACCAGATTGCTCCGGTGGATCCGCTCGTAGCTCTCCGCGATGACCGCCTTGACGCCGAGGAGGGCAGGGCCTTTGGCGGCCCAGTCCCGGCTGGAGCCGGTGCCGTACTCCTTGCCGGTGAGAATGACGAGCGGCGTGCCCGCCGCCTGATACCGCATCGCGGCGTCGTAGATCGAGACCACCTCACCCGAGGGGAAGTGGAGCGTCCAGTTTCCCTCCCGCCCGGGCACCAGGTGGTTGGTAATTCGCACGTTGCCGAAGGTTCCGCGCATCATCACTTCGTGGTTGCCGCGGCGGGAGCCGAAGGTGTTCCAGTCCGACTGTTCGACGCCGTGCGCCCGCAGGTACGCGGCGGCGGGGCCGTTCTTGGGGATGGTCCCGGCCGGTGAGATGTGGTCGGTGGTCACCGAGTCGCCGAGCAGGGCCAGGACCCGCGCGCCGCTGATGTCCCGGAGCGGCGGCGGCTCGGCCGGGAGATCGGTGAAGAACGGCGGCTCCTGGACGTAGGTCGAGCCGGCGTCCCAGGCGTAGCGGCTCCCGGTCGGCACGCTCAGGGCCCGCCAGGTCTCGTCCCCTTCGAACACCTGGCCGTAGCGGTGCTCGAAGAGCTCGGCCTTGAGGGACTGAGCCATCGTCTCGCGCACCTCGGCGGCGGTGGGCCAGATATCCCTGAGATACACCGGCCGGCCGTCCTTGCCGACGCCGAGTGGCTCGCGCGAGAGGTCGATGTCCACCCGGCCGGCCAGGGCGAACGCCACCACCAGCATCGGTGAGGCGAGATAGTTGGCCCGCACCTGGGGGTGGACCCGTGCCTCGAAGTTGCGGTTGCCGCTGAGGACGGCGGCGGTGACCAGCGAGTGCTCGTCGATCAAGTGAGCCACGACCTCGGGCAGCGGCCCGCTGTTGCCGATGCAGGTGGTGCAGCCGTAGCCCACCGTGTTGAAGCGAAGCTGCTCGAGGTAGTGGAGGAGTCCCGAGCCGTTCAGATAATCCGTCACCACCCGGGAGCCGGGCGCCAGACTGGTCTTGACCCAGGGCTTGGTCATGAGCCCGCGCTCGACCGCTTTCCGCGCCACCAGCCCGGCGCCGATCATGACCGAAGGATTGGAGGTGTTGGTGCAGCTGGTGATGGCCGCGATCACCACGGAGCCGTCGTGCAGCGTGATGTCGGCGCCGTCGATCTGTCCCTTCACGATGGGCGGCGCATCCGGGTCGGTGGTCACCATGGCAAGAGCGCCGCCCCCATCGCCGATGGTCACGTTGGCGCCGCCCTCGCCGATCCAGCGGGAGTACGCGCCCTCCGCCAACTCTTTCCGGGTGGCGGGCACATTGGTGCTCATCAGCCCGGGAAGATTCACGATGAAGTTCCGCTTGAGCTCGGTGAGCGGCACCAGGTCCTGCGGCCGGCGCGGGCCTGCGAGGCTGGAGACCACCGTCGAGAGGTCCAGCTCCAGCGCGCTGCTGAACTCCGGGTCCGGCGTGGCGTCGGTGCGGAAGAGCCCCTGCTCCCGGCAGTAGCGCTCCACCCGCTCCACCACCTCGCGGCTCCGCCCGGTGCGCTCCAGGTAGCGCACGGTTTCGGCGTCCACCGGGAAGAAGCCCATGGTGGCGCCGTACTCCGGCGCCATGTTGGCGATGGTGGCCCGGTCGGCCAGGCCCAGGCTCGAGAGGCCCGGTCCGTAGAACTCGACGAACTTGTCCACCACGCCCTTCTTGCGCAGGATCTGGGTGACCTGCAGCACCAGGTCGGTCGCCGTGGTCCCTACCGGCAGCTCGCCCGTCAGTTTCATCCCGAGCACCTCGGGAATCAGCATGAAGTAGGGCTGGCCCAGCATCACCGCCTCCGCCTCGATGCCCCCGACACCCCATCCGAGCACGCCGAGCCCGTTGATCATCGTGGTGTGGGAATCGGTGCCGACCAGGGTATCGGGATAGGCCGTGAGCTCGCCGAACTGGGGCCGGAGCTGCACCACCGGGGCGAGGTACTCCAGGTTCACCTGATGCACGATCCCGGTGCCCGGGGGCACCACGCGGAAGTCGTCGAAGGCGCGCTGGGCGAACTTGAGCAACTGGTAGCGTTCGCGGTTGCGGTCGAATTCGAGCTCCACGTTGAGCTTGAGCGCGCGGTCCGAGCCATAGTAGTCGACCTGAACCGAATGATCGATGACCAGGTCGCAGGGGACGACCGGGTTGATCCGGCTGGGATCGCCCTGCATCCGGGCCATCGCGTCCCGCATGGCGGCGAGATCGACGACGCACGGCACCCCGGTGAAGTCCTGCAGCACCACCCGCGCGGGCATGAACGGCACCTCGCCCCGGCGCGCGCGCGCCGGACTCCACGCCGCCAGATCCTGGACGTGCGCCTCGGAGACCAAGCCGCGTCCGCAGTGGCGCATCGCGTTCTCCAGCAGGATCCGGATCGAGAACGGCAGGCGGTCGAGGTCGGCGAGGCCCTGGCGGGCAAGCTCGGGAAGGCGATACACCACGGCGGTCTGGCCGCCGAGCTGGAGGGTGGCGCGGGTGCCGAAGGGGTTGGCGCTCTGAATGGCCATGAGTCTGCGGGGTGAAGGTTCGGCCGTCGACTCCAAGTATAATCGCTATTTTGCAGCCATGAGCACGCCCGCACCCTTGCCCATCCCGTACGCCGTGAACCGCAGCGACGACGGCCTTCGTATCGAGTGGGACCAGGCCGGCCACGAGGGATTCTACCCCGCGAGAGCGCTGCGGCTGGCGTGTCCCTGCGCCGCCTGCGTCGAGGAGATGACCGGCGTGCCCCTGCTCGACCCGGCGCGCGTTCCCCTCGATATCCGACCCGTCACCGTGGCGCTGGTCGGCGCCTACGGGCTGAAGGTGCAATGGAGCGACGGCCACGGCACCGGGATCTACACCTTCGAGCGCCTGCTGCGGTCCTGCCCCTGCCCCCGCTGCCAAGAGTTGAAGAGAGCGGAGCCCTCCGCCGGGTGACCAGTCGTGGCCGGGCCGGCAAGGTGTCGGCGCCGCTTGCGCGGCGCGCCCGGAAGCGACACTGTTTTGATAGCTGCATTCGGTGCGGCCCCCGCGGTTTCGAGCCCGCGGGCCGCGGCCCGGAACGCCGGTGCCGTGGAACACACGACTCGAGGGGCGCTCACCGAGGCTCCTCATCCCAGCTTCGGTTCGGCGCTCCCTGCTCCGCTGTCTGCGGGGAGGCCCTCATGGCGGACTCTCGCCATTCCATCATCGGCGAAGGCACCGACGTCGGACTCATCGGTGGGCTCGCCGTTGCGGTCTGGTTTCTCATCTTGGACGTCCTCGCCGGGCACCCCTTCCAGACGCCCAGTCTCCTGGGCCAGGTCGTGCTCTTCGGCGACGGGACTCCCGACACCCATCATCTCGTCTTCGGAGCGATTCTGTTGTACACCGCCTTCCACTTCATCGTCTTCGCGTTGATCGGGATGGGGCTGGTGGCGCTGGTGCACTGGGGCACGGAGAACTCCGTCGTCCGCTATGCCTTCGTTCCCGTCTTCCTGGTGCTGGAATTCCTGTTCTGGGGTCTGCTGGAGGTGCTCTCGGAGGGCACCAGTGAGCTCTTTCCGTTCTGGGCGGTGGTCTGCGCCAACACCTTGGCGTCGCTCTGCATGGGACTCTACCTCTGGCGTCGGCACCCGGATCTGCGCCGGTCGATCCACGACACGCCGCTCGGAGCGGCCCCTCTCCACTGAGCCCCTAGAGAGGGGTCTCGGACCGGATTAGGTTCCGCCTCACCATCCACGGCCGGGGTCTGTGCGTCGCTCTCCGCTCACCGTCACGTGCGCGTCCCTCCTCCTCGTACTCTTCCCATCGCCGATCCTGGCGCAGCTCGAGCCGCCGTCGACCGGCGGCACCGTGGCGCTCCACCAGGAGCTACGGATGCTGGGGCACTACAAGCGGGTGCTGATGATCGGAGCGCACCCCGACGACGAGGACACCGAGCTCCTGGCAGTGCTGGTCCGCGGGCTCGGAGCGGAGGCGGGGTACCTCTCGCTCAATCGCGGCGAGGGGGGCCAGAATCTGATCGGGTTCGAGCTGGGGGAAGCGCTCGGACTGATCCGCACCGAGGAGCTGCTGGCCGCACGGCGCCTGGATGGGGCCCAGCAGTTCTTCACCCGGGCCTACGATTTCGGCTTCTCCAAGACGCTGGATGAGACCTGGCAGCACTGGCCCCGGGACACCATCCTCAAGGACGTGGTCCGGATCGTCCGGCGGTTCCGGCCCCAGATCATCGTCTCCGTCTTCAGCGGCACCCCGCGCGACGGCCACGGCCAGCATCAGGCCGCCGGATGGGCCGCGCAGGAGGCCTTCCGGATCGCCGGCGACTCCAGCCGCTTCCCCGAGCTGGCGCGGGAGGAGCACCTCGGCCCCTGGACGCCGCTCAAGCTCTACCGCAGCACTCGCTTCGACACCACCGCGACGACCCTCACCATCGACGGCGGCACGCTCGATCCGCTGATCGGCAAGTCGTTCCACCAGATCGCCATGGCCGGGCGTAGTCTGCACCGCTCCCAGGACATGGGCCAGTTGCAGGGCATCGGTCCTTCCCGGGTGCGTCTCGCCTTGCTGCAGGATCGCACCGGGAGCGGGGCGAACGCGTTGTTCGGCGGCCTGGACACCACGCTGGCGGCCATGCCGTGGAACTCCGTGGGCGACGCGGGCGGCCGGCGCTCGCGGGAACGCTTCGCCGCCCGGGTGGACAGCGCCCGGGCGGCCGCCGCCGGCAGCGATCTCGCGGCCGCAGCCGCCCTGCTCCGGCGGGCGGAGGCCGACGTAGCCGGAGCGGCCCCCGACGCGTCGGACGGCGCGAGCGGCTCACGCCTCGAGCCTGAACAGGCGGAGCAGCTCCGCAGGGCGCTGCGGGCGGAGGCCATCGCGGCCGGGGTCGTGGGCGACGCCACCAGCGACGATGACCGCGTGGTCCCGGGTGAGCGGGTCGGCGTCACGTTGGCGGTGTGGAACGCAGGCCCGACTCAACAGGTCGTGCGGCCCTCGATCGTGCCCCGCTGCGGCTGGTCGGTGGTGGACGATTCGGCGTCGGCATCTTCCATTGCCTCGGGCGCCGTTCAACGGGCCCGGGCCACGCTCCAGGTTCCCGACACGGCTTCGCCCACGGCGCCCTATTTCCTGCAGCGACCGTTGGACGGCGCGTTGTACGACTGGAGCCGGAGCCCGCCGGATGCACGCGGCGAGCCGTTCGACTCCTCGACCCCCATCGCGGTGTTCCAGCGGAACGACACGCAGTGGTTCAGCCGGGAGCTGGCCCTCCGGGTGAACGATCAGGCACGGGGTGAGGTGCGGCGACCCGTGCTGGTCGTGCCCAGAGTGGACGTGAAGCTGGACCCGGCTTCCGAGCTGTGGTCCACCGAATCCGCCACGCCGCGGCGATTCACGGTGACGCTCACGCACGGCGCGCGCGACACCACGGCCGGCACGGTGGGACTCGAGCTCCCCGCGGGCTGGGCCGCCGTGAAGCCGCAGACGTTTCACCTCACCCGGGAAGATGAGCGGGAGACGTACACGTTCGAGGTGCGACCGCCCGCGATCCGGCCACCTGGTGCCGTGGCACTCCGCGCGGTCGCCCGTGACGGCTCGGGTCATCGCTACGAGCTCGGTGTCTTTACCGTCGACTACTCCCACATCCGGCCTCGGAGCTACGTTCGTCCGGCCATCGCGGTCGTCCGGATGGCCCCGCTCCGACTGCCTCGACTGACGCGGGTGGGCTACGTTCGGGGCGCGGCCGATCGGGTGCCCGAAGCCTTGCGTGACGTGGGCGTGCCGCTGACCCTGCTCGACGGCTCCGCGATCGAGCACGAGGACCTCGGCCGGTACGACGCCATCATCGTCGGGCCGAGGGCCTACGAGACCGACACCGCGCTGGTCGAGCACAACAACCGGCTGCTCGACTTTGCCCTTCGGGGCGGGCTGGTGATCGTGCAATACCAGCAGCAGTTCTTCTTCGAGGGCGGTTTCGCTCCCTATCCCATGACGGTCGGCGGACCACCGCTCCGGCCCGGGAGCGCGCCGGTGGGTCACGACCGGGTGACCGATGAGCGCGCGCCCGTCACCACGATCACCTCCGGCGATCCGGTGGTGCACACCCCCAACCGGCTCGGCGCGACCGATTGGGAAGGCTGGGTGCAGGAGCGCGGGCTCTACTTCGCCCGGAGCTGGGATGCGCACTACCACCCTGTGCTCGAGACCCACGACCCCGGGGAGGCGCCGCTGGAGGGTGGGTTGCTGATCGCGCATTTCGGCCAGGGGACCTACGTCTATACCGGGCTCAGCTTCTTCCGCCAGCTTCCGGCGGGCGTGCCGGGCGCATTCCGCCTGTTCGCGAACCTCCTCGCGCTCCGCCGACTGCGGCGGCCGTAGGTGCCTCGGCGGACTCGTCGCGGCGTCCGGGCGCGCCAGGTATGGCTTCTCTCCCTTTCCTTTCTGCAGGTATCCGCCTGCCGGGGCGACGGCCGGACGCCCGTCGTGCTCTATTCGCCTCACGGCCGTGACCAGCTCAGCCTGCTGGAGCGTGCCTTCGAGGCCGAGCATCCGGAGATCGACGTGCGCTGGCTCGACATGGGCTCGCAGGAGATCCTCGACCGGCTGCGCTTCGAGCGGGTGAATCCCCAGGCGGATGTCTGGTTCGGCGGACCGACCACGACCTTCGACCGGGGGGTGCGCGATTCCCTCCTGGCCCCGTATCGGCCCGCGTGGGCGGATCGGGTCGGGCCGGGGGGAGTGGGGCCGGGGGACCTCTACTATCCGGCGTATCGCACCCCGGCGGTGATCGCGTTCAACAGCCGGGTGGTGAGTCGGGCGGAGGCGCCCAAGGACTGGGACGACGTCCTGGATCCCAAGTGGCGCAACAAGGTGCTGATCCGTGATCCGATGGCGAGCGGCACCATGCGGGCGATCTGGGGCCTCATCCTGGTACGGAGCATCCGGGAGACTGGAGACACCGCCCGAGGGATGGACTGGCTCCGCCGACTGGATGGACAGACCAAGGCCTACACCCTCAACCCCGCGATCCTGGAGCAGCGCCTGGCTCGGGCAGAAGGGCTCGTCACGCTGTGGGACCTCCCGGACATCCTGATCGACCGCTCCAAGGGTATGCCGTTCGACTATGTCTTTCCCCGGAGCGGCACCGTCGTGATCGACGACGCCGTCGGCCTGGTGCGCGGCAGTCGTCACCCCGAGGCGGCGCGCGCCTTCATCGATTTCGTCGGCAGTGAGCGGGGCGAGCTCCTCGCCGCCACCGCCGTGTTCCGCCT
>JBBSHB010000008.1:0-44412 GCA_038253515.1 Gemmatimonadales bacterium | reverse complement strand
CGGTACTCCTTTCTCACAGCAGACCCCTGGCGGGTCGTCCAGGGAAGGGGTGCAACCACGCGGATGGGGGACGGCCGCGGCGGCTGGACCAGCGCGCCGGGCGACCCGCTCCTGGCGGTCCAGGAGCTCCTGGTCGCCTTCGCTACGGAGCCGGTTTCGGGGCTTCCCCCGTTCCAGGGAGGAGCCGCGGGGTACGTCGGATACGATTACGGGGGAGTCCTCGAGCGCCTTCCCCCCGCCCGCTTCGATGACCTGGCGATTCCCGACGTGGTGCTCGGGGTGTACGACTGGGTCATCGCCTGGGACCACCGACTGGACACCGCGTGGGTGATCTCGACCGGCCTTCCTGAGGTCGGCCCCGGACGGGAGCGGCGGGCCCGCGAGCGCCTCTCGATGGTACACGCTCGGCTGACCGGACCGGCGGTTCCGGCCGCCGCCCCCGCAAGACCCTCGCAACCGGGTCCGGACTGTCCTCCGGCTCCATCCTATCCGGTCATCGGTGTCGACGAGGCCGAGAGCATCGGCCTTCACTCCACCTTCACTCACCGCGGGTATCTCGACGCCGTCACCCGGGTGCGGGAGTACATCGTCGCGGGCGACATCTTCCAGGCCAACCTGTCACAGCGATTCGAGGCGTCGCTGACCGAGCCGGCGTTCGACCTCTATTGCCGGCTCCGCAGCCGCAATCCGGCCGCGTTTGCGGCCTACCTCGACTTCGGCGAGATCCAGGTGCTCAGCGCCTCACCCGAGCGCTTCCTCCGGCTGGACGAAAACCGCCGCCAGGTCGAAACCCGACCGATCAAGGGCACCCGCCCGCGCGGGCTCGGACCGATGCACGACGCTGCCCTCGGCCGCGCCCTGTCGGAGAGCGACAAGGACCGGGCCGAGAATGTGATGATCGTGGACCTGTTGCGGAACGATCTGTCCCGGGTCTGCCGGCCCGGCACGGTGCGGGTGCCCGAGCTCTTTGCCCTGGAGCAACACCCGACCGTGCACCACCTCGTTTCCACGGTAGTGGGCGAGCTCGAGCCGGGCACGGGGGCGGTCGACCTGCTGCGGGCCGCGTTCCCGGGGGGATCCATCACCGGCGCGCCCAAGGTCCGCGCCATGGAGATCATCGCCGAGCTGGAGCCCACCCGGCGCGGGGTGTACTGCGGCTCGATCGGTTATTTCAGTACCACCGGCGCGATGGATACCAGCATCGTCATCCGTACCTATCTGGGTCTCCGGGGGCGGGTATACTTCCAGGCCGGCGGCGGCATCGTCGCGGACTCCGACCCCGAGCTGGAGTACCGGGAAACGCTGGACAAGGCCCGGGCGCTGATCGGGGCGCTGGCCCAGGGAGTTCGAGCGCGATGATCCTGCTGATCGACAACTACGACTCCTTCGTCTACAACCTGGCACGATACGTCCGCGAGCTGGGTGGGATCCCGCTGGTGCGCCGCCACGATGCGATCACGCCCGAGGAGATCCTGGCGCTCGCGCCCTCCCACATCATCATCTCTCCGGGGCCGTGCTCCCCCAGCGAGGCGGGGGTCTCGACCGAGGTGGTTCGCCGGGTCGGTCCAACCATCCCCATTCTCGGCGTGTGCCTGGGACACCAGTGCATCGGGGTGGCGTACGGCGGAGAGATCGTCCGCGCCGGCCGTCCGATGCATGGCAAGACGTCCCCCATTCACCACGGCGGGACCAGCCTCTTCACCGGATTGCCATCCCCGTTCCGGGCAACCCGCTACCATTCCCTGGTCATCGCGCCAGCCTCCGTGCCACCCGAGCTGGAGATCACCGCCACATCCGAGGATGGTGAGATCATGGCGGTTCAGCACGCCAGGTTTCCGGTCTACGGGGTCCAGTTTCATCCCGAATCGGTGCTGACAGAGCACGGGTACCGTCTGATCGATCACTTCCTTCACGGCGTGCCTGCCACTCCGCGATCCCTGCCCGTGGCCGCGGATGGTGCCCTGGTGCCGGCATACCCGCAGGTGGATACTCTCGCCTCCCATCCGCCGTCGGTGGACCTGGTGCGGTGATCATCGAGACCATCGTGACGTCGATGGCCGCGGACGGGACGATCAACTTCGCCCCGATGGGCGTCGAGTGGGGCGAGGAGACCATCGTCCTCAAGCCGTTCCTGGAGACCACCACCTTCCGCAATCTGCGTGAGTCGCGGGCGGCGGTGGTCAACCTCACCGACGACGTCATGCTGTTCGCCCAGGGCGCGATCTCGAGTCCCCAGTTCCCCTGGGTCCCCGCCACGATGGTGCGGGGGGCCGTGCTGCAGGCCGCGTGCTCCTGGCGCGAGATCGAGGTCGCGACGATCGACGACACCCCCCCTCGCTCCCGAATCGAGGGCCGGGTGACACATATCGGCTTCGCGCGGGAGTTCCTCGGGTTCAACCGGGCACGTCACGCGGTGCTCGAGGCGGCCATCCTGGCCACGCGGACCCACCTCATTCCAGCCGAGCAGATCCGCGAGGAATACGCTCGCCTCCAGGTGGTCGTCGACAAGACCGCGGGAGCCCGGGAGCGGGAGGCGATGGCTTTCCTGACCGAGTATGTCCACTCGCGGTAGCGTCTTCGTCGAGGCGGGCGCACGTCTCCACTTTGGGGTACTCGACCTGCGTGGCAGTCTGGGGCGTCGCTTCGGCGGGCTCGGCGCCGCGGTACCTGCGCCCTCGGTGCTGCTGGAGGCCGCCCCTGCGACCGAGCTCCGGGTGGAGGGGCCCGACCGGGACCGCGCCGAGGAGTTCGCCCGGAGGTTTCTGGGGTACCACGGGCTGGCGAGAGGCGCCCGGTTGCTGATTCACCGGACTATCCCGGCGCACAGCGGGTTGGGCTCGGGGACACAGTTGGGGCTGGCCGTGGCCCGAGGGCTGGCCGAGCTCACCGGCCTGCCGGTCGGCGCCCTGGAGCTGGCCCGGGCGGTTTCCCGGGGACGGCGCTCGGCGATCGGCACCTGGACATTCGCCCTGGGGGGCTTCATCGTGGAGGGCGGCCGGCGGGTGGGTTCGAACGAGATCGCGCCGTTGCTCGCCCGGTTTGCGGTCCCGGACCGATGGCGCTGCGTCATCGCGGTGCCCCGGGGAGCTCCCGGGTTGAGCGGTGAGGCGGAAGCCGCGGCCTTCGATCGGCTGCCGCCGCCGCCGGAGAGTCAGGTCGAGCGGGTGGCCCATCTGGTCCTCATGCAGCTCCTGCCCGCGCTGGTCGAGGCCGACCTGCCCAGCTTCGGCTCGGCGCTGACGGAGGTGCAGCGGATTACGGGAGCGTGGTTCGCGCCGCAGCAGGGCGGCGTCTTCGCCCCCGGCCCGACCGCTACGCTGGTGGAACGAATGGCCGAGTGGGGCGCTGCGGGCGTGGGCCAGAGCTCCTGGGGCCCGGCAGTCTACGGTCTGGTGGAGGGCGAAGAGGCGGCGCTGTCGCTGGCTCGGAGAGCCCGGGGGCTGGTCGGTACGGCGGGACAGGTTTTCGAGGGGGGATTCGCCGGGACCGGCGCCCGGGTCTGGCGGACGGAGGCGGCCGGATTCCCTGATTGACAGTTCATTTTGCACGATGTATAGTTGCCCCTCTAAGCCTCCCGTATTCGGCGACTTGGCCGGTTTCCGAAGGCGACTTTGGCGGCAGGGAACCGGAACACTGATCACGGCAGCACCGTTCATTGGCCGCCTGCCCAACTGCAGTCCATTACTGACACACAATGCGGTTCAGCGGCGACGCTGAGGGGTGAGATGGGATTGTCCCCGTTCGCTTCCACCGTTGGCTCCACCTCGAATCCGGCTTCGGACAGCGCGGTTCCGCGCGGTGCCCGCGGTGTATGGTCGATGCGGCATCCGACGACCTGCTGGCGCCAGAACCGGCTCACTGCTCCCCAGCGCTATCCCGCATCGCGTAGTCGGCTTCCCCGCTTCAGTCACACCCAAAGATTGGTCTCGTACAGCAGCAGGCTCCGGCGCTTCAGCGCGGCCGGAGGCTTCGGATCGACCGGCAACCGAATGCAGTAGAGCAGTAGAACCACCCTTCATCCTGAGGTCAGTTATGAACCGTTTTACGCAGAAGGTGCTGTCGGGCGGGATCGCGGCGGGGCTGAGCGTAGCCCTCGCTGCGTCCGCCAACGCCCAGGCGGCGCGAACAGGGGCATGGACCCTGAACGCCAAAGAGGGCGACTGGCAGATGACCGGTCGTGATTACAGCTTGCAGCGCTTCAGCCCGCTCAAGCAGATCACGACCTCGAACGTGGGCGAGCTGCGGCCGATCTGGTCCTTCTCGACTGGCACGCTGCGCGGCCACGAAGGCAATCCGCTCGTCGTCGGCAACGTGATGTATGTCAACACGTCCTTCCCGAACATCGTGTTCGCGCTCGACCTCGCCAAGGCCGGCGCGCCGCAGATCTGGAAGTACGTGCCGAACCAGTCGCCCGACGCGATTCCAATCGCGTGTTGCGACCTGGTCAACCGCGGGCTGGCGTACAGCCCGAGCGGAAAGATCTACATCGAGGCACTCCAGGGCGAGCTGATCGCGCTCGACGCCAAGAGCGGCAAGGAGCTGTGGAAGGCCAAGCATCCCGACCACTCGAACGCCGGCCCCGAGGCCACCGGGTACAAGCAGGGTGCCACGATGACCAATGCCCCGATCTACATCAAGACCAAGTCGGGCAAGGAAATCGTGATCGCGGGCATCTCGGGTGGTGAGTTCGGCGTCCGCGGCCGGGTCTCGGCCTTCGATGCCAACAGCGGCGCGCACCAGTGGACCGCCTACAGCACCGGCCCGGACAACGAAGTCCTCATCGACGGCGACGCGAACGCCAACTATCCGTCGCACAAGGGCAAGGATCTCGGCGTCTCGACCTGGCAGGGCGACGAGTGGAAGCGGGGCGGCGGCACGACCTGGGGCTGGTACTCCTACGACCCCGAGCTCGACCTCTTCTACTACAGCGTCGGCAACCCGGGCACCTGGAATCCTGACCAGCGGCCGGGCGACAACAAGTGGTCCATGACCATGTTCGCGCGCAACCCGGACAACGGGCACGCGAAGTGGGCCTATCAGATGACCCCCCATGATGAGTGGGACTACGACGGCGTGAACGAGAACGTGCTGTTCGAGAGCGGCGGCAAGAAGCTGATGGCGCACTTCGACCGGAACGGCATCGGCTACACCGTCGACCGGACCAACGGCAAGGTCATGGTCGCCAACGCCTACGGCCCGATCAACTGGGCCAAGAGCGGCGGCACCGGCACCCCGGTCGAGGGCGTCGTCGCGACCGGCGTTCCCGTCAAGGATCCGAAGTTCGGCACCTCCTCGAAGAAGAACGGCGAGGGCATCTGCCCGGCCGCCATCGGCTTCAAGGATCAGCAGCCCTCCGCGTACTCGCCGGTGACTGGTCTGTTCTACGTCCCGACCAACCACATCTGCATGGACTATGAGGGCGTCGAGGTGAAGTACACCGCCGGTCAGCCGTACGTCGGCGCGATCGTGCGGATGTTCCCGGGCCCGGGCGGCCATCGTGGCCGGTTCATCGCCTGGGATCCGATGAAGGGCAAGGTCGTGTGGGAGATCAAGGAGAACCTCGCGGCGTACGGCGGGGCGCTCACCACGGCCGGCGGACTGGTCTTCTACGGCACCATGGAAGGCTGGCTCAAGGCGGTCGACGCCAAGAGCGGTAAGGTCCTCTGGCAGTTCAAGACCCCGTCGGGCATCATCGGCAACCCGATGACCTACACCGCCCCGGACGGGCAGCAGAACGTCGCCGTGTACTCTGGTATCGGCGGCTGGGCCGGCATCGGCGTCGCCGCCGGTATCGGTGCCGAAGATCCGACCGCCGGTCTCGGCGCGCTCGGCGCCTTCGGTGACGCGGGCAACTTCTCGACCCAGGGCGGCGTACTCACCGTCTTCGGTCTGAAGAACCCGACGATGGCCAAGTAGACCCGGTCCAGGTGACCGGCGGGGAGACCCGCCGGTCACCACGGGCTGGAGCGCAGGTAGCGTTTCATTGGAACCAGGCGGGACCGCAGCGGATGCTGCGGTCCCGCTTCCGTTGTGGACGGCGACCCGCGCGGCGAGAGCCGGAGGGGATACCCTTCGGTCGGGAGGGGGGTAGATTAGAGCAGGAGCGCGGCGGCCGGTGGCTACTGGCTTGGCCGCCGTTCTTGTTCATGGGTGAGAACGGCCGGAGGACCCTTTCGACCGAACTGCCCCCATCTATGGCAGGTTCCCGATGCATCTACACATGAGAGGTCTGTCGAGCGGCGCCTTGCTGGGTGTCTCGGCGCTCCTGCTGGCGATGCCGGCGAGCGCACAGCGCCCGGCGCCTCTCGAGCCCGGCCTCCTCCGGGTCTGTGCCGATCCCGACAACATGCCCTCCTCGAACGACAAGGAGGAGGGTTTCGAGAACAAGCTGGCCAGCATGATCGCCAAAGAGTGGAACTCCGAGCTGCGATACGTGTGGTATCCCACCCGGCGGGGCTATTTCCGCATCCTCAACGGGAGGTACTGTGACGTGGCGATGGAGGCGCCGGCCGGGCTGGACATCGCCGGCGCCACCAAGCCCTACTTCCGGTCGGCCTACGTCTTCGTCGCCCGCCAGGGAAGCGGCCTGGAGGACATCAACTCGCTGGCCGACCCCCGTCTGAAGAAACTCAAGATCGGCGTCAACATCTACACCTCCGACGCCGAGAACTCCCCGCCGGCCATGGCGTTGGCCCGGTATGGCGTGATCGGCAACCTCACCGGCTTCAGCACGTTTTTCGACGACCAGAATCGGCCCGAGGACATCGTCAAGGCGGTGACCAGCAAGACCGTGGACATCGCCATCGCCTGGGGCCCGCTCGCCGGCTACTATGCCAAATCCTCGGCGGTGCCGCTGGTGCTGACTCCCCTGCCCGATCGCGACTCGCTGAGCGAGACCCCGTTCCGGTACAACATCGGGCTGGCCGTCCGTCGGCGGGACAAGGCGCTCCGCGACAGCCTCCAGGCGGTGCTCGATCGGCGGGCGCCCGAGATTCAGTCCCTGCTCAAGCAGTACAACGTGCCGGTCTTCCCCATTCCGGAAGAAAAGGGAGGCGAGAAGGCCACGGGATCGGCCCTGCCGGCTCGGGCCGACTCCACCCGAGTGGCTGGCCGGAGCTGAGAGAGCCCGGCACACCCGTTGCATTGGAACAGATTTGCCGTTGCGCTCGGACAGGTTTGGTAGTAAGACAGATATCCGACAGGTCCTCGCTCCTATTCACCCGCCGGCCGCGACTGCTTCAGTGACCGGCGATGCGTTGCGACCCTGGTACGCACGAAAGGATGCCGGCCACGCATGCGTACGCCCACCCCCACAGCGCTTCACCAGCTGCTCCTGGGTTCCGCCGTCGTGCTGGGCATCCTCGCCCTCCCCTGCCGTGCCGCCGCGCAGGAGCTGCGCGACCAGTGGCACCAGGCCCCGCGGGACACCGTCTCCCAGGAGGTCTACGACGGCTGGAAGCAGTTCAACCTCAACTGCGCCCGGTGTCACGGAGAGGATGCCCTCGGCACCTCCTTCGCCCCTCACCTGATCGTGTCGCTCAAGCCCGACGGCCCCATCCCCACCAAGGAGCTCTTCATCCAGACGGTCTGCGCCGGCCGGCCGGCAAAAGGGATGCCCTCCTGGTGTGCCCTGGGAATGGAGCTGCCGACGATCGAGAAGATCTACGGCTACGTGAAGGCCCGAAGCGACGCCAAAATAGCTCCGGGGCGCCCGGCGGTAAAGCGCGCAGGGTAGGTTCGGTGCGCCCGACATGACGACTGAGACCCGTACTTCTCGCCCCGCCGTCCTCCGGCACCTGGCTACGGCCACCCTCCTCGCCTTTGCGCTGCCGGCCACCACACAGGCTGCGACGCGGCGCGAAGCGGTCGACAGTCCGGCAGTGCGGCTCACCCTGGCACAGGTCAAGGCCAAGCTCTCCGGTGCCGCCCAAGGCACCGCTCCCGACCTCGCCAACACCGACCTCAGCGGCCTCGATCTCAGCGGCATCGACTTCAAGCGAGCCAGTCTCACCGGCGCCAGGCTGGTGAACAGCACCCTGGTCCGAGCGAACTTCTTCAGCTGCGATCTGACCGATGCGGTGCTCACCGGGGCCGATCTCACCCGAGCCAACCTGGACGGCACCGTTCTCCGGCGAGCCGACCTTCAGCGCGCCAACCTGGAGGGCGCGAGCCTCTTCGCCACCATCATCGAGGCCGCCGACCTGAGCGGCGCCAATCTCTCGGGCGCCAGAATCATCGGCTACCTGCGAAGCGCCAAGCTCAGCGGAGCCAAGTTGGTGAACGCCAACGCCGGGGCCGATCCGGGCAATCAGTCGATGGGCGTCATGCGGGCCACGTTCGTCGGCGCCGATCTCTCCGGCGCCGATCTCTCGGGCGCCAATCTCTTCAAGGCGGATTTCTCCCATGCGAAGCTCGCCAACGCGCGACTGCAGAACGCCAACCTGAGCAACGCCGAGCTGGTTCAGACCGATTTCACGCGGGCCGATCTGACCGGCGCCAAGCTGGCCAAGACCGACCTCTATGGCGCGGATTTCACCGGCGCCATCGGCATGGACAAGGTCCAAGGCCTCGATCAAGCCCGGAACCGCGACAAGGCGATCTTCGATGCGAAATGACATGCGCCCCCTCCTCTTCTCTCTGCTTCTCGTCTCCGCCTGCGGGCGGGGCCAGACCGGCGGCAGTCGAGCCGCCGCGGCCGACTCCGCCGTCCCGAACCCCCCTGCGGCAGGAGCCGGCGAGCTCCTCGCCTACGTGACCAACGAGGACTCGCAGGAGCTCAGCGTCATCGATACCCGCACCGACAGCGTGGTCGCGAGCATCGCCGTAGGCACCCGCCCGCGCGGGGTCAGGGTGAGCCGGGACGGCAGGACCGTCTTCGTCGCGCTCAGCGGGTCGCCCAAGTGCCCGCCCTCCATGCCGGACGAAGAATGCGAAAAGCTCAAGGCCGACAAGTCGAAGGACGGGATTGCCGTAGTGGACGCGGTGAGCCGGAAGCTCAGCCGGGTGCTGCCGGGAGGTTCGGACCCCGAGAATTTCGACATCAGTCAAGACGGGAGCACCCTCTTCATCTCCAACGAGGACGCGGGTACCGCCTCGATCGTCGATATCGCGAGCGGGAAAATCCGCTCGACGGTGAGGGTGGGCAGGGAGCCTGAGGGGGTTCGGGTGCATCCGGACGGCGGCACGGTCTGGGTCACCGGCGAGACCGATCACGACGTGACCGTGGTGGACACGAAGACCGGCGGGGTGGTTGGCCACATCGAGGTGGGCAAACGCCCGCGCTCGCTCGCGTTCACCCCGGACGGCAAGCGGGCCTTCGTGACCTCGGAGGTGGACGGCACCGTCTGGGTGCTCGATGTCCCTTCCCGGAAGCCGATCAAGGTGCTCACCATGCCCAAGGGATCCAAGCCGATGGGATCGGTCGCGTCGCCTGACGGGAAGCGGATCTACGTCTCCAACGGACGCGGGGGGACCGTCTCAGTGATCGACGTGGCCGCCGATTCGGTGACCACCACCCTGCCGGTCGGCCAGCGGCCGTGGGGCATCGCGCTCACTCCCGATGGCCGGAAGCTCTACTCCGCCAATGGTCCCTCCAACGACGTGAGCGTCGTCGATACCGACCGGCTGACCGTCGTGAAGAAGCTGCCGGTAGGCAAGATTCCCTGGGGCGTGGCCATCGGACAGGCCTCATGAGGTGGTGGCTCCCGATGTCCCTGCTCGCCGGAGCGTCCCTGGCCGCGCGCGCGCCTGCGCCCAACGCCTTCCAGATCGCTCCGGACGCTCGTGCTGCGCTGCACCGGTTGTACGACGAGAGCGTCGCGGCCAAGGCCGAGCGGGTGGCCTGCCTGGCGAGCGAGATCGATGGAGATACCCTCCGCATCACCGCGATCAGCCCGCTGGATGGCCCGCTGGCGGACTCGCTCACCGTTTCCGCCGCGGCGTCGCTGGCGGGGTGTGGTCCACCGGCCTGGCAGGGCACGGTGCACACCCACATCGCGCTGCGCGCCGGCCAGCAGCCGTACTCGAGTTTCTCGGGATCCGACCGGGGAGTGATGCTGATGTGGGGACAACGCTGGCGGACCTCCGGGACCTTCTGCCTGCTCTACAGCAGCGAGAAGGTGCACTGTGAGATCGACGGACCCGACGGTGGGCTCATCTTTCCCAGTACCTCGTATTGAGGCCGGGATGCGTGGCGTCATGCTGGTTGCGCTTGTCCTGACCTGCCTGCCCCGCATCGCTAGCGCCCAGACCGACCCACCTCCGCAACCCGCCTTCCGGTTCAGTCCGGAGTCCGGACGCGCGCTCGGCGCCCTCTGGCGGACCAGTGTGGCGGCACGGCAGGAGCGAGTCGCCTGCCTCGCCTCCACCATCCGCCACGATACCGTGTTCGTGAGTCGGATTCTTCCGCTGGCTGCGGAGGAGGCCGACTCGATGGGCATCGGATCCACGGAATCGAGCGAGCGCTGCGGCCCGCCGGAATGGTCCGGGACGGTTCATACCCACGTCGCCCTCTACAGCGACACCTTGCCGTCCACCCGCTTTTCGGCCCAGGACCGCGGGGTGATGCTGCGATGGTACCAGCGCTGGCATGCCGACGGGGTGTTCTGCCTGGTCTACAGCGCCCAAGACGCCCATTGCGAGGCCGACGGGGTGGCGGGCGGCCTTCGATCGCGACCGACGATCGTGCGTTGAGGGGGAATCAGGAAAACGGCCGCCGGCTCAAGATCGACCTGGGGTACCCAGAGGCGATCCAGCCATCGAGCCCCCAGGTGCGGCCGGCACGGGAGAAGAAGAACGTCACCATCAGCACCACCAGCAGCATGTGGAAGCCCTGTTGCCCTGCCGACATCCACTGAGTAGCCAACCCGTAGTTGATGACCAGCACCAATCCCACGAGCGAGGCGACGCCGGTGCGGAGCCCGAGCGTGAGGCCGATACCGACCACGGTCTCCGCCCACGCCGTGAGGTGGGCGAAGAGGTCGCTGTGGGTCAGGACCGTCCCCTCGAGAAAATGCTTGTAGAAGAGGATCGGATTTTCCGAGGCCTGCTTGCCGACGATCTTCGGCATCACCCCGATCCACCGATCCTGCACCGCCGGAACCGGCAGGAAGCCGCCCGCGAGCACGATGGTCATCTTGGTCACGACCGCCTTCGCGAAGTAGAGTCCGACCGCAATGCGGAGGACGGCCAGCCACCGCGCGGGATGGGAGCTGGCGACGGGAGGGCGGGTGCCATAGGTCATCGGCGGGTGCTCCTCGGTTAGTGGGCCGTCTAATGAGGTTCAGGTCTCCCGCTTCACGGCTTCAGCCATTTCGCCCAACCTCACTAAACCTCCACCGCCAGCTCCGAAAACACAAACGCCCAGGTGTCCGTCAGCTCGTCCAGGACCTTGGACAACGGCTTCCCCGCGCCGTGACCGGCTCGGGCCTCCAGGCGGAGGAGCACTGGACGTGGAGAGGAGGTAGCAGCCTGCAGCCGGGCGGCCATCTTGCGCGCGTGCATCGGGTCCACCCGGGTGTCGCTTTCGGCGGTGGCGAGCAGCACGGCGGGGTACTTCGTCCCGTTCCTGACGTGATGGTATGGCGAGTACGCCCGGAGCCAGGCGTACTGCGCCGGATCATCCGCGGATCCGTACTCCGGAATCCATAGCCGGGCGATCAGAAAGCGATGGTAGCGCAGCATGTCGAGCAGGGGGACCTGCACCACGACCGCCCGGAACAGCTCGGGACGCTGGGTGAGCACCGCGCCCATGAGCAACCCGCCGTTGGACCCGCCCGCCGCGGCCAGCCGGGCCGGGCTGGTGTAGCGCTCCGCGATGAGCCACTCCGCCGCCGCGATGAAGTCATCGAAGCTGTTCTGCTTCTTGCCAAGCATGCCCCCCTGATGCCACTCCTCGCCGTACTCGCCTCCGCCGCGGATGTTGGGAATGGCCACGATCCCGCCGCGCTCCAGCCAGAGGAGCAGCGACCGGGAGAACGCCGGCGTCATGCTGATGTTGAATCCACCGTAGCCGGTCAGGTAGACCGGGTTGTTCCCGTCGCGCCGCACACCCTTCCCGTGCACCAGGAACATCGTCACCGGCGTGCCGTCCCTGGAGGTGACGCTCACCTGCCGGACCTCGAACCGCTCGGGATCGACCTCGGCCTCCACCCGGCGCCAGAGCGTCTGTGCCCCCGTCTCGAGATCGATGCGATAGATGCTGGGGGGGACCGTATACGACGAGTAGCCGTAGAAGACCTCCCGGCCGTCCCATTCCGCTCCGATCCCGAAGAGGCTGCCAAGCGCGGGAAGCGCCACCTCGCTGACGATGCGGCCTTCCAGGTCGGCCAGCCGGAGTCGCGACGAGGCCAGCTCGAGGTAGCTCAAGACCAGCCGCTCGCCCGCCACCCACATACCGTCGAGCACGGCGTCGGCGCGGGCGGGGACCAGCTCGCGCCATTGGGCGCGGTCGGGGCGGCCGGGGTCTACGACATAGAGCCGGTACGTCGGCGCGTCGAGATTGGTCCGCAGGAACAGCCGGCCGTGGGCCACCTGGCCTTCGAACGAGGCCGGAAGATTCTCGACCACCGGCACCAGGGGGCCGTCGGCGACCCGATCGCGGAGATAGAGGTCCGTCTGATCGAAGGTCCGGGCGACCCCGATCAGCAACCAGCGACCATCCGGGGAGAGGCTCACTCCCGGCCAGTGCTCCTTTTGAGCGGGGCGGAACTGGAGGGGGTCGGCGGCGGGATCGGTTCCGAGTCGGTGAAAGTAGACCGAGCGGTGATAGGGTTCCTCGCCTTCGGGCACCTCGCCGGGCGCGGGGTAGCGGGTGTAATAGAACCCGCTGCCGTCCGGCAGCCAGGCGAGGTCCGCGGCCCGGGTGTGCGCGATGCGTTCGGGGAGCGTCCGGCCGGTGTCCAAGTCGAGCACGTGCAGGACGCTCTGCTCGCTCCCGTTCTCGGAGAGTCCGTAGGCCAGCAGGCGTCCGTCGTCGCTGGGATAGTACCAGTCGAGCGCGGTGGTTCCGGCGGCATTGTGAGCGTTGGGGTCGACCACTACCCGATCGGTTCCGGTCACACCGTCGCGCACGTAGAGCACCGGCTGATTCTGCCGGCCGTCCCGCCTCTGATAAAAGTAGCGGCCGCGGGTCGGAGTGGGAACGCTGATCGCGCCGATGGCGAGCAACGCATCGAGCCGGTCACGGATCCGCGACCTGCCGGGGAAAGCCGCGAGGTAGCTCTCGGTGAGCGCGTTCTGCCGCTCGGTCCAGGCCGCCACCTCGGGGGCGTCGCTGTCCTCCAGCCAACGGTAGGGGTCCGGGAGCGCTTCCCCATGCAGCACGTCGATCTGATCGAGCATGCGCGTCTCGGGGTAGCGAAGCTCAGTCACCCAGGCTGATCCCCATCTCCCGCGCCGTCCGGATCGTGTCGCTCTCCAACGGCACGTTCTTGGCCCGGCCCACGACGTTCTCCAGCGCGATCCGGGTGATGTCCGGCCCGTTGAGGCCGACCATGATGCCGAACGCCCGGTCGGCAATCGCCCGCACCGCCGCGGCTCCGAACCGCAGGGCCAGCAGGCGGTCGTAGGTGGTGGGGGAGCCACCCCGCTGCAGATGCCCCAGGACCAGGGTCCGGGTCTCCTTGCCGGTGTGATGCTCGATCGTGCGGGCCACCTTGCTGGCGATCCCGCCGAGCCGGTCCACCGTTCCCACTCCGCGCCGCTCGACCAGCTCCACCGTCCCATCCTTGGGCCGCGCCCCCTCGGCGACGACCACGATGCTGAAGTGCCGCCCGGCCGCCTCACGGCTGCGGATCTTCTCGCACACCTTCTCCAGGTCGAAGGGGATCTCGGGAATCAGGATGACGTCCGCGCTCCCCGACAGGCCGCTGTAGAGCGCGATCCACCCGGCGTACCGTCCCATCAGCTCGACCACCATGACCCGGTCGTGGCTCTCCGCGGTGGAATGCAGCTTGTCGATGGCGTCGGTGGCGGTGCTGACCGCGGTATCGAACCCGAACGTGCGCTGTGTCCCGCTCACGTCGTTGTCGATCGTCTTGGGCACGCAGACGACGGGGAGTCCCTTGCGCCACAGGTCGTGCGAGATCTGGAGGCTGCCGTCCCCCCCGATCGAGACCAGCGCGTCGAAGCCGCTCGCCTGGAAGGCACCCACCAGGTCGTCCGAGCGGTCGACCTCGTGCTCCTGCCCGTCGTCGCTCCGCGTGATGTAGCGGAACGGATTGCCCCGGTTGCTGGTGCCGAGGATGGTCCCGCCCAGGTGGGTCAGCCCGCGAACTTCCGCCGGGCCGAGCGGAACCACGCCGTTGAAGGAGAGCAGGCCCTCGTAGCCTCGCTGGATGCCGTAGCAGCGCCATCCCCGGTAGAAGGCCGACAGGACCACTGCTCGGATCACCGCATTCAGTCCGGGGGCGTCGCCGCCTCCGGTGCAGATCGCGATACGCATGTCAGCGGGAGCGGCCGATCAGGGCCATGATCTCTCCCGGTTCCGCGTGGCGGCGGAGCGCCTTCTTCGAAAAGATGAGATCGCCATCCGCCGTGACCTCGAACACGCCGCCGGAGGACTGGATCAGGCGGACGTCCGCATCGGGAAAGTGCTGTTTCAGCTCAGCCATCAGACCGATGGCTCGGGGCTGATAGTTTCAGACGACGCAGAACTCGATCGTGACCTGCATCTCGGATCCTCCAGAGGAGTACCGCGGAAGCCGCCGCGAATCGTAGTGGCCCGGTGGGCCGCTGCCAAGGGGACGTGCGGCGAAGACGGGGCGCCTTGTCAGGCCAGATTCGATGTCGTATCTATTTGATCCATGCGAACCTACCCACTCCCCTCGGGGAGCGTGACGACCGGGCTCCGAATTCTCCTGTGCCTGGCCCTGCTGCTCTCATGCGGTAGCCCCGCCGCCGCCCAGAAGCGCAAGTATTTCGTCGAGCTCGGCGCCGCTGGAGGCTACCAGTCCTTCGGCAATCCCACCGATCTGGGTGGGGCCGCGGGCGGTATCGGACGACTCGGCGTCTGGCTGCCGCTGAACTTTTCGGCGGAGCTGGAGGGCGGGTTCTCGTCGCCCCACACCAAGGCGCTCGGAGAAGGGGTGAGCGTCAAGAACTTCACCGCGTCCCTGCTCTACAACTTCCTGCTCGGGTCGTCCAGCTCGCTCTATCTCAAGCTGGGCGGAGGCACCACCCGCTACGGCAGTAATTGCCCAGGAGTGTCGAGCGGCCCCCTCGGACCTCCCTGCGGGAGCAGTGGCGCGCTCGCGGGCGGTCTCGGGTTCCGGGCGGCGCTGACGCCGGCGCTCCTGATCCGCACCGAGGGAGTCATCACCCGCAACAAGAGCGACTCGACCGGCAATCTGCCGCCGATCAAATTCTCCAACGTGGGAGTCAATCTCGGGCTCAGCTACATGCTGGGGAGCAAGCCGGTGCCCGACAGCGATGGAGACGGGATTCTCAACAATCGGGATCGGTGCCCCGACACCCCCGCCGGCGCCCAGGTCGACGGCCGCGGGTGTCCCAGCGACAGCGACGAAGACGGCGTGCCGGATGGGGTCGATCGCTGCGCCAACACTGTGGCCGGTGCGACGGTCGACGCGAGCGGCTGCACCCACGATACCGACGGCGACAACATCCCGGACGGGCTCGACCGCTGTCCGGCGACGCCGGCCGGCGTGCTGGTCGATCCTCGCGGCTGCCCCAAGGACAGTGACAGAGATGGCATCCCCGACGGACTCGATCGCTGCTCCGACACGCCCCGTGGTGCCACGGTGGACGCCCTCGGCTGCCCCGGCGACGAGGACGGCGACGGCGTACTCGATGGACTCGATCAGTGCCCCAGGTCGCCGGCAGGAGTCACGGTGAATACCGCCGGCTGCGCGCCCAACCAGGCGCCCGCCAAGGCGGGTCCGCCGAACCCATCTGCCGCACCCGCTCCGGCCCCCCCGCCGGCGCGGGCGCCCGCCCAGGCGCGGGGCCAACCTCCGGCCCAGCCGCCGCGTCAGGGTCAGCCAAGGGCGGGGCCAAGCCGGGGCGGCCCACTCGTGGCCGGCGTGTTGCCCGGCGTGGGCTTCGAGCCGGGCACGGCGCGGCTGCAGGCGAGCTCGTACCAGACGCTCGACTCCGTCGCTACGCTCCTCCTGGCCGACAAGTCCCTCAGCATCGAGATCGGCGCCCATACCGACAGCAGGTCGGGCTCGCCGGGTGAGGCCCTGCGCCTCACCTCGCTTCAGGCCGAAGCGGTCCGGGATTACCTGGTGGTCAAGGGCATTCCCTATCAACAGCTGCTGGCAAGAGGATATGGCGCCAGCGTGCCGCTGACTCCCGACACCACGCCGCGCGGCATCGCGGCCAACCGCCGAGTGGAGATCCAGCCGATCCCTCCAGGCCCCTGATTTGCGTCGGGGATTCGGACGGACGCCCTCGCGGGTGCCCTATGTCCGTTTCCCCACAACGATTTGGGTCCGATGATCCGTCCAGTCGCGTGCGCCATCCTCGGAATCACCCTGCACATTGCATCGCTTTCCGCGCAGCAGCCAGGCTGGGGCGACGAGCTCCCGCCGGCGCCGTCCGCGCCCGACTCCCAGTTCGCGGTTCCGACGGTGGAGATTCCGAGCCATTGGCCCGCGCCACCGCTCACCCGACCACCCCTGGCCATTCACGCCCTCTACGTGAATGCCTGGGCGTTCGGCGGGAAGCGCTTCTACGACCTGGTGCGCCTCGCCGACCGGACCGAGGTCAACGCCTTCGTGGTGGACGTCAAGGACGACACCGGGTATCTCACCTACCGCTCGGAGGTACCCACCGCGATCGAGATCGGGGCCAACACCCAGCGACGCGCACGGGACATTCAGGAGCGGCTCCGGGTGATGCAGGAGCACGGGATCTATCCCATCGCCCGAATCGTGGTGGCCAAAGACCCGCTCCTCGCATCCAAGAAGCCCGAGTGGTCGGTGAAGCACGTCAACGGAGGGCTCTGGCACGACCGACTCGATTTCGCCTGGGTCGACGCCTTCAACGACTCGGTCTGGGTTTACGCATCGCAGCTCGCAGCGGAGGCGGTCCGGCTCGGCTTTGCCGAAGTCCAGTACGATTACGTCCGCTTTCCCGACGAGCCGGAGAGCCGGCTGGCGTTGGCCCTGTTTCCCGGTCGCCACCCGGGCGAGACCAAGCGGGAGGGCGTGACCCGCAACCTCCGGCTGCTGCGCGACCGGACCCGCCCGCTCGGCGTGCCCTTCACCATCGACGTCTTCGGCCTCACAACCAGCTCGCGCACCGACATGGGGATCGGCCAGATCTGGGAAGATCTGGTCACCACGGCCGACGTCGTGCTTCCGATGGTCTACCCCAGCCATTACTTCGGGGGCTACTACGGCATCAAGCATCCGAACAGCGAGCCGTACCTGGTGATCCGTCGCGCCATGCAGGATGCGCTCAAGCGTTCTCAGCCGCTGGGGAAGACCGCGGAGATCCGGCCCTACCTGCAGGCTTTCACCCTGGGGCAGCCGCGCTACTCGCCGGCCCATATTCGGGAACAGATCCGGGCAGCCGAGGAGCTGGGAATCACCTCGTGGGTGCTGTGGAATCCGCGGAGCGCATATGACGCCGCCATCTTCCGTTCCACACCGCTGAGCCTCGGCGGGGAGCCCGCCACCCGTCCGGCCGAGGGGACGAACTGAGGTCGACCAGCGTCCGATGCTCACCCGCATGGCCGAGCTAAGAACAAGCCAGTCAGCAGTCTCGCTCTTCTGAGCCGGGCCGGTCCGCCGTTTGCACTGCCGCCGCCTTGACCGGCCCTTCGCGGGCCTTATTCTCCAAGAACATTGAGTCGGCGCCGCCCCCCGCCAGAGGAGCCACGATTGGACACTCGGTCTCGCCTCGGTCTGCTGCTCGCGTCTGCCATCGCGCTCAGCGCCCGTCCCGCCATCGCCCAGGCTCCGGCCGGGGTGACACCCGCCGCTATCACCCAGGGCGACAGCATCTTCCACGGCAAGGGAAATTGTTACGCCTGCCACGGCTCGAACGCGCAGGGCAGCGTGGGACCCAACCTCACGGACGCCGAGTGGATTCACAGCGACGGCTCCTATGACGCCATCGTGAAGCAGGTCACGACTGGGGTCCCCAAGGAGGAGTCCAAGAGCGGTATCGTGATGCCGCCGCGTGGCGGCTCGACGATCACCGACGATGAGGTGAAGGCGGTCGCGGCCTACGTCTATTCGTTGAGCCACAAGAAGCCTGGCGCCTGACGATCGTCGGGCAACAGTACTCCACCGTGGAGGGCGCATGCGAGTGCGCCCTTCGCGTTTCTCCGGCCGGGCGTCACCGACGTCAGCCGGACGAGCGGGATAGCTTTCCAGGATGACGACCAACCGCCTGGCAGAGTCCGCCTCCGCCTATCTCAAGTCAGCGGCTCACCAGCCGATCCAATGGTACCCGTGGGGCGAGGAGGCGTTCTCGACCGCGATCAGCGCGGACCGGCCGGTGCTGCTCGACATCGGGGCGGTCTGGTGCCATTGGTGCCACGTGATGGATGGCGAGTCGTACGAGGATCCCGCACTGGCCGAGTTCCTGAACCAGCACTTCATCTGCGTCAAGGTCGACCGGGACGAGCGGCCCGACGTCGATGCGCGCTACCAGCGCGCGGTCCAGGCGCTCACCCGGCAGGGAGGCTGGCCGCTGACGGCATTCCTCACCCCGTCCGGGCAGGCGTTTTACGGAGGCACCTACTTTCCGCCCGACGGGAAGTACGGCCGTCCCGGGTTCCGCACGGTCCTGGAGAGCGTGCTGGACGCCTACCGTACCCGCCGGAATCAGGTGCAGGCGCAGGCGGACGCGATCCGTCAGGCCCTCGATGCCGACCTGGACGAAGGCGCCCCCGGAGAGATCTCCTCGCAGGTGCTCGACGACGCCGTGGAGCAGATGGCGAAGGTGTTCGATCCCGTGCACGGCGGATTCGGGCGCGAGCCCAAGTTTGCCCATCCGGGCGCGCTGACGCTCCTGCTGCATCGCTGGAGCGACCATCCGACCGGGCCGGTGCGCACGATGATCGACCGCACGCTCCAGGGGATGGCGCGCGGCGGCGTCTACGACCAGCTGGGTGGGGGGTTCCACCGCTACAGCGTGGACGCCGAGTGGATCGTGCCTCACTTCGAGAAGATGGCGTACGACAACTCCGAGCTGCTGAAGGCCTACCTCGACGCGTACGCGCTCTTCGGGACCGAGGATTACGCCGAGACCGCCCGAGGCATCGTGCGCTGGGTTCGGGAGGTGGCATCGAGCCCCGCCGGCGGGTACGCCGCCAGCCAGGACGCCGATGTCGGGCTGGAGGACGACGGCGACTATTTCACCTGGACCCGGGACGAGGCGGCGGCCGTGCTCGAGCCGGACGAGCTGGAGGTTGCCGCGGCCTACTACGACATCGGCACCGCCGGAGAGATGCAGCACGATCCGGCGAAGAACGTCCTCTTCGTCGCCGGCACCGTCGGCGCACTCGCCCTTCGGATGCGGCGGAGCGAGGCCGAGGTCGGTGGGCTCCTCGGTTCCGCCCGGGACAAGCTCCGAGCGGCGAGGGAGCGCCGCCCCGCGCCCTTCGTGGACCACACCCGCTACACCAACTGGAACGCGATGATGGCCTCGGCGACCCTGCGAGCCGGCGCGGTGCTGGGCGACGAGTGGGCCCGGAGCCACGCACTGGCTACCCTCGAGCTTCTTCGACGGGACGCGGCCGCGGGTACGCCGGGGGACGGGGCGGGCTCCGACGTGCTGGACCACACGCCAAACGGCGTCAGCGGGCTGCTGGACGATCAGGTGCAGGCGGCGGCTGCCGCGCTGGATGCGTACGAGGTCACCGGCGACGAGATGTGGCTCGGCTGGGGCGAGCGTCTCATGGATCGGGTCTGGGCGGACTACTGGGACGGCGACGGCGGCGGCCTGTTCGACACCGCCCGGGGCCGGGGAACCGAGCCCGGCCTGTTGCCCTCTCGAGCCAAACCGGTCCAGGACACCCCGACACCTTCGCCCAACGGCGTCGCCGGCATCGTCTGCGCCCGGCTGCACGAGATCACGACCGCGCCGCGCTGGCGCGAGCGGGGCGAGGCAGTGATGCGCGCCTTCGCCGGGCGAGCGGCGGAGCTGGGACTCCATGCGGCGGCCTACCTGCTGGCGGTGGATTGGCAGCTCCACCCGGCCACCCATCTGGTCATCGTGGGCGAGCGCGACGACCCCGTGGCCCTGCGGATGCACCGCGAGGCGCTGGCCGGCTTCCTGCCCCGGCGGATCGTTCAATGGATCGCGCCGGCCGACGCGGCGAGCCGCGCGCTTCCGGCGGCGCTCGCAGCAATGGTGAGCTCGGCCAAGGCACCGCGGGCATATTGCTGCGCCGGAATGACGTGCAGCCCACCGGCGGAGGACGTCGACAGCTGGCGAGCCGTGCTCCGAGCGCTGCGTCCGACGGCGGCGCGGGACTGAGCCCGCCGGGTATTAGATTTCGGCACACCTTCAGGAACACGAGGCTTCCGTGGCCAAGACCGCAAAGATCGAAACCAGCAAGGGCACCATCGTCGCCGATCTCTTCGACACCGAGACACCCAATACCGTGGCCAACTTCGAGAAGCTCGCCAACAGCGAGTTCTACGACGGCACCCGATTCCACCGGGTCATCCCCAACTTCATGATCCAGGGCGGTGATCCCTACTCGAAGGAACCGAACAATCCCCGCGTGGGCACCGGCGGTCCCGGGTACAAGATCAAGTGTGAGACTCACCTGAACACCCACAAGCACGTCGCCGGCACGCTGGCCATGGCCCACGCCGGCAAAGACACCGGTGGGAGTCAGTTCTTCATCTGCCACGCCCCTCAACCCCACCTGGACCGGGTGCACACCGTGTTCGGTCAGGTTCGCGAAGGCATGGACATCGTCAACAGCATCAAGCAGAACGACGTGGTCACCTCCATCCGGGTCGTCTGACCTGCACCTGGACTTCGCCATCGTCGCCGACTATGCCCTCATCGATCAGCAGGGCAAGCTCAGCGTCCTGGGGATCTTTCAGCACGTCTGGCTGACCAGCTTCCCGTCGGTCTGCCCCCGCACCCATCTGGTACTCCGGGTGCGGGGGCGGCGGACCGAGATCGGCATCCACACCATCCGGATCCGCTTCGTGGACGAGGCCGGGACGGAGCTGCTGGGCGGCGAGGGCACCGTGCAGTTCGGCGAGCCGCCCGCCGGGGTGGTGGACGTCGAGGCCGGTGCCGTCCTGGTCTTCGACGTGCCCCTTCCCCGACCGGGGCCGTACGCGTTCGAGATCACGCTGGACGACGAGATCGCCAGCCGAGTCCCGCTCACCGCCGGGTACGCCCAGCAGTCCTGACACCCTTCGGAGTCTCCATGTCGCTCGATCGTGACCGCGGCCTCGCCCTCATGCACGAGTACACCGCCTCCGATGCCCTCCGGAAGCACATGTACGCGGTCGAGATCGCCATGAGGGCGATGGCGGAACGGGCGGGGGAGGACCCCGACGCATGGGGCCTCGTGGGGCTGCTCCACGACTACGACTACGAGCGCTTCCCCAACGCAGCGCATTCGGCCACGGAGGAGCATCCGGCGGAAGGGGTGCGGCGGCTGGCCGCCATGGGGCTTCCGGAGCCGATGCAGCGCGCCATCCTGGGGCACGCCGGCTATACCGGCGTCCCTCGCGACACGCCCTTGGCGAGAGCGCTCTTCGGGGTGGACGAGCTCTGCGGCTTCCTGGTCGCCTGCGCCCTGGTGCGTCCCTCCCGCAGCCTCCAGGACCTGGAGGTCTCGAGCGTCAAGAAGAAGCTCAAGGACAAGGCGTTCGCCCGCGGGGTGAGCCGGGAGGACGTGGTGCAGGGCGCCGCCGAGCTGGGCGTGCCGCTGGACGAGCATATCGGGTTCGTGCTCGCCGCGCTCCGTCCACACGAGCGGGCGCTCGGACTCGGGGGCGCATGACCGGAGGCGGGGCCGGGAGAGCGGAACAATCGGTCGCGTGCGCCATCAATCGGGCCGCCGGCGGCCGGCCGGTGCCCGGCAACCAGGTGCGCCTGCTCATCGACGGTCCGGACGCCTACGGCGCCATGCTCGAGGTCATCCGTGGGGCCACCCGCTGGATCCACTTCGAGAACTACATCATCCGGAGCGACGCCGCCGGCTGGCGCTTCGGAGAGCTCCTCGCCAGCCGGGCTCGCGAAGGCATCCACGTGCGGGTGCTCTACGACGGTTTGGGATCGCTGGGCACCTCCCGGAAGTATTGGCGGTCGTTGCGGGAGGCCGGAGTCGAGGTCCGGGCCTTCCGACCACTCCAGATGATCGATCTGGTCCCCAACTTCTCCCGCAACCATCGGAAGCTGGTCGTGGCCGACGGCGCCCGGTCGGTGATCGGAGGCCTCTGCATCGGCTGTGAGTGGACCGGTGAGCAGGTCGATGGGGGGAAGCCCTGGCGGGACACGGCCGTGGAGATCGCCGGGCCGGCCTCGGCGGTGCTGGATCAGGCGTTCGTGGTCACCTGGGAGGTGGCCGGCGGCCGACTGCCCGACGAGGACGTGGCCGGGCGGGTGGTACCCCAAGGCGACGCGGAGGTTCGGGTGATCGGCGGCGAGCCGGGCCGGGAGCGGGCCTACCGGGTGATCGAGCTGCTCGCCGCCGGCAGCATCAACCGGCTCTGGATCACCGACGCGTACCTGGTGGCGCCTCCCCGGCTTTTCCAGGCGCTGCGCGACGCCGCCCGCGACGGCGTGGACGTGCGGCTCCTGGTTCCGGGCTCGAGCGACCTGCCGCTGATCAGGAATCTGTCCCGCATCGGGTATCGAGATCTGTTGCGGAGCGGAGTCCGAATCTACGAATGGGAGGGTCCGATGCTGCACGCCAAGACCATCGTCGCCGACGGCCGCTGGACTCGCGTCGGCTCGAGCAACCTGAACTCGTCGAGCCTGCTGGGCAACTGGGAGCTGGACGTGCTGATCGAGGACTCCGAGCTGGCGGACGCCATGGAGCGTCAGTTCCGACGGGACATCGCGAGAAGCCGCGAGATCACCCGGCGACCGGTGCGGGGCCCCAGCCGCATCAGCTCCGCGCTGCCCGCCGTCCTGCACCGCGAAAACCCGGAGGTGGTCGCGTCGACCTACCGACAGACCACGCGGGAGCGGCGGCGGCGCGCCGGGTTGACGGTGCGAGCGCTCATCGCCAACGCCCGGCGCTCGGTCTTCCTGCCGCTAACCGCGCTCTTCGTCGCGCTCGGTGTGTTGTTCTTTGCGCTACCCACGCTCACGGCGTACGTCTTCGGTGTGCTCTGCGGCTGGCTGGCACTGGGCGCTTCGCGGGAGGCGTTCCGCCGGCGGGCGGACCGGTAGCGATGTCCCTTACTGCCTCCGCTCCCGATCCGGAAACGCGCCCCGGAGGGATGCGATCCCGTCCACGGCAACCAGCAATCCCGGCTCGGGCCAGGGCGCCGCGCGGCGCCGCCTCACGGCCCGCGCCGGTGCTCGCGTCGGCTCTCCATCCGCCGGACGATCTTGGCGAACTCCTCCTGCTGCGAGGGGGTGAGCACCACCTGGATCTCGGTGCGGGTCCGGGCAGCGATCGAGTCGAAGCGCGGGCGCGTCTGCGTCATCAGCGATCGGATATCGACCTCGCGCCTGGTGAGGACGGTATCGATCCGGGCGTGCTGTTCCGGCGTCAGCTTCAGGTCCCGATCGAGCCGCTCGAGCATCCACCCCTTCACCCCGGGCGGCGGACCGGGCGGCGGCCCGCCCACCGCGAACCCGGGGGGCCCGTGGCGCCAGAGCAGCCCATGGTGCAGGAAGAAGCCGGCGACCACTCCCGCGAGAAACACCAGAACGATCACGGCGCCGGCGACCAGCCGAGACTTACGAGGCTCGCTCATTGGACTCCCCACGCGGTGAACTCGTCGTTGCGGTCGGCCTGCAGCAGAGACGTCAGAACGGCCTCATCCGGGTAGGCCGCGACGACGCGGGCCAGGGCAGCCGACTCGGGCGCGGCATCGGCGAGGGCGAGCTCGGATCCAGCCGATTCGGCGCGCCAGAGCAGCACCCCCGCGGCGAGCGCAGCCACGCCGGCGGCGACGGCGACCCGGCGCCATTGCACCACCACATCCCACCACTCCCGGGGCGCGGCGCGGCGGAGGATGGCGGCGTGCAGTCGCTCCCAATCCACCTCCGCTTCCGGAGCGGGATGGTCTGCCGCGCGCAGCAGGCGGGCGAGCGCGTCGTCGCGGGGCGGGTCCTGATCGAGTGACCAGCGCGAGGGGTCGTTCATCCTGGCGTCTCCTGCAGGTGGGCGAGCATGCCCCGAAGGGCCTGGCGTGCCTAGTGGAGGTACCAGCGGACGGTCCCGGGCGAGATGCCCAGCATGTCCGCGATCTCGGCACCGGAGAACCCGTCCAGCTCGAAGAACTGCACCACCATGCGCTGGCGCTCGGGTAGCCGGGCGAGCGCCGCCGCCACTTCCGCCCGCAGGCCGGATCGTTCGGCTTCCAAGGCGGGCCCGGGAGTGTCGCTGGCCATGGGGGGGCTCTCCAGGGACTCGGTTCGCCGCCGGGCGCGGGATTTCCGGAAGTTGAGTCCTCGGGTCACCACGATCCGGTAGAGCCAGGGTCCGAACCGCCGGGAGGTATCGAACGTGTGGATGTTCGCGAGGGCGGCCAGAAACGCCTCTTGTACGACATCCTCGGCGTCCTGCCGGTGACCCACGATGCGAAAGGCGATGCCATACGCCGCCCGCATGTAGCGCCGGACGAGCAGATCGAACGGCTCGGTCTCGCCGGATTGGACTCGGACCAGCGCCGCGGCCTCCTCCGGGTCGGGCGGAGACGGCGGGGGCGAAGGTGCGGGCATCGTCACCGCCGCCTCACCGGTGCTCACCACGAGCCTGGGAGCGGAAGTCCCGGTCGGAAGACGACCGGCGGCGGGCCCGGAGTTGCTCGCGGGCTTCCGGGCGAGTGTGGAATCGTGCGTACCCTTCCCTCGCTGTCGTGACGGGGTTGCCACAGTCCGGCGCCAGGTGCGGCCCCGCTGTCGGATCCGTGTCAGTATACAGGGCACTCCCGCGTTTCGTTGGGCTGTCGGTCCTCTCTCCACCCGACACAAACGTTCGCGGCTTGGCCGGTGTAGCCATGGTCGAGTGCAGGAGCCCACGGTGTTCGGGGCGGCACCCCAGCGCAGTGGCCAGACGCACCCCCGTGGCTGGTCGGGGTCCCGACACCGTTCTCCGGCGCCCGCGCCAACCGCGACGGTCCGAGCCGGACACGAATCCTGTGGTTCGATGATTGTGGGGGCTATCTTCCGGGACCTCAGGAGATCGCATCTTGGCATGAGAGCTTCCCACGTCCTCGCGCTGGCCCTCTCCGTCGCCTCAGCCTCCCGGCTGGTCGCCCAGCAACGGGAGATCACCCTCGCAGAAGCGATCCGGCTGGCCGAACGGGTTCAACCGGACGTGGTCCAGGCCCAGGCTGGCGTGCGAACCGCGGGCGCGCAACGGCGGAACGCCTGGGGCGCCTTTCTTCCTTCCCTGACCGCCAGCTCCTCGGGCAGCGACTTCTTCTCGGAAGGCGCCTCTCGCGTCGATCCGGTCACCGGATTGCTCACCAGCGGCAACAGCACCAACCGGAGCTTCAGCACCTCGCTGTCCGCCAGCCTCGATCTCTTCACCGGCTTCCGGCGCGGGGCGGAGATGCGCGCGGCCCGCGCCACCCAGACCCAGGCGGACGTCTCGCTGGTGGACGCCCGATTTCAGCAGGCGTTGACGACCACCAACCAGTTCCTGGACGCCCTGGCCGGGGCCCAGCTGGTCGGCGTGCGGGAGGCGAGCGTGCACCGGGGGGACGAGCAGCTCAAGGTGTCGGTCGCCAAGCTGCATGCCGGGTCGGCGACCCGGTCCGACTCGCTCCGATCGCTGGTGAACCTGGGCACCGCGCAGCTCAACCTGATCCAGTCCCAGATCGACCTGGCCAGCGCCGAGGCGAACCTGGCACGGCTCATCGGGCAGTCCGGCCGGATCCGCGCGGCGGACGACTCGGCGTTCTACCGGGTGGTGCCGGCCATCGACACCCAGGAGATCCGGGTGGAGGCCGAGTCGAAGTCGCCTCGGGTACAGAGTGCGCTGGCCGGCGCCGGGGTGGCGACGGCCAATCTGAGCGCCTCCCGCTCGGCGTACTGGCCCAGCCTGACGCTGGCGGCCAACACCGGCTGGAACGGGAACCGCGCCAACGATTACACCCTGCTCAACCAACGGCAGGTGAGCCTGGCCCTGAGCTGGCGGCTGTTCGACCGCTTCGACCGTGAGCTCACGATCGCCCAGCGTCAGGCGGGCCTGGACGTGGCGGAGGCCAAGGCCGCCGATGAGCGCCGCGCGGTCGAAGCCGAGCTGACCGCCCGCCTGGCCGAGCTGGAGGCCGCGCGGAGCAAGATCGCGATCACTCAGACCAGCGTGGCCGCGGCCACCGAAGATCTGCGGGTCCAGCAGGAGCGCTACCGGCTGGGAGCGTCGACCATCGTGGATGTGCTCACTTCGCAGGAAGCCCTCAACCAGGCGGAGGTCGACGTGGTGAACGCGCGCTTCGACTACCTTCGCTCCAAGGCGCAGCTCGAAGCGCTGATCGGACGGACCCTGTGACCGGTGCCTTGAGCGACACCGCCGAGCGGATGGCGATGCTGCCGACCGACATCCCCCGTGACGCCGTGATCGTCACCCGCAATCTGCAGCGGGACTACGACATCGGCGGCGAGGTGGTGCGCGCGCTTCGGGGCGTGGACCTCACCGTCCGGCAGAACGAGTTCGTGGCCATCATGGGTCCGTCGGGGTCCGGCAAGTCGACCCTGATGAATCTCATCGGCTGTCTCGACAGCCCCACCGGCGGCGAGTACTGGCTCAACGGGCACCGGGTCTCCGAGCTGGAGGACGACGAGCTGGCGCGCATCCGGAATCGGGAAATCGGATTCGTCTTCCAGACCTTCAACTTGCTGCCCCGGGCCTCCGCGCTGCACAACGTCGAGCTCCCCCTGGTGTACGCCGGGCTGGGCAGCCGGGAACGGCGCGAGCTGGCCTCGGACGCGCTCGCTCGGGTCGGACTGGCGGACCGGATGCAGCATCGACCCAACGAGCTCTCCGGCGGCCAGCGGCAGCGCGTCGCCATCGCTCGCGCCCTGGTCAACAAGCCCAGCATTCTCCTGGCCGACGAGCCCACCGGCAACCTCGACAGCGGCACCAGCGAGGAGATCCTGGGCCTGTTCGAGGGTCTCTTCCGGGACGGCCAGACCATCCTGCTGGTGACCCACGAGCTGGAGATCGCCGCGCACGCGCGCCGGCAGGTGCATCTCAAGGACGGTCACGTGGAGCGCGACTTCGCGGCGGTGGCCAGATGAGGCCGAGGGCAATCGGGGCCGCCGCGCTGGTGCTGGTCGCGCTTTCCGGCGGCTGCCGGAAGGCGGCTCCGCCGTCGCCCTACCTGGCGGTGGCGGTCGAGCCGCGCGACATCGTGGTCTCCGCCCAGGCCGCGGGCACCATTCAGCCGGACACGACGGTCGAGGTAAAGTCGAAGGCGTCGGGCGAGATTCTCGGGCTCGAGGCCGAGACGGGACAGATCGTGAAGCGCGGGGCCCCGCTGGTCCGGATCGATCCACGCAACGCCCGGAACGCGTTGGCGCAGGCGCAGGCCGACCTCGACGTGGCCAAGGCCAAGCTGGAAAACGCCACCAGCCAGAAGCGCCGGTCGGACGAGCTGTTCAAATCCCAGTCGATCACCCAGCAGGAACACGAACAGTCCGTGCTGGACTTCGCCAACGCGAGGTCCGAGGTGGTGCGGGCGCAGGTGGCGGTGGACAATGCCAAGATCCAGCTCGAGGACACCGACGTGCGCGCGCCCATCACCGGGACGATCATCGAGAAGGATGTGGAGCGCGGGCAGGTGATCGCGTCCGCCGTCACCAACGTCAGCGGCGGCACCACCCTGCTCAAAATGGCGGACCTCAATCTGGTTCAGGTCCGGACCCTGGTGGACGAGACCGACATCGGCAAGATCCAGGTGCAGCAGGCCGCCACCGTGACGGTGGACGCTTACCCCAATCGCCCGTTCGAGGGGGTGGTGCTCAAGATCGAGCCGCAAGCCCAGACGGAGCAGAACGTCACGGTGTTCCCGGTCCTGATCCGGATCAACAATCGCGAGGGGCTGCTCCGGCCCGGCATGAATACCGAGGTGGAGATCCACGTCGGGCGCCGGGACAGCGTGCTGGCTGTGCCCAACGCCGCGCTCCGTACCCAGCGGGACGTCGGATCGGCCGCGCAGGTCCTGGGACTGTCGCCCGAAACCGTGCAACAGCAGTTGGCGGCCGCGGCGCCCGCAGCCCAGATCCAGGCCGGTGAAGGGTCACGGACCACCGATGGCGGGCCGCCGCGGCAAGGCGACTCGAGTGGCACTCGATCGGCGCAGGCGGGTCGGTCCGATTCGGGCCGGCAACGGATGGGCGCGGCGTGGCGCCAGGGCCGGGGCGGAGGAGCACGGCGAGAGGGCAGCTATGGCGCGGGCGGCGGCGGACGCTACATCGTCTTCGCCAAGCACAACGGGCAGCCCAAGCCGGTGTGGATCCGTACCGGGCTCACCGATCTCGACTACAGCGAGGTGACCGAAGGCCTTGCCCGCGGCGATTCGGTCTACGTGCTGCCAAGCGCCAGTCTGGTCCAGTCGCAACAGGACATGAAGCAGCGCTTCAACCAGATCACCGGAGGCGGCGGCGTGCCCGGCATGCGCCAGCAGACGTCCGCGCCGACTGGAGCCGGCGGCCAGGGCGGCGCGGCACCACCGCGGTAAGCATGCTCTTCGCCGAGACACTCGCGGTCGCGTTCCAGTCGATCCGGGCCAACGCGCTCCGATCGATGCTGACCATGCTCGGCATCATCATCGGCGTCGGCGCGGTGATCACCATGGTGGCACTGGGCACCGGCGCCCAGAAGGCGGTGGAGGAGCGGATCGCCGCGCTCGGCGCCAACGTCTTCACCGTGTTCGCCGGCCAGGGGCGGAGTGGTGCCATCATGATGACCGACCGCACCATCCTGAGCACCGACGATTATCAGGCCCTGCTTCGCGGCGCCACCCTGCTCAAGGCCGTGGAGCCGGAGATGCAGCAGTCGCTGCAGGTGGTCTACGGCAACCAGAACCGCAATCTCCAGATCACCGGGACGAGCGCCAACTACATCGATGTCCGCAACTACACCGTGCCCTACGGGCGGATGTTCACGGCCGGCGACGATGCCGGCCGACAGCGCTACGCCGTGCTGGGATCCTCGGTCCCGGAGATGCTCGGCGGCAATCCCGTGGCGATGATACACCAGACCATCCTGATTCGGGGCATTCCCTTCGAGATCATCGGGGTGCTGAGCTCGAAGGGCGCGGCCGGTGGCTTCACCAATCCCGACGAGCAGATCCTGATCCCGCTGCAGACCGCCCAGTACCGGGTCTTCGGCAGCAAGCGGCTCCGCTTAATCGGCGTTCAGGTGAAGGACGGAGTGCCCATCGAGCAGGGCATGGTCGACCTGGAGCGCGTGCTCAGGCGGGAGCATCATATCCGTCCCGGCGGCGACAACGACTTCACCATCCGCAACCAGCAGGACGTGCTGCAGACCCAGCAGCAGGCAACCCAGGTGTTCACCACCCTGCTGGCGAGCATCGCCGCGGTCAGCCTCATCGTGGGCGGGATCGGGATCATGAACATCATGCTGGTCTCGGTGACCGAGCGCACCCGGGAGATCGGGGTGCGCAAGGCGCTGGGCGCCACCCGGGCCAACATCCTCCTCCAGTTCCTCATCGAGGCGCTGACCCTCTGCGTGATTGGCGGCCTCATCGGCGTGGTGCTGGGCGCGGGTACGACCATGATTCTCGCCCGGGTGATGAAGTGGAACACACTGATCTCGGGGAGTGCCGTCATCATCGCCTTCGGGTTCAGCGCCCTGGTCGGCCTCTTCTTCGGGATCTGGCCGGCGCGCCGCGCCGCGAAGCTGGACCCGATCACGGCACTCCGCTACGAATAGTCCGGCCGGCGACGGGTCGACGGACGACATCCTCGTCCTGGGCGCCGGGGTCGCGGGACTCGCGGCCGCGGAGCGGCTGGCCGCCGCCGGTCGGAGGGTCGTGATCCTCGAGGGCCGCGACCGGGTGGGCGGACGGATCCACACGGTTCACTCTCCAGCACTGCAACACCCCGTCGAGCTGGGGGCGGAGTTCGTCCATGGCAGGCCCCCCGAGCTGCGGGCGCTGATCGGCGCCGCCGGCCTGGCATTGGATCGAGTACCGGCGTGGCATGAGCGAGAGCAGGGTTGGGTGGAACTCCCCCAGCCTGACATCCGGGAGCGGGTCCAGCTGCTCCTGGGCCCGCGGCCGGAGGAGGAACCCGATCGGCCGGTGGCTGAGCTGGTGCGGCAACGGGGGGCCGGGATGTCCGATGGCGCTCGGACGGCCGTGGGGTACGCCGTGGGGTACATCGAAAGCTTTCACGCCGCGGAGCTGGAAAAGATCGGCAGCCACGCCCTTGCCGAAGCGGAATCCGCGGAGACGGAGGACGGGGAGGAAAACTTTCGGGTCCGAGAGGGCTACAGCAGGTTGGTCGAGTGGCTCCGAGCACGGCTCCCTCCCGAGTCGGTGGAGCTCCGGCTCGAGACCCAGATCACAGAGGTCGGCTGGCGCCCCGGACGCGTTCGGGTGTCCACCCGGGACTGGGCCGGCCGATCGTCCGAAATCACCGGGTCGAAGGCAATCATCACGCTGCCGCTTGGAGTGCTCAAGGCGACCCACGGATCAGCCGGCGCGGTCCGGATCGACCCGGAGCCCTCGGGTTGGCGCACATCCCTCGAAGCGCTCCACATGGGGGCCGCCCAACGGATCGTGCTGCACTTCAAGGAGATCTGGTGGGCCACACCGGACGGGTCGCTGCCGGGCTTCGTGTATGGCGACGAGGAGCCGTTCCCGGTCTGGTGGACATCGCTGCCGAAGGAGCTTCCGATTCTGACGGGGTGGGCCGGCGGACCACGCGCCTCGGCGCTGGCCGGCCTCACCGGCGAGGTCCTCCTGGCCCGCGCACTGGATTCGGCCGCCGCGATCTTGGGTCAGCGACCGAGAGCCGTGCGGGATCAACTGGTGCAATCCTACGCCCATGACTGGGTGAGCGATCCCTTCGCCCTCGGAGCCTACAGCTATGGCGGCATCGGTGCGCGCGAGGCGCGCCGGCTGCTGGCCATGCCGATCTCCGACACGCTCTTCCTCGCGGGCGAGGCCACCGCCGACGGCGGGCGCAATGCTACCGTGCATGGCGCGCTCGCGAGCGGCCGGCGCGCGGCCGCACAGGCACTGGGAGACTGACGGGGCGGGAAACCATCTTCCGTTCCATGGCGTTCCAACATAGCCTCCAGTCCCCCACGCCTACCGGAGTCGGTCGATGGATCCAGTACCAGTGCCCGTCAAGCGACACCACGGCATCGTCCGGTTGGCCCACTGGCTCAACGCTGTGGCCTTGTTCGGCATGATCGCGAGCGGGCTGCAGATCTACATGGGGTATCGCCATTTCGGCCTCAGGGGCGCACCGCTGCCGCTGCCGAACCCGCTGGACGGCAAGTCGATTCCGGCATGGGGGCGGCTGGGCGGGTGGCTGGCAGGAGGCCTCAACTGGCACTTCGCGCTCGCCTGGCCGTTCGTGCTGACCGGCCTCCTCTATGTCGGCTTCCTGGCCATGACCGGGGAGTGGCGGGCCCTGGCGTTCAGTCCCCGCGACATCCGGCCCGCGATACAGATGCAGCTCTACTACCTGAGGCTGCGCAAGGACCATCCGCCCCAGGGCAAGCACAACGCGCTTCAGAAGGCGGCGTACAGCTCCATCATCGTGCTGGGCGCCATCTCCGCGTTGAGCGGGTTCGCCATCTACAAACCGGTTCAGCTCGCCTGGCTGACCGGGCTGTTCGGCGGCTACGAGCTCGCGCGGTACTGGCACTTCGTGGCGGTCTGGCTCTTCATCGGCTTCACGCTCCTGCACGTGGCGCTGGTCTTCCTGGTGGACCCCGCTTCGCTGCGAGCGATGATCACCGGCTGGTACCGGGGGAGGTTTCCCAGTCATGACTGAGGGTGGACGCGGGTTGAGCCGCCGGGACTTCATGCGGCTGGGGCTGGTGGCCGGGCCGGCCTCACTGGTCGCGGCCTGCGGTTGGGACGGGGGGCCGGTGCTCGAGCCACGGCTCCGGGCGTTCGGACGGCTGAACGATTGGGTCAGCGAGAAGATCTTTCTCTCTCCCACCAGGCTGGCCAGACAGTATCCGACGGCGGCGCGGACGGCGCCGGCGGACTTTCCCGCCTACTCCATCACGTTCAATCGAACCGGCGCTTTCCCCAGCCTGCCGGATCCCGACAGGTGGGCGCTCGAGGTGGGTGGCCTGGTCAAGCAGCCGATCCGGCTCACCGGTGCCATGCTCGAGGGGCTCCCCCGGGTGAGGTACACCGTGAAGCACCACTGCGTCGAGGGCTGGACCGCCATCGCCACCTGGACCGGCGTGCCGGTCTCGGCGGTGGTGAACATGGTGCAGCCGACCGGCGCGGCACGCTATCTCCGGTTCGACTCGTTCGACAGCAGGTACTACAACGGATGGGACCTGGCCAGCGCGATGCACCCCCAGACCATTCTGGCCTACGCCTACAACGACCGGCCGCTGGAGATGAAGCACGGCGCCCCGCTCCGGCTGTACTCTCCCATCAAGCTGGGATACAAGCTCACCAAATACCTGACGGCGATGACCTTTACCAGCGAGCGGCCGGGCGGGTACTGGGAGGATCAGGGCTACCCCTGGTTCGGGGGAGTCTGAGCCCTCACTCGGCCCCCTCCGGCTCCAGCGCCACTTCCGCGGAGCCGTCCGGCAGGTAGCTGACGAATACCCGCCAAGGGCGGCAGCAGACCTGGCAGTCCTCGACGTACTGTTGGGTGGATCCACTCCCCGGATCGAGGGCGATCTGGTTCCGCTCGCCACAGTAGGGACAGCGCACCGTCGCCTCGGTATCCACCACATCGTCGTGCACATCGTCGTGCTCGCTCATCTCTCCCCCTTGTTCCCCGTGTCGACAGCCCCGAATCTCGGGATATATTCTCAGCATTCCAGACCCTCGACCTTCCACCCCGCATAGGTCGCGCCCCGGCCTCGCCGGCCGGCTGGTGATGACCGCCGGCCTGCTCGCCGCACGCCTGGCCGCCGCCCCGGCGCTGAGTGATCCGTTGGGATCGACCCTGCCCCCCGGTCTGCATCTCGCCACCCCCTGGCTTTACGCCCTGTTCGCTCCGCTGTTCAGCTTGTGGGACGGGGTCTCGATGTTGAGCATGGTCCGCCTGCGTGGGTTCCTGATCGGGCTCCTGGTCGGGTACCTGCTGTGGCGCGGGGGCCGGGCGCTCTGGTGGCAGTTCGCCTGGAGCGACGCCCCGGCACCCCGCTCTCCGCTCCGGCGCGAATTGAGGTTGTTCACCGGCGCTTTCCTTCTGCTGGTGCTCTTCGTCTCGGTGGGACTGCTCTGGCACCGGCCGATGCTCGCGCTCGCCGGGGTCGATCCGGACGACGCGGCCGTCGACTTCCACAGCCACACCAACGTCTCCCACGACGTGCGCCACACCCTCATGCGAGGGTACGATAGCGAGGCGAACCTTCGCTGGCACCGGCGAGCAGGCTTCGACGCCGTCTTCATCACCGATCACAACACCACCGAGGGGCTCCGGCCCCATGCGGGACCGCCGGCCCGCTGCCCGGGGATCGAGGTGAGCGCCTGGAAGGCGCACATCGTCCTGCTGGGCGACTCCTTCCCGGTGGACCAGCGCCGGTACAACGGCTCGATGGACGGTCTGCTGACGCTGCTCCGGATCAGCGACACCACGTACGGCGCCCTCTCGGTGGCATCGCTGCCGGAGTACCAGCAGAATCAATGGAGCGCCCTCGACCGGCTGGTCGAGGCGGGGCTCGACGGGTTCGAGATCGTGAACGCCGCGCCCAAGGCCAACGAGTTCACCCGGGCGCAGCGGGAGACGGTGGTCGCGCTCGCCAGGAAGACGAACCGGTTCGTCGTCGGGGTGAGCGACAACCATGGCTGGGGTGCCACGAGCATGGTGTGGAACCTGGTGCACGCGCCGGGATGGCGGGAGTCCCCGGGCAGCCTCTGCTCCAGCATTCTGGGCCAGCTCCGACGGGGATTCCCCGCGGTCCGCATCATCGAGCGGCATCGCCTCCGGGCGGAGAGCGGGTGGCCCGTCTGGCTCACGCCCGCGGGCGTGCTCTGGGAGACCTGGCGCAGCCTGAGCTGGCCGCTCACGGCGAGCTGGCTCGTGTGGATCTGGGTCGGGTGGGCGATACGGCGCTGGCGCGGGACGTAGGGGTGCGGAGCGGTCGTCGCGAGCGGGGGTCGCGTGGAGGGCATGTAGCCAGGTCTGTCATCCCGAGGAGCGCAGCGACGAGGGATCTTGCCCGCCACTCCCGACGGCGGCTGCGTAGTTCCAGGCGGGCGGCCGGGCTGTCACCCGCGCTGTTTTCACCACGGAGACACGGAGGACACGGAGAACAGCCACGGAGAAGAGCAACAGAGTTGTTTGTTGCCTTCGTGCACTCTCCGTGTCCTCCGTGCCTCCGTGGTGAATGCTAGTGCTCGGGCTCCACCGAACGCTGGGCGACGGATCCTTGACGGCAGGCGGCCCCACCCGTCGCAGCTGCGGAGTTCCGATCCCGACGAGAAGATCCCTCGCTCCGCTCGGGATGACAGGGCGGGCGCTCGGAACCGCGCTTCGTTCGGATAACAGGTCTTGAACCGGCGAGATGACAGTGATACCACCCGACGAGTATCGCCATGCACTCTAAGCCTATGCCCCGCACTCGATTTCTGGGGACCGGACTGGCCCTCCCCGACCGGATCGTCTCCAACGACGAGCTCTCCAGCTCGATGGAGACGACCGACGAATGGATCCGGACCCGGACCGGAATCCAGGAGCGCCGGTGGGTGCGTGAGGGTGAGACCGGGGTCGAGCTCGGGCTCCGCGCCACGCTCCGCGCGCTGGAGGCGGCGAGCGTTGCCGCCGGGGAGCTCGACGCCATCGTCTACGCGACCTCCTCGCCCGACCACTTCGCTCCGGGCAACGGCGTCTTCCTCCAGCGGCTCCTGGGGGTGGGCGCGATCCCCTCGATCGACATCCGGAATCAGTGCAGCGGGTTCGTCTACGCCCTCTCGGTGGCGGATGCCTTCATCCGCTGCGGACAGTTTCGCCGGGTGCTCGTGGTGGGCTCGGAGATCCAGTCGACCGGTCTCGACGTGAGCACCCGCGGCCGGAACACCGCCGTGATCTTCGCGGATGGCGCCGGCGCGGCCGTGCTCGGGCCGAGCGAGGGCGACGGGCGGGGCATCCTCGCCTTCGACCTGCACGGAGACGGCGTCCACGCGGAGAAGCTCTGGGTCGACGCGCCGGGATCGATGTACCACCCCCGAGTGTCTCACGAGCAGATCGAGGCCGGACGCCACTTTCTCGAGATGGACGGGAAGGAGGTGTTCCGCCATGCGGTGTTGCGGATGCCGGAGTCGGTCCGGTCGGCGCTGGCGGCCACGGGCCACACCACCGCCGATCTCAAGCTCCTGGTGGCTCACCAGGCCAATCTCCGCATCGCGGAGATGGTCCAGAAGGCCCTGGGGCTGCGCGACGATCAGATCTACAACAACATCATGCGCTACGGGAACACCACGGCGGCGACGATTCCGATCGCGCTGGACGAGTGCGTGAGCTCGGGGCGGATCGTGGCGGGAGATCTGGTGGCGCTCACCGCGTTCGGATCGGGATTCCTGTGGGGGAGCGCGGTGGTTCGGTGGTGACAACCCGCGTAGCTATCCGCCTGCGCCCTCGATCGACAACGCCCGCTGGCAATGGACGCAATGCACCTGCTTGGGCAGCCGGAACGGCCCCATGATCGAGAAGGTCTGCTGGGTGCCGCAGAACGGGCAGCGGCCCTCGACCCGACGGAAGATCTGAGCTTGGCCGAGGCGGCGCGCCGAGAGCATGATGCCGAGCAGGAGTGCTCCCGGCACCAGAAAGAGGTGGATGATCGGAATCGGGAGCGCCACCAGCGCCACCAGCAGAAAGACCCCGAACAGGATGACGGCGCGCTTGAGGCGTTCGGCCGGCGTCAGCACCACGAGCAGCACGGTGGCAGCCGTGGGCGGCGCGCCGAACCCCTTGAGCGGCAACTCCAACGTACGAATCTCCATCGTGCCGGTCAGCTCACTCCTTGTCCATCGGGTACTTCCGCAGATAATACTCCTGCGCCCGCGTGGCGCGCGCCCGATAGAGCTGCTCTTCGTCGTCATCCGCATCGTGCACGAAGAGATGCAGCGATCCCGGCCACATGGTGGCCTGCAACGACCAGTTGGTGGACGGCGCATGCAACACCCACTGGAGGGCTCCGCCACCCGCGTCGGTCAGATGGATCTCGCTCGCGCGCTCCAGGGGCACGCTGGACGGAATGCCCGCGATCGCCGCCTCGATCGGATCGAGCTGCAGCTCCGCGTCGGTCCACGAGCGGAACATCACCTTCCCATGGACTGGTGCTTCCCCCTCCGGCACCTCCAGCTCCGCTTGCCACTCCCCCAGCAGGTCCCAGGCATGATCCATCGGGCCGATGTTGGGCACCTGCACTGTCGGATGTCTAGACATCGGTGGTCTCCTTCCCTGAGAGTTTCCGGGCAAGGACACGATCATCACCACCTGCGATACGCCCCTTCGGTAGTATGGGTCAGCCTGAAACCTTGATTTGAGCGTTTCGTACTGTAACGCGACCTCCATAATCCCTCAATCCGGGGTTCACCATGCTCCCAATCATCATCGTCACCCTCGTCACCGGCCTCGGCGGCTACCTGTTGGCTCGTGATTTCGTCCGGCGCCGACTCCGTTTCGTGGATGCGGTTCAATCCCCGTTCGCTCCCCTGTTCGCCGGTCTCGTCGCGGGGCTCCTGGCGTGGCCTCTCGCCCTGCTCCCGCTCCTGAGCATCCTGCCCGTGGTGGTGTTCGGAATCGGGGTCGGGCTCGGTACGGCGAGTGGCGCCCGACTGGTTCGGAGAGCCGAGACGCAACAGCGACGGCTCACCCCTTAATGGAAAGTAACTGGTCGCGGTAGAGGGGCCCGTAGACTGGATCACACTTCGGGAGTCATCTATCTTGCCGGCATGACGACCGTACACTGCGCCCGCTGTGGACAGGACCGTAACGGCATGGCGTTTCAGCCCTTCCCCAATGAGATCGGGAAGCGAGCCTTCGAGCAGATCTGCGGGAACTGCTGGGGCGAATGGCTCAAAATGCAACAGCAGCTCATCAACCACTACGGACTCAACCTGCGGGAGCCCAAGAGCAAGGAATTCCTCTTCCGGAACATGGAGCAATTCCTGTTCTCCGAAGGGCAGGTGGAGGGGTCGGCTGGGGGGTAAGGCGCCCCGCCCTGTCGTGCCGAGCACCCATTCGTGATGCCGAGCACCCATTCGTGATGCCGAGCACCCATCCGTAATGCCGAGCACCCTCTGTCATCCCGAGCGGAGCGAGGGATCTTCTCGTCGGGATCGGAACTCCTCAGCTGCGACCGGTGGGGCCGCCTGCCGTCAAGGATCCGTCGCCCAGCGTTCGGTGGAGTCCGAGCAGTAACATTCACCACGGAGAAAACAGCGCGGGTGACAGCCCGGCCGCCCGCCTGGAACTACGCAGCCGCCGTCGGGAGTGGCGGGCAAGATCCCTCGTCGCTCCGCTCCTCGGGATGACAGCGGCGGGGCCCCCGATGACAGACGCACCGCCCTCTTAGAACCCCACTCCCAGCCGGAATGTCAGGTCCACCGCGGGCCCACCCGGCTCCGGGTCTTCCGTCATTCCGATCCGCCATTGGGGGCCACGCCGGGTCGCCAGGAGCCAGCCGAAATCCAGCGCGAGGTCTCGCCGGTCGAGCCCGGGGAGCGTCGTTCCATGATAGTAAGGGCTGTGGAGGAAGAGATTGGCGTAGAGCGACTGGCGTCCCCAGAACCGGTATCGCAGGCCCGAGCTGGCGGCCACGAACACCGTGCGCTCCACCGAGGCGAGGTCGCCGTGCGATGGGGTATAGCCCAAACCCAGGCTGCCCTCGTAGATCACCCGCGAATCGAGCGCGAGCCGAAGCGAGCTGAGCAGACTGGCGGAGAGCGTCCCGCGACCGTAGCCGGCCGGACCTGTTGCGGTGGGAAGAGTGATCGACAGGAGCGTCTGCAGCTTCGGTGTCAGCCGAATGCCCAACCCCGCTCGCACGTCTCCCAGGAAGAGCGCGCTGGACCGGCGCTCGATGGTGGCCCTCCCCGGGAGGGTGATCTCGTAGAGGAAGGCGTCCCGCGGCCGCTCCCCGCGCTCGGGAATGTCGATCCCCAGCAGGCCGTGATACCAGTGGAGAAACCCGTCGAGGAAGCCGTCGTACGCCCCGGCGAGGTCGGTGTCGAGCTGGAGAAACGCGCGGCGGTCGAGGTCCCGCGCGACTCGGAGGCGGACCCGGAGGACCTCGGAGTCGAGGATGTAGCTCGCCGTAGGGAGCTGGTTGTACTCGATGGTGCTGGCGTAGTCCAGGGCCAGGGAGGTGGTCCAGCGACCGGGGCGCCACTCCTGGTATGGCTGGAGGTAGAGGCCGCTCCGCGAGGCCGCGACTGGATTGATGGGAGCGTAGGACGGAAGCCCCTGCGCTCGGCCGGCGCCGGGAAGCGTCAGTCCGGCGAGCAAGAGACCCAGCACCCGACGAGGCAAACGGCGGCGGAAAGGCACGCGCGCAAGATATACCGGCTTGACAAACCCGCGTGCCGGCCGGTAGGTTCGCTCCATGGTCTCCAGTCACAGCTCGTGGTTCTTCGGCTACTTTACCAACCCCGGCGCGGCGCGATCCCCGTCCGGTGTCGGTAGCGTGCTGTAGCGCCGCCCGACCGGACCCCAATCGACGCCCCGCCGGACCGATCCGGCGGGGCGTCTTGTTTTCCACTCTCGGAGCATGCCATGCGCGTTGCGATTCAGGGCACTACCGGGTCTTTCAGCGAGGCCGCGGCCCGGCGGCGGTGGCCGGGGCTGGTCACCCTTCCGTGCCGGGAGGCGAAGGACGTCGTCGCCGCGGTGCGCGCGGGACAGGCGGACGCCGGGTGTCTGCCGATCGAGAACTCCCTCATCGGCTCGGTCACGACGACCTACGACCTGATGGAAGAGGCGTTCGGTGACGGCACGCTCCGACTGACCCACGAGATTCTCTATCCGGTGCACCACACCCTCATGGGCGTTCCCGGCGCCGCGCTCTCCGGGATTCGGCGGGTGCTGTCCCATCCGGTGGCGTTGGGACAGTGCCGCCTGTGGCTGTCGGAGCACCTGCCGGACGTGGAGCTGGTGAGCGCCTGGGACACGGCCGGCAGCGCCGAGATCGTGGCGCAGGAGGGGAACCCGGCGTACGCGGCGATCGCGGCGCGTCACGCCGCGGATGCGCACGGCCTGGTGCCGCTGGCGGACCGGGTGGAGGACGACCCCACCAACCAGACCCGATTCCTCGCGTTCACCCGGGCCGACGCCCCGGCCCTTCCCGCCGGGGCCGAGGGCGCCAGCCGGTACAAGACGTCGCTCATCGTCCTGATCGACCACCGGCCGGGGATGTTGGCGCTGTCGCTGCAGGCGTTCGGCGTGCGGGGAGTGAATCTGATGGCCCTGCAGTCGCGACCGGAGCGATCGGCGCCGTGGACCTACCGCTTCTACGTGGACATCGACGGCGCGGCCGCCGACCCCCGGGTCGCCGAGGCGCTGGAGGAGGTCGAGGCCCTGGCGGCGCACGTCGTGGTACTGGGAAGCTACGAGGCGTGGGTCGAGGGGTCGCGGCTCTCCGCGCCTCCCCCGACCCCCGCGCACCACACCACGAAGCCGGACATCCCGCTGGTCGACCGCCGGCGCAAGCCGGAGGGGACGCGGGTGCAGGTCCGCCACCTCACATTCGGCGGCGACGAGCCAGTCCTCATCGCCGGGCCGTGCTCGGTGGAAAGCGAATCGATGATCCTGGAGACGGCCGCGGCCGTGGCCCAGGCCGGTGGCGACATGCTCCGGGGCGGCGCCTACAAGCCGCGCACCTCACCCTACGATTTTCAGGGACTCGGGGTGAAGGGGCTGCGCTACCTGGCGGACGCCCGGGAACAGACCGGGCTGCCGGTGGTGACCGAGGTGCTGAGCTGGGAGGAGGTCGCGGTGGTGGCCCACTTCGCCGATATGCTGCAGATCGGCGCGCGGAACATGCAGAACTTCAGCCTGCTCAGGGCCGCCAGCCGGAGCGGCAAGCCGATCCTGCTCAAGCGGGGAGCCGGCGCCACCATCGAGGAGTGGCTGATGGCGGCGGAATACGTGCTGGCCGAGGGGAACCCCAACGTGGTCCTCTGCGAGCGAGGCATCCGGACGTTCGAGCGCGCCACGCGCCACACGCTGGACCTGAACGCCGTGGCCATGGTGCTCGAGCGGAGCCATCTCCCGGTCATCGTGGACCCGAGCCACGCGGCGGGCATACGCTCGCTGGTGACGCCGCTCAGCCTCGGCTCCCTGGCGGTGGGTGCCTGCGGTCTGATGGTGGAGGTGCACCCGAACCCGGCCCAGGCAGTGAGCGACGGGGCGCAAAGCCTCGACATCCCGATGTTCGCCGAGCTGGCGCGGCAGGTGCACCCCCAGCGTGCGGCTCGGGTGAAGGTGGCCCTGGCCTAGCGCCGACGGCTGCCCGGAACGGCGAAGGGGGAACGGGACGTCGATCCCGTTCCCCCTTCGTGCTGACCCGAACCCCTCCCCAGCTATGGTACCGTCGTGGTGCCCCTACGTCCAACGAACAGCCGGTACAGCAGCAACAGGAGCATCGCACCGATGATGGAGGCGATGATTCCGGGACCCGCACCCGGATTGTTGTACCAACCCAGTGCCCGACCCAAAAAACCGGCCAGCAAGGCACCAGCAACGCCGAGCAGCATCGTGACGATGAATCCACCCGGATCGCGTCCGGGCATGAGGAGCTTGGCGATCGCGCCGACAACCAGTCCGATGATCAAGGTCCACAGGATACTCATAGCACCCTCCAAGGTGGGCCGAACATATAGCGCCGTCCGGTCCCAACCTCTGTGAGCGAGAGCACATCAGTGCTCCGGCTCGGCGAGACGCCCGCTGACGGTCTCCCGCTTCCGGTTCCGGAGGAGATCCAGCTTGAAGGTCTCCCCCCGGTCATAGCTCCGGAGAATACGGAGCAGGTGAGCGGGACTGACCGGCTTCCTCCCGTCGACCGCCTGGACGACGTCTCCGCCTTTGAGGCCGAGCGTCCCGTCCTTGGGGGCGTGGATCACCAGCACCCCGTCGTTGGTGCCGAAATACTGGCCCAGGTCGGGGTTGAGGGGGGCCAGCTCGAGATCGGCCAGGGGCCCACCGTACAGTCGCTCCATGCCGGGCGGCAGGTCCGGCCGCTCCATGAAGTCACCCGCCGGCATGGCGGCGTCCCCCCGGTCGAACCGGTACATGAACGGCCGCCCGCCCGGCTGCGTGTGGAAGCCGATCTCGGGCTCGTCCTCGGTGACGACCGAGACGGTCCGGCGGTCCTTCCCGCGGAGAAACTCGACGGCCACCGTGTCCTTGGGCTCCAGCCGGGCGGCGAGCTCGATCAGGCGGAGCCCCGCGAGGGACTGCCGGTCTTCGCCCCGGTCGCGACTGCCTTCCAGCACCGACTTGCCATCCACCTTGGTGATGATGTCGCCGGAGCGGATGCCCGCCTTGGCGGCGGGGCCGCCGGGTGACACCGCGTCGACGAACGCGCCGAGCGAGTCGGAGGCACGGGGCTGCAGGTTCACCTTGATGCCGAGGCGAGCCCGGCGATTCATGACGATCCGCATGAGGCGGTCGCCCCCGGGTCCGGCGCGCTCCTCGAAGGTGTCGGGTGGCGCCGGACGCTCCGTGTCCTGGGCAGCGACCCGTGCGACCGGTGGGAGGGCCAGCGCCAGCCCGCTTAGGACGGCTCCGACAAAGGTGTACGCTCGCATAGGTGACTCCTCGGGGCTCAGAGCCCCACGTTGCTGGCGCGAGTCACGTGGACGTCCACCAGGGCGTCCAGCAGTCCGACCCGCTCCCTCCAAAGATCGAGGAGCTGATCGTCGCTGCGCTGGCGCTGCTGCAGCTCCGCCACCTCCAACTCGCGATCCACCCGGGCGATCCGGTCTTCCAGCTCCTCGGCGATCCCGGCGGTGCGTCCGTCCAGCACCCGGCCGTCGGGGTTGTACCGGCTGAGGGCGCTTTCCAATGCCTGGGAACGCTCCATCGCCTGAAGGATTGCCTGATTGCCGGCGCGCGGCCGGCTGGAAGGCGCGCCCAGGGAAACGGCCAGGGCGATCGACGCGGCGGCGGCGAGTCCGGCCACTGTCCCGATCCGCATCCGCCGCTGCCGCCCCACCGCCATCACCCGTGCCGCCACGTTGGGCCAGCGATCCCGCGAGGGGCGGAGCGCCGGGAGGGCCTTGAGCCGCGCCACCCGCTGATGCAGCCGCTCGAGCTCGGCCTGGCACGCGGGACACTCCCGCAGGTGGGCCCGGGCCGCGCTGTCGCCCGGCTCGAGCCCGGTCTCCCGCAGGCCGACCAGGGCGTCCATCGACAAGTGGGTCATGCGACGGCCTCCTCACCCAGCCAGCGGCGGAGCCGGACGTGGGCCCGCGCCAACTGGGACTTGGAGAAGCTCGGAGTCTTCCCCATCATCTCCGCGATCTCCTCGTGGGTGTACCCCTCGACGTCGTGCAGCCAGACGACCGCCCGGGAGGTCTCCGAGAGGCGCTCCAGCGCCGCCTCGAGGTCCATGCGCAGGTGAGTGTCTTCCTTGCGATGCCCCATCACCTCGTCCTGCAGCTCGTCGGTCTCCCGGTACTTGTTGCGCCGGAGACGCATGAGCGCCTTGCTCGCGGCGATGCTCCGGACCCAGCCCCAGAGGCTCCCCTCCTGGCGGTATTTTCCGATGCTCGTGCAGACCTCGAAGAAAGTCTCCTGCAGCACGTCCTCAGCGTCCTCGGCGGTCCGGCAGATCCGGCGGGCCAGGTTGTAGACCGGCACCTCGAAGGCCCGGTAGAGCTCCTCGAGGGCAGCCGTATCCCCAGCCCTGGCCCGGGCAACCACCGTGTCGGCATTGGCGAGCAGGTACGAATCCATCAGAAGCGTCCGTGTCATGGCTACTTAAAGATGCGGTGGTGCCGGCCTTCGTTGCAGGCCCGTTATACTCCAGCCATGACGAGCACCGCCGACAGGCACATCTGGCTGCACCACCTGGGGGACGAGGCCGACGCGGCGTTCCTTTACCGCGAGCTGGCCCAGGCGGAGAAGGACGCCGCCAAGGCCGAGCTGTACCAGCGGCTGGCCCACGTGGAGGACCGCCACGTGGAGATGTGGCGCAGCATCCTGGCGGAGAACGGCCATTCGGTCGAGGTGCCGGAGCCCTCGCGGGGGGCGAAGTTCCGGGCCTGGCTGGCCCACCGGATCGGCAGCGGCTTCCTACTTCCGATGCTGCTCCAAGAGGAAGGGCGGGAGGTCAAGGGATACCTCAACCTCTACCGCGAGTCGCCGGAGGGCACGGTGGGGCCGACGGCGCTCCGGCTGGCCAAGGAGTCGAAGGAGCACGCGGAGACCCTCGCCCGCATGAGCGGCACCGACGGGGAGCCGTGGCACAAGACCGGAGCCGGCGGGTTTCTCCGAAACGTGGTCTACGGGTTCAACGACGGGCTCACGGCCAACTTCGGGCTGGTGGCGGGCATGATCGGCGCCCAGGGTCACCTGACCGGGCCTACCCATGCGGTCGTGGTGGCCGGGCTCGCGGGGATGGCCGCGGATGCGCTCTCGATGGGCTCCTCGGGGTACCTGGCCGCCAAAAGCGAGCGGGAGGTCTTCGAGCACGAAATCGCGATGGAGCGGGAGGAGATCCGGCTCATGCCCGAGCTGGAGCAGGAAGAGATGAGCCTGCTCTATCAGGCCAAGGGCATCCCGGAGCCGCAGGCGGACGCGCTGGCGGCGCAGCTCATGAAGGATCCGGCGCGGGCGCTGGAGGAGCAGGTGCGGGAGGAGCTCAAGATCGGCGAGGCGGCGAGCACGCCGATGCGGGAGGGGTGGGTGACGGGGGTCGCCACCGCGCTGGGCGCCTTGATTCCGGTGGCGCCGCTGCTATTGAGCACCAGCGTCTGGGCGATCTGGACGTCGTTCGGGCTGGCCATGATCTCGCACTTCGGGGTGGGCGCAGCGCGGAGCTTCTTCACGGGGCGGGGCGTGATCCGGAGCGGGATGGACATGTTTCTGGTGGGGCTCGGGGTGGCGGGGATCGGGTACCTGCTGGGGGAGTGGATCGTCAAGCTG
>JBBSHB010000007.1:0-47943 GCA_038253515.1 Gemmatimonadales bacterium | reverse complement strand
GTTGTGCAGTCGGTGGGGGATAACTCCCCAGTTCTCCACAGTTATCCCCAGATCAACTTAACATAACATATCTTATACGTCGTATGTCGGCAGCACGGAACAGTACCCCGGCGTTCCGAGCACACCCCTGAGCGACGGGCTGTCATCCGGAGCGACGGGCTGTCATCCGGACGACGCGCTGTCATCCCGAGCGTAGCGAGGGATCTTGCCCGCTCCTCCCCGACCCTCGCCGCCGTCCGGAGATGCGGCATGCCGACGCCCAGCTACTTCCACCGCACCCTGGGTCAGGCCAAAAAAAACCGGGGCCGCCCAAGGCAGCCCCGTACGCTCCACTTCGATCCGAGGATCGAACCCTACTACATCTTTCCGTCCGTCAGCTCGGCCAGCCGCACCTGCGCCTCGGTCCAGCTCGAGGTCTTGGGATACTTCTCGATCACGGTCCGGTAGACCGCGATGGCCTCCTGGGGCTTGCCTGCCTCCCGGTAGGCTCTGCCGGCATCCACCAGATGCTGAGCCTTGAGATAGTCGAGGTCCGTCGTCTCGGCCGCTCGCTTGAAGGCGTCGCCCGCGTCGGACCACTTCTTCGCGTTCTCCAGCGAGGCCCCCAGCAGCCCGTACGCCGGCGACGCGTACTTGGCGGGAGGCTTGGAGGCGAGGAAATCCCTGAGCCCCACCGCCGCGAGCTCGCTCTGGCCGTTGACCAGTCGTACCTGATTCAGGGTGATCACGGCCTCACGCGCGGCGTCGGTACCTTTGTAGGTCTGGATCAGCCGCTGGAGCTCGCTGGACGCCAGCGGCAGATTCCCGGCCTCCGCGGTGGCGCGCGCCTGGTTGAGGCTCTTGGCCGCGAACTCCTCTTTCCGGCGGCCGCTCGTCACCACGAGCCATGCGATCAGGGCGATCACGGCGACGGCGATGCCAGCGGCCAGCAGCTGCCGGTTCCGGTCCCGGTACCACGGTACCGGTCCGGTCGCTGCGCGTGCCTGCTCCCGAGTCGTTGCTTCCACGGTTGTTGCCATGTCTGTCCTGCAAAGGTTGATGGTGCTCGTCCCGCCTGCGCGGGTCCAGTGCCCCCGGCGTGACTCGAACACGCGGCCAACAGTTTAGGAAACTGCTGCTCTATCCATCTGAGCTACGGGGGCAGGTTGCAAGTTACGTCAGCAAAATAGCTTAGCGATGCAGCTTCATGCATTACTCGAGTAATTCACCGGCCCCCGGCCCCTCCGGGTCGACCGCTGGCGCTGACGTGGGCATGGAGTCCGGGGGTCTCGAGGAGCCGCAGCAGCTGAGCAAAATGGCATGGCTGTACGGGTTGGGGCAACCCCGCTCCCCTACGCCCGATCCGTTCGATCTCACCGGCGAACCAGCACGTGACACAGTGCGCCCTCCAGCTTCCCTCGTCCCCCGAGCCCGCCGATCTCCAGCAGGAAGCTCCAGCCGACCAGGTCCGCACCCAGCCCGAGCACCAGTTGACCCGCGGCGCGGGCCGTGCCTCCCGTGGCCAGGACGTCATCGACGACCAGGACCCGGCTCCCCTCGGGCAGCGCGTCTCGATGGCATTCGAGCGCATCGGTACCGTACTCCAGCTCGTAGCTCTCGCTGACCCGCTCCCAAGGCAGCTTGCCAGGCTTCCGCGCCGGCACGAACCCGGCGCCCAGGTTGGTGGCCACCGCGCCGCCCAGGATGAATCCCCGTGCCTCGATCCCGAGCACGTGGGTGACCTCCTCGTTCCGGAACGGATCGGCCATCTCGCCCACCACGGTGCGGAACAGCTTCCCGTCGCTCAGCACCGGCGTGATGTCCTGGAAGATGATCCCCGGCTTGGGAAAGTTGGGGATCGGCCGCAGGGTGTCGAGGACATGCCGCGCCAGCGGGGTCAGTGTCGTCATCGGATGTCGAAGCTCCTCGAAGGTACGCTGCTCTCGTCGGCCACTTCCTCCCGCTCCACCTGCTCCACTCTGGCATTCGCCGGCCCCGCGCGCAACAACGCCTCCAGCCTTTCGAGCCGAGCCGGGTCGGCCGCGCACACCACCACTTCGACTCGGCCATCGGCGAGATTGTGTGCATACCCGGTGACGTCCAGGCTCCGCGCGTGCCGGGCTACGAACCAGCGGAAGCCGACGCCCTGCACCGAGCCGGAGATCAGGTAACGCACCGTCATGTCGCCGCGCGCTTCTGCCGGCGCCACCACCACGTATAGATCCCCACCAGCAGCAGGACGCCGGGCAGCACGTAGTGCACCAGCGTACGATGCACGTAGGGACCGATCACCGCCTCGACCTGTTCCCCGTGGCGGCCGATCAGCCAGCCGAGATAGGTGAGGATGGAACACCAGATGCCGGCACCCAAGGCGGTGAAGAGGGCGAAGCGCGACAGCGCCATCCGGGACATTCCGGCCGGAATGGAGATCAGGTGACGGATCACGGGCAGCAGCCGTCCCACGAAGGTGCTGATCTCGCCGTGCCGCCGGAAGAAGGCTTCCGTTCGATCGAGCGAGCGCTCCGAGACCAGCACGAACTTGCCATAGCGGCGAAGCACCGGCTCGCCGACGAGCACCGCCAGCCCGTAGTTGACCAGCGCGCCGAGCAGGCTTCCCAGGGTTCCCGCGAGAATGGCGATCCACCCGGTCATCTGGCCCTTGGCGGCGAGATACCCGGCCGGCGGCATGACCAGCTCGCTCGGCAGCGGCAGCACCGAGGATTCGATCGCCATCAACACCACGATGCCGGGATAGCCCAGCGCCAGCACCGTGTCCGCGAGCCAATGGAAGAACCGAGTCAGCATGGGTCACTCGTTGGAGAAGCCGAACTGGCCGAGCAATGGAACGAACCGCACGTCTGCCACGGTGCTGGTACGGATCGCGTCACCGTGGCGCTGCACCACGGTGAGCGTCTGGGCCGCGCGGTCGCCGAGCGGAATCACCATCTTTCCCCCCGGCGCGAGCTGCTCGACCAGCGGCGCCGGGATCTCCGGCGATGCGGCCGCCACCAGGATCGCGTCATACGGGGCGAACGGCCGCCACCCGAGCGTGCCGTCGCCCACCAGCACGATGCCGTTGCGGATGCCGGCGGCGTCGAGGGCCGCCCGGGCGCTCTGCGCCAGGCCCTGGATGCGCTCCACGCTGAACACGGTCTCGGCGAGCAGCGCCAGCAGCGCCGTCTGGTAGCCCGAGCCGGTCCCGATCTCGAGCACGCGCTCGCGGCCGGTCAGCCCCAGCAGTTCAAGGTAGCGCGCCTGCACGTATGGCTGGGAGATGGTCTGTCCGCTGCCGATCGGCAGCGCCACATCGTCGTAGGCCCGGTGACGCACGCTCTCGGGTACGAAGAGGTGCCGGGGGACCATCCGCACCGCCCGGAGCACCGCGAGGTCGCGCACCCCCTTCCGCTGCAGGGCCTCGACCAGCTGGCCGCGATACCCGCCAAAGCTGTCCCCCTCCCCTACCCCTCCAGCGACCATCCCTTGACCGTTTCGAGAATGGAATAGTTGGTGAGATCCATGTGGAGCGGCGTCACCGAGATGAAGCCTTCGGCCACGGCGAGGTGATCCGAGTTCTCGGTGCCGGTCCAGGTGATGGTGCCGCCCCCGATCCAGTAGATCTCCCGGCCCCACGGGTCCTTCATCCGGGTGAGCGACTCGGAGAAGAAGCGGCTGCCGAGCTTGGTCACCTGGATACCGCGGACTTCGGAGGCCGGGATCTTCGGCAGGTTGATGTTGAGCAGCGTCTGGTCCGGAAAATTCGGCACGCTGGTGATCCGCCGGATGAGCTGGGTCAGCAGGTCTCGATAGGTGGCCATGGTCTCCGGCTGGTTGCCCGAGAAACTGATGCCGATCCCCGGGATGCCGAGCGTCACCGCCTCCATGGCCGCCGCCACGGTGCCGGAGTAGAGCACGTCCTCGCCCATGTTGGGACCGTGATTCACCCCGGAGAACACGAAGTCGGGCTTCTCCGGCATCAGCGCCTGCAGCGCGAGCATCACGCAATCGGTGGGGGTGCCGTCGATCTGCCACGCCCCGTCCGGCCGCCGGGCGGGCCGGAGCGGGCGGTGCAGCGTGAGCGAGTGGGACGTCCCGCTCTGCTCCCGGTCGGGCGCGACCACGGTCACGGTTCCCACGTCGCGGCAGACGTCGGCCAGGAGGGCGAGCCCCGGGGCCAGGATCCCGTCGTCGTTGCTGACGAGAATGTTCATCCGCCGCCGGCCGGGGGGCGCTTCCCTTCCAGGATGGCGATGACCTGCTCGATGGTCGTCCGGGCCTCGGTGGCCAGCTCCACCTCGAACGCCTTGCGGGCCGAGACCCGGAGCTCTCCGGTCCGCCGGTACTGGTCGATCCGCTGGCGGGCGCCGTCGATGGTGAACTTCTCGGTGTACAGCAGGTGCTTCACCAGCATGATCAGCTCGACCTCGCGGCTCTTGTAGACCCGGTTGCCCGAGCGGTTCTTGGCCGGGTTGAGAAAGCGGAACTGGCTCTCCCAGTAACGCAGCACGTGCGGCTTGAGGTCGGTCAATGCGCAGACCTCGCCGATGGAATAGAACTCCTGGACTGGTCGCGTGGTGGTCATCGCCACTGCTCCGACTTGAGCTCTCGTCCCATCAGCTCGGTGACCGCCTCGCGCGGCGGCTTCCCGCTGAAGAGCACCTCGGACACTTTCTCGACGATGGGGAGCTCCACGCCCATCCGGCGTCCCAGCGCCACGCCCGCGCGCGACGCGTTGGCACCCTCGGCCACGCTGCGATGCGACGCGCGATACTGCTCCAGCGTCTGCCCACCGGCGAGCGCCGTTCCGAGCGCGCGGTTCCGGCTCAGGCTTCCAGTGGTGGTCAGCACCAGGTCTCCCATCCCGGCCAGGCCGGCGAAGGTGAGCGGGTCCGCCCCCATGGCGATCCCGAGTCGGGTGATCTCGGCGAGTCCGCGAGTGATGACCGCGGCGCGCGGGTTGTGGCCCAGCCCCAGCCCCTCGAGGATGCCGGCGGCGATCGCGATGACGTTCTTGAGTGCGCCCGCCAGCTCGACCCCGAGAACGTCCTGGCCGGAGTACACCCGGAACGTGGGCGTCGCGAAGATCCGTTGCGCGTCCCGGGCCGTATCGAGCTCCAGCGCGGCCGCCACCACCGCGGTGGGCTGGCCCTGACAGACTTCCAGCGCGAAGCTGGGCCCGGACAGCGCCGCGAAGCGTGCCTGCGGCAGACACTCCGCGAAGATCGCCGACATGAGCGCCAGGGTCTCCGTCTCGATTCCCTTGGTGACGCTCACCACCAGTGTGCCCGGCGTGACGGCGCTGGCCACCTGGCGCACGACCGCACGTACCGCATGACTCGGCGAGGCGGAGACGATGACGTTCGCGCCGTCGACGGCTTCGCTGGCGTCGCTGCAGGCCACCAGCGATGGAGCCAGCGGGAATCCGGGGAGGAAATACCGGTTCTCGTGGGTCCGGTTGATCGCGTCCACCACCTCGGGCTCGTAGGCCCAGAGGCGCACCGACTCGGCCTTGCGGGCGAGCAGATCGGCCAGCGTGGTTCCCCAGCTGCCCGCCCCGAGCACCGCGATAGGGCTCACGGCCGCGGCTGCGGCGCCGCGCGGCGTCCAAAGCGATGCTCGGTACCTCGGAGCAGACGGCCGATGTTCGCGCGGTGGAGCCAGACGATCCCGGCGGCGGCCGCCACGTCGAGCCACAGGATCTCGGGCTGCTCCGGCGGATCGAGCAGGCGCACGGCGAGCGGAAACACCGCCGCGGCCACGATGCTCCCGAGCGAGACATAGCCGGTGAGCGCCACCAGCCCGATCCACACGGCGAGCGCCACCAGAAGCGCGGCCGGAGTGAGGCCCAGCATCACCCCCGCCGCGGTGGCGACGCCCTTGCCGCCCTTGAAACCCACGAACACCGAGAACACGTGGCCCACCATGGCCGTGAGACCGCACACCAGGGCGAACGTCTGCGACGGCGAGGCCCGCGGCGCGAACAGGAGCACGGGGATCAGTCCCTTCGCCATGTCGAAGAGGCCCACCGGAACCGCGACGCGCCACCCGAGCACGCGATACAGATTGGTCGCGCCCAGGTTCTTGCTGCCGTGCTCCCGGAGGTCGATCCCGCGAAACAGGCGTCCCGCGATGTAGCTGGTCGGCACCGCTCCGAGCAGATACGACGCGAGCAGCCACGCCAACGCCGGCTTCAACGCCGGGATCCCCGCCGAGTGAACTTGAGGCGGAGCGGCGAGCCGGTGAAGGGCCAGGCCGCGCGAAATCCATGCACCAGATATCGCTGATACGGCTCCGGCACATCGTCCGGCCGGTTGCTGACGATGGCGATCGTCGGCGGCGCAGTCCCGATCTGTGAAGCGTAGAGCAGCTTCACCTCTTCACCGGGTTTCTGCGGCGGCGCGTTCCGCTCCAGGAGTTGCGTGAGCACCTTGTTGACCTCGGCGGTGGGAACCCGCTGCTCCCGCTGTGCCGCGACCTCGAGAATCAGGTCCAGGACCCTCCGCGCCCGCTGGCCGGTGACGGCGGAGACGTAGACGAACGGCACGTAGCGGAGGAACGGCGCCTTCTCGACCAGCTCCTCCTGCCCGCGCCGCGCGGTGTTGGCGTCCTTCTCCTCCACCAGGTCCCACTTGTTGACCACCACCACCAGTCCACAGCCCGCGTCCCACGCCTCGGTGGCGATACGGAGATCCTGGTTGTGGAGTCCCACCACCGCGTCGACCACGAGCACGCAGACCTGCGCCCGCTCGATCGCGCGCTCGGTCCGGAGCGTGGCGTAGAACTCAAGATCATCTTCTACTTTAGCTTTGCGACGTAAGCCTGCGGTGTCTATGAACTTGAGCAGCATTCCTTTATACCGCAAGGGGGAGTCGATGGCATCTCGCGTGGTGCCCGCCTCCGGCGCCACCAGATGGCGCTCTTCGCCGAGCAGCCGGTTGACGAGCGAGGATTTCCCCGCGTTCGGCCGTCCCACCACCGCGACCGCGACGGCCGCCTCGGCTTCGGAGGGATCGAAAGCCGGCAGTCGCTCGACCACGGCGTCGAGCAGATCGCCGCTGCCCTTCCCCACTTGCGCGCTCACCCCCAACGGCTCGCCGAACCCGAGCTGGTAGAAATCGTATTGCGCGGTGGCGCGCTCGAGGTCGTCGAGCTTGTTGACCGCGAGCACGACCGGACGTCTCGCCTTGCGAAGCCGCTCCGCGATGGCCTTGTCTACCGGATTCACCCCTTCGCGCCCGTCGACCAGGAAGATCACGACGTCCGCTTCGGCGAGCGCGAACTCCACCTGTCGGCGGATCGCCCGATCCATCGAGTCCTCCGACTCGGGCACCAGGCCGCCGGTGTCGACCAGCCAGAAGCCCCGTCCCTGCCATTCGGCGTTGCCGAAGTGGCGGTCGCGGGTGGTGCCCGGCCGGTCGGAGACGATCGCGGGCCGGCCGCCGAGAATTCGGTTGAAGAGGGTGGACTTGCCGGTGTTGGGACGACCCACGATGGCCACGGTGGGTTTGGTCATGCCGCGACCGGCTCCCGCAACGCGTCGGCGAAGTCCTTCGAGAGGCGGACTTCCATGGGAACGGCCGCGCGCAGCTGCTGGAGACTCAAGTTGTCGATGAAGAGCCCATCGTCGTTCACCGACTCGCCCGGAAGCAGCGCGAGATCCAGCGCTCGGCCGAGCAGCGCCTCCTGCAGGGCGCCGCCTGGGAGCAACCCCGCCGTCGTCACCGAGGCACCGAACAGGGTGTTGACGACCGGAATCAGCTCGAACTCCGCCCCGCTGATCCGGGCGAGCGGCTCGAGCACCATCGGCATGAGCGCCGCCATGGCGGTACCGGTCACCACACCGACGCGCCGGCCGTTCCATCCGCGGAGCTCGCTCGCGTCGTCCGCGATGCGCTGCTGCAGCCAGCGCACGGCACCGACCCCGTTCTCCACCTGGTCGAAGCCGTCGTAGATCTCCGCCGGCGGCAACTCCACGCCCGCCTTGAGGTAGAGCTCGTCCGCGCCGAAGGCCCAGTGAATGCCGCGCTCCCGCCGAGCCATCGCCGCCTGCCGCTCGACGAGCTCGATGGCGGCGCGGCACTCCTCCCGGGTCGGCTCGCGCACCAGATGGTGCTTGCTGAACTCGGTCAGGCCCACCGGCACCACGGAGCACCCGAGGATGGCGGGCCCGAAGGCGTACAGTTCGGCGAGGGTGTCGACCAGGACGGGGCCATCGTTCACCCCCGGCGACAATACGATCTGGGTATGGAACTCGATCCCGTGCTGGGCGAAATCCCGGAGCTGCGGAATGATCTCCGGCGCCGTGGGATTGCGGAGGAGGTAGCGTCGCACGGTCGGATCGGTGGCGTGCACCGACACGTAGAGCGGAGACAGCCGGTACTCCTTGATTCGCTGTACGTCCTTCGGCTTGAGATTGGTGAGTGTCGCGAAGTTGCCGTAGCGAAAGGAAAGCCGGTAGTCGTCGTCGCGGATGTAGAGCACGTCGCGGAGGCCGTCGGGAAGGCCATCGACGAAACAGAAATCACAGCGGTTGGCGCAGCGCCTGATCCGCACCGGCTCGAGTGAGACGCCCAGCGGTTCCCCGAGCGGCCGCTCGAGGTCGAACTCCACTTCCGATCCGTCGGGCTGCCGCACGTGCAGCAGGAACTGCTCCTCGGCGGTGAGGAACTCCCAGTCGAGAAAATCCTCCAGCTCGCGCCCGTTCACCGAGATGAGCTCGGTGCCGACAGCGAGCCCCATCTCCTGGGCGATCGAATCGGCTTGTATGGCACTCACGCGAATCATGCGATCCTGACTCATCCCGGGGGAAGAAGTTGGTTCCGACCCAGCCCGGAAAGATGCTCGCCCGGCGGGGTAAATTCAAGACCCGAAACTACTTCGCTGCTTGATTGAGAAGTGACTTCTCAACCTCCTTGGCATCGGTCCGAATCAGCCGAGGAGCTGGAGCAATCTCTCCCCGTAGGCTTCGAGCTTGGCGGGACCGATTCCCCGCACCTGAAGCAGCGCGTCCCGGCTGCGCGGCTGAGCGGCGGCCAACGCCACCAAGGTACGGTCGGGGAAGATGATGTACGGCGGCATCCCCTGGCGCCGGGCCTCCTCGGTGCGCCAGCTCTTGAGTCGGGCGAGCAGCTCCGGGTCGACATCGGCCGCCGCCGCGGACTCGGTGGGCTTTGTCGGCCGCCGGGTCGTGGATCGCGGCCCGCCCGGAGACGGGAGTGCCAGCTCCGGTCGGCGTTGACCCCGCGCCACGGCGAACCCGTCGGGCGTGAGACCGAGCACGAAGGCGCCGGGCCGACCTCCATCGATGCCCTGGCGCTCGACCAACCCGGCATCCGCGAGGATGCCGAGCAGATCCTTCACCTCCTCCAGGGGCACTCCCGCGAGCTTCCCATAGGTCGGGATCCGGTCGAGTCCGCGGTCCAGCACGGTACGGACGCGGCTTCCCACCAGCACCTGCGCCACGCGCTCGACGCCGAACCGCCCCGACAGCCGTCCCACGGCGGAGAGTGCGATCCGGACCCGCAGCAGCTCGGCGTCGTCGAGCGGACGCGTGGTGCCCTGGCGCCATCCGAGACAGACGTCGCAGGTGCCACAGCGGGGTGCCGCGCCGCGGGTGGCCCCGCCCGCGAAGTAGTCGAAGACGAATCGGGTTCGACACCCGCGTGAGAAGGCGTACCGGATGATGGTGTCGAGTCGCTCGCGGTCCCGCCGCGCCTTGAGCACCAGCGGCTCCAGCGGCAGTGGCAGCGGCCCCACTCCCAACGGAACGCCGGCGCTCTCCGCGGCGCGGCGCAGCATTCGGCTGGCCGTGGTGGCGCTCATGGAGGTCACGGCGTTTCCTCCGGCCCGCTCGCCGATGGCCTCATCCGGAACGCCCTCGCCCAGCAGCCGCCACACGGTCCGCAACACCGACGCGCCCGGGTTGGCGCCCGCGAGAAAGAACTCCTGGGTGCGCACGTCCGCGCCGGAAAACAGGAGGGTGCACCGGGACGGACGACCATCCCTGCCGGCCCGACCGACCTCCTGGTAGTAGGCCTCCACGCTGCCAGGCAGCTCGGCGTGCGCCACGAACCGGATGTCGGCCTTGTCCACGCCCATGCCGAAGGCATTGGTGGCCGCGATGACCTCGACCCGTCCGGCCAGGAAGTCTTCCTGCACCCGGGTGCGCTCCTCGTCGCCGAGACCACCGTGGTAGCGCCCGGTGCGGAGGCCCTGACTCGCCAGGAAATCGGCCCACAGCTCGACCGACTTGCGGGTGGCGGCGTACACGATTCCCGGTGGACCGACCTCCGCGAGCAGCCGGCGCAATACCGCCTCCTTGTCGTCCCGCCCGCGGCAGCTTTCGACCTCGAGGGTGAGATTGGAGCGTTCGAAGCCGGTGACCAGCTCGAGCGGCGACTGGAGCCCGAGCTGCGCCGCGATGTCGGCGCGCACCTCAGGTGTCGCGGTGGCGGTGAAGGCCGCCACCGGCACGCCGAGCTCCGCGCGCAGGCCACCGAGCCGCCGGTAGTCGGGTCGGAAATCGTGGCCCCATTGGCTGATGCAATGCGCTTCGTCGATCACCAGGCGCACCGGGCGCGCCCGGCCGAGCGCCTCGCGAAACGCCGCGCTGGCCAGCCGCTCGGGGGCGATGTACAGCAGCGAGAGCCTGCCGCGCGCGAGCTCGCCTTCGACCGCGCTGCGCTCGTCGGGCGAGAGCCCGGAGTGGAGCGCGGCCGCCAGAATGTCTCGGGCGCGCAGTCCATCCACCTGGTCCTTCATCAGCGCGATCAGGGGAGAGACGACGACGGTGAGACCATCGAGCAGCAGGGCCGGCAACTGGAAGCAGAGCGACTTGCCCGCGCCCGTCGGCATGACCGCGACCAGGTCGCGACCCTCGAGCACCGCCTCTGCCGCCTCCCGCTGCCCGGGGCGGAACGCGCTCAGGCCGAAGCGCGCGTGCAAGGCGCGCTCGAGTTGGGCCGCTGAGGGAGATGAGGACACGGGTGCGCTCGTCACGCAGGAAATCTACTCGATCGGTCGACCGATTCCGCGAACGGAAGAGAGGATGGGGCGAAGTGGTGCGGGCGTCGAGCCGGGGCGACGCGGCAGGGGGCGGGAACGCGCGAATCGGAGAGGTGGACCGGGAGCTCAGTCCCGGTCCAGTGCCTCGCGGAGCCGGCAGGTCAGCTCCTCGAGGCTGAACGGCTTCTGCAGAAACTTCGCGCCTGGCGTGAGAATGCCGTTGGTCGTGACCGCCTCGGGGCTGTAGCCGGACATGAAGATCACCCGCACCGCCGGGCGGGCGAGCAGGAGGCGGCGTGCCAGCTCTCCCCCGTTCATGCCGGGCATGAGGATGTCCGTGAGGAGCAGGTGAATCGTCCCCTCGTGCCGCGCGGCGATGTCCAGCGCCGCGGGTCCGTCCGCCGCATCCAGCACCCGAAAGCCTTGGGCCGCGAGGAGCCGGCGCAGTGGTGAACGGATCTCCGCCTCGTCCTCGGCCACGAGGACGGTCATCCGCCGGTCCGCGTGGTCCGCGTGGTCCGCGTGGTCCGCTGGGGCGGGCCAGGGCCGGACATTGTCGGCGGCTGGCGCAGTTGCCCGGCGCTGCTCCGGCTTAGGATGCCCGTGCATTTCGAGACTCTTCCTGGTCCGCGGACCGCGGCGCCACCAGAGCGGACCGGAGCAGATTCTCCAGCGTCTCCTCTCGGGAGGGGACCTGCCGGGAGAATCCGAGCCGGACCGAGATGTGAAACGGCTGGTCCAGGCTGAAGTTGTAGTCGTCCAGGTGGCCCGCCAATCGGCGGCGCGCCTGTTCGGTCGAGTGGGGTCCGGCGTCACGCAGCAGGATAGTGAAACGGTCACCGCCCGGGCGTGCCAGCACGTCGGTCTCGCGGAAGGTCGAGCGCAGGATGGTCGCGGTGTCACGCACCACCCGATCGCCCTCGACCCGGCCGTACCGCTCGTTGATCGTCCGGAGCCCTTCGAGTCTGGCGCAGCCAAGCACCAGCTCGCTCTGCTGGCGCTTGGCCCGCCGGAGGTCGTCGAGCACCCGGCCCTCGAACCCGCGGTGGTTCGAGAGGCCGGTGAGCTCATCGGTCACGGACAGCGCGAAGATCTGCGACTGCAGGCGATGCCGCTCGATCGCGTAGCGGAGCGTCCGGCTCAATACCCCGCCGTTGAACCGTCCCTTCACCAGGAAGTCCTGCGCGCCCCGCCGCACCGCTTCGACCGCGATCGCCTGATCCTCCAAGCCGCTGAGAATCACCAGCGGCACGCTCGGGGCCTCCCGGTGGAGCCGCTCGAAGGACTCGAGCCCCCTGCTGTCCGGAAGGCCGAGATCGAGGACCACCACGTCCACTCCGCCGCGGGCGAGTCGCTGAATGGCGCCGGCCAGGCGGTCCTCCGTCTCCACCGAAGGCGAGGGATCGTCGGTATCGGCCAGAATGCGCCGCGCGACAAAGGCGTCGGCGGGATTGTCCTCGACCAGGAGAACGGTCGACGGGCCGCGGGTGGTGGATGAGGTCAACGAGGCGCCCCCCAGAAAGGCTCGCTGCGCGGCTGATGCTGCCGGTCTATGCCGCTGGCCTGTGCCACGCGTGTCAACGGGCGGAGGTGCCGACGGGTCCTGCCATGGCTCGAGGGGGGACGGGAAACATCGGGGAGTACACCGTGGGAGTCAAGCAGGGAGCGGCTCGATGGATCGCTCCTGCCGGATCATTCCTGACGGATCATTCCTGATCGAAGTCGAGGCGGAACTGAAGCGGACTTGGCGGTCGGGCGGCGGGTGCCCGCCTGAGTGGCCGTTCGCGCACCGGCTCAGGATCGAGCTGCACCCGTGCGCCAGCCACTCCCGGCGGCGCGTCGATGAGCGCCCGCAACGCGCTGGGATCCACCCGCAGCGCGCGAGCCAGGGCGGCTTCCACGCGGGCGGCGCGCTGGGTGCCGGCCAGAAGGGCATACACCACGGACGGGAGAAACGCCTGGAGCCGACACCAGGCCGCCAGCGTGGTGGGGTGCAGGAGGAGCTGAACCACGAGCGAGGCGGGGAGAGTCGCGATGTCCAGAGCGACCCGGTAGATCACCTTTCGCTCCAGCGGATTGCTGCCGTCCCGGCGCTGCGGCCGCTCGCCCACACCGGGCCGCCACGTCCACCCCTGGTCCCGCGCCGCCGCGCCGGTCTCCATGGCAACCGGAGGCACCGGTGGTCGAACCGCCCGGGGCACTGGGCATCGGGTCTCGATCAGCGCGCTGAGCACTGCCGTCGGCACGTCGAGCCGCTCGGCCAGCGCCTGCCGGATGCGGACGAATGGCTTCCGGCCGGCGAGCGCATTGTGCACCAGTGGCGGTGTCACCCGCTGCGCCCGGGCCCACTCGGCGATGGTCTCGGGCCAGAGGAGGAGGGAGACGACCAGGGATGCGGGGAAGGCCGCCACGTCGTCGCGGACGCGGCGCGTGGCGGCCAGCTCCAGTGGGGAGCGGCCAGAGCGCGGAGGGGTCGAAGCCACCGGGGACGGGATCACCCCGTACGCTAGGGGTCCGCCCTTGAGAGGTCAAGAGAGCGCCGCCGCCTAAGTTCCTGGGCGGCAAGGTTATAGCGCATGGGTAAGTTTCCCGCAGGTGGGTAACTTACCCTGATCCCTGCTCCACGATCGCACGAAGGCAGGGACGAGAACCCCACCCCGTGGTCAGTTGGCCGGTCCACGCCCCGAGGCCGAGGCCCAGGTTACGAAGGCTGAGGATCCCTGCTCTTTTGAACAGGCCTTCTCGGATGATGGGGGCAAGACCTGGAAGACACCATTGGCCCCCGAAAATCCGCTCTGCACCCGTGTTCCAGGTTCGAATCACTCCGTCCAGGTCCATCGTGAGAATCGCGTAGTCCGTCGCGTTCCGGACGACGAGGCGATGATGCCTGTCGCAGACGTTATCGGCCGGTTCGGCCTTTGGTGAAGCCTGAGGGTCCCGCGGACCGGAAATACGTGGTGACTTTGCCATGGATCGGAGTGAGCGGAGGTGAAGGCGGAGTTGACTGCCCTACTGTAGCGACGGAAGCCCGAACGTACAAGCGATACTTGCGGCGCACCGTCCCACGGTACGCTAGGGTACACTGCGGTAACGTTTCCTTCCTCCCTGCGCCAACGAGCAGGATTCTCGGGAGGAGTACGGCGGCTGGCCGCTCCTGCAGCGGCTCGGTTGCCAACCACTTCACACACCGTGACCCCAGGGTGAACGCTGCCGCCTTGGGGCGCCAAAGGCCCGTGGGGGCGCTCTGGGCATCGGAACGAGGTGTGGACAAGGAGAGGCGCCCGGACGCAGGGATGAACCTGGCCGGGCGTGAACGTGCGGTGCCAACGCGGCCCCGAAGGCCGGTGCCGTCGGGGAGACAGCCGTCAGCACAACCATTCTAGCTCTTTCGGGGACTGGTTAGATGTGCGCCGCCTCACTTCCCCGAATTGCCCCTCAATGACCGGCACAACCTGAGCAACGAAGCTGGACCAGCCCCCGCTCCTCGCGTTCGATGCGAGGCTCGCGGCGGTGCCGCCGGCGCTCCTAGAGGCGCTCTGGGAGGCGATCGACCGCTTCGTTGTCAGTTGAAGCGGTGATAGCTAATGCACAGGATCATCGTCCGAGGGATTCGGCTTCCGGCCAGGACTGTCGGGCTCGATACTATCTATCTGGTGGGGGCCGGGCACACTGCTCGACGACGGCGGACCATCCCCCCTTCGGGTCCGTTTTCCCTGAGTACGGCTGGCGCGTGCAACGCTCCCCCGAAACTCGAAGTGCTCCTTCGTGAGTACCCGGTCGACCGAGACGTGGCCGCTATGTGGGTGCAGCAGCCACGTGAGCACCCGGTCTGCGATCACGCCGGCAGGTTCCCAGTGGCCCGCTTCGACCGGGGGATAGAGATGGGCGAACTGCGCCTTGAGCCGCGCCTCGCGTCGCCCGAACTGGCTCACATTCACGGCTCGTTGCGCAGCCATCCGGGTGACTCGCCGAGGTTCCCCTCGGGCGACGACGCGGACAGCGGGGCGGAAGCGGACGCCTGTCGGCGCTGGTCCAGGCTGTAATCGGCAGTGTTGCCATCCGCCCGCAGTCTGGCAACCGCGGTCAGAACGCTCCTCACCAGCTCGGCGAGATGTTCCGCGCGGAACGGCTTCTCCAGGATGGGCCCCGGAAGGTAGGCGGTCCGGTACTGCGCCAGAAACGCGGTCATGAAGATCACGGGGAGCTCGGGATAGCGGCGCGTCAGGGTCCGCGCCAAGTCCTCCCCACCACCGCCCGCCATCTTGAGATCCGTGATGGCGATGGCCGGGAGGGTCCCCAATCCTTCGAGAATCATGATCGCCACCTGACCATCAGCCGCGGTGCGGACGTCATAGCCCCGGTCGGTCAGCGCGCGCGCCAAGGTCAACCGGACGACCGGATCATCATCGACCAGCAGGATGAGCGGGCGAGTGGGTGTTTCAGTCATCGGGGCGGGCACAGGCCACCCCCTTGGTGGAAGGCCCTCAGCGGGGACCCGAAAGATACGCTGCGCCCAGAAATGCGGAAGAGACCACCGGCTGCTCGATCGGGTGGCGAAGCGCGCCGGGTTCGGCGCTGGTGAGCTCCGCTCGAAGGCGTTTCGCTAGACCTACGGACGGCATGAAAACGCCCGACGCGACCGAAGTCACGTCGGGCGAGGCGCTTCCAGAGAGCGGGCGACCGGACTCGAACCGGCGACGTCCAGCTTGGGAAGCTGGCATTCTACCACTGAATTACGCCCGCGGGCTCGGGCTGAATGTGAGCGGCTCGGCCGCCGGTGTCAAGCCAAAATCACTTGCCCAACGAGGCCTCCAGAAAGCTCCGCACATCGGGCTCGCTCACCGCGGGCTCCCCTGGGGCCACGTTGTCCAGCCGGCCGTTCCGCATCCACCGCTCGAGCTCGCCCACCAGCTCGAAGAGGTGATCGAAGGAATCCACGATGTAGAGCAGCGGCTGATAGTTGTGGATCTCGAAACCCTGGTTGATCACCCATTCCAGCTGTACCGGATACCGCTGCACCTCCGGCGAGTCGATCGCGTGGGCGATCTCTCCGTACGAGCTGAGCAGGCCGCTGCCGTAGACCTTGAGGCCGGTGGGGCTCCGCATCAGCCCGAACTCTATGGTGAACCAGAAGAACCGCGCCAGCGCCTTGAAGATGCTGGTGACCCGCCGGATCTTCTCCTCCTCATCCCGAATCCCGGCCGCGATCTCCGCGGCCGTGTGGGCGCAGTCGCCGAACCGCACGAGCGTATCGGCGAACGCCCGGTCGGTGTGCATCGGCACGTGGCCGGCGATGTCGTGGAAGATGTCCGGTTCCGGCAGGTAATCGAGGGAGGCGCCGTCGCGGATGGTGATGGTGGTGGGAAATTCCCGGTTCCGCAGGCAGTCGAAGAACAGGAAGGAGGGAACGTAGCCGCTCACCGGCTTCGCCTTGAAGCCGGTGAGCGGGCTGAGAAATCGATTCACGTCTTCCAGCCGGGGCACCCGGGTGGGATCCAGACAGAGACTCTCGATCCCCTGGAGGTAGCGCGGATTGGCGTAGCGGTGCCAACGATCCTCCATCCGGCTGAACAGCCGGCGCCAGGCGTCGTGGTTCCCCTCCGAATAGAGGTCGTAGGGCTGGTGGATGTAGAGTCGCCCCTCGAGTTGTGCCTGCTCGATGAACGGCGCGCGGGTGGTGGTGAGCCCGCCGCCGTCCGTCTCTTCCACACGTAACGCGGCCATAGGGATCTCCTTGCTGCCACCCTTATTTCTGCTTGTACCGCCAGGCGGAAATGCCCGCTCCCTGCCCCGCGACCTTCACCTCCTGCGAGGCCGCGGGCTTGAGGGCCGGGATCTGCGCCTCCTGCGTCGCGACGACGCCGCCCTTCGCGTCCAGAAACTCCACGACCAGCGTCACCGGCACTGGCGGGATCGGTTTGCCCGAAGGGGTCTGAGCCGCTCGGCCGGTCGCGGTCATGGTCAGCGTGGCGCCGCTCCCCGCCGGCGTGAAGTCCGTCACCTTCACGTCGACCGGCAGCGCCAGCACCCGCTCCGCCATCTTGACTGCGCTGTCGACCTTCGAGCTCTCCTTGTATCCCTCCCCTTGGAGCTTGATCGCGTTCTCGCTCATCGGCTCGATCGCGGCGAGCCTGGTGGCGGTCGCGAGGAGCTTGGGGCCGTCCTTGAGGGCGAGATAGGTGTTGCTCAGGTTGGAGAGCGCGTCGCGATTGTACGGCTCCGCATCGGCCGCCTTCTGGAACGCGGCCGCGGCCTCCGCATACTTCTTGTCGTTGTACAGATTGACGCCGGCGCTCATGAGGTCCTGCGACGCGGCACCGGCCGCACCCGGGGCTCCGCCGGCACTCACCAGGTCCTTCTCCAGCGCCTGGGCCTTCTCCGCCTGCCCCAGCCCGCGATAGGACGCGGCCAGCCCGCGCTTGGCCTCGTTGTCGTTGGGCACCCAGCCGAGATAGCGCTCGAAGGCCGCGGCCGCACCGTCGTACTTCTTGGCATTGAGCAGAATTGCGCCCTGATTGAACGCCGACCGGTTCCGCACTTTGATCTCGGTGGTGTCGCCGAGGGTCGGTGGGGCGGCCGCGGCCTTGCCGAAGTACACCGCCGCGCTGTCCGCCTGCCCCTTCTCGTTCATGATCGCGGCGATCTGATAGTTGGTGATGGGCGACCCGTGATACACCACCGCCGCCTGACGATACATGGCGAGCGCGGAGTCGGCGTTCTTCTCCTCTTCGAACTTGCTGCCGGCCTTCACCAGCGAGACCCAGGCGTTCTTGCGGTACCCGTCCATGTCCTTGGCGCAGTCGGGAGCGAGTTGGGCCGCACGGGTGAGTGCCGAGTCGGCCCCGTAGATGTCGCCCCGCTGGAGATAGATGCGGCCCAAGAAATACCAGGCGGCGGGATTCTTCTCCTGGCCGTTCTGCTTCATGGCTTCGAGCAGGACGCGTTCCCCGTCGTTGAGTATCCGGCCCTTGGTATCAGGCACCTCGCTCTCGATCGCGCTCTTCAGGTAGCTGGCCCCGCTGCTCACCTTGAAGTGATTCGGCTTGAGCTTGCAGGTGGGCGCCATATACTGGGTGGGCATCGATTTGGCGACCCGGTCGCTGAGCACGGGCTGTTGGGCGAGGGCGGGGGCCGCAGTCGTCGCCGCCGTGACCAACAGGAGCGTTGAGACGATATTCGCTTTCACTCGTCATGACTCCTTGTTCGGGGTCAGAAGCCGGGCGGCTCCCTCGGGGCTTACGAGGCGGAGTGCCCTCTCTTGCAAGTCCCTTGCCACCTGGTGGGCGGGCCGGCCGGTGCGCCGGGCAACCGCCGCAACATCCTCGTACTCGGGCTTGACGCGAGGTCCATCGGGTCCCATCAGCACCTTCACTCGAACCCGGGTGCCGTCACCCACATCCACCTGGACCTCGTGCCGGGGGAGCGTCACCCGCTCCGCGCTCTGGCGGCGGATGCCCGCGGTGGTACTGTGACGGAAGAAGGCCTCCCCTACCCTCTCCGCGTCGGCGGGAGTCACCGTCACCTCGACCCGAAAGCCAGTGCGTCCCTTCTTCATCTGGGTGGCCCAAAGTTGGACGTCCAGGGCGCCCGCGGCGAACAGCGCTTCCCTGAGTGGATCCAGATACTCCGGGCTCAGATCGTCCAGATCGGTGGACAACAGAATCACCTCCGCCGCCTCGGCCACCATCTCCGCCTGGAGCAGGCGGAGGGCGTTGGGATACTGCCCCGGGTTCCGTCCACCCGCGCCCCAGGCGCCTCCTGCCACGGCACGCCAGCGGGATGGCGGCCGCCCGGCCGAGAGCACCCGGAGAAGTGCCGCCCCGGTCGGGGTGGTGGCTTCGCCCGATACCGGCCCATTTGGTCCGATCTCGACACCTTCCAGCAGCACCGCCGTGGCCGGCGCAGGCACTGGGATCACTCCGTGCGCCGCTCGGACCCAGCCCGTCCCCAGGGCCACCGGCCAGTTGTAGACCCGGGTGATGCCGAGGAGCTCGAAGCCCTCGATGCCGCCGACGATGTCCACCAGGGCGTCGATGGCGCCCACCTCGTGCAGCGCCACCTTCTCGGCCGGCAGGCCGTGAATCCGGCCTTCGGCCTCCCCCAGAAGAAGGAAGGCGCGGACGGCTCGCTCTCGCACCCAGGCCGAAAGCGGCGCCTGCTCGATTCGCGCGATCAGCTCCCCGACGAACCGGTGCGGCCCGTGGGCATGCTTCTCCGGGTGGGCATGCTCGTGCTGGTGACCGGGCTCCCCCGGGTGACCGTCGCCCGGTAGCGGTTCCGCTGGGTGTTCCCGCAGCTCCCCCGGCAGCACGACATCGACCTTGGTGGCTTCGACGCCGCAGCGATCGGCCGGCTCGATCTCGACCCGTACGTCCGGGAATCCCAGCCGGCCCGGGAGTGCCCGCAGCCACTCGGGAGGCGCCCCCGCCGCAATGAGAGCCCCAAGCAGCATGTCGCCGCTGATGCCGGCCGCCGGGTCGAGGATGGCAAAACGTCCATCGGGCATAGACTTATAAATATGGACTCGATCTCGATCCGAGGCAAACCTGGCGCCCCGGCTACTTGGCCGCCTGCAGGTGGGAGAGAACCCGTTCGGCGAGCGCGGTGGAGAATCCCGGAAGGGTGGCGAGCTCGGATACCGAGGCCGATCTCACCCCGGCCAGGCTACCGAACCGCTCCAGCAGCAGTCGTCGGCGCGTCGGTCCGACCCCAGGGATGTTCAGCAGCTCCGAGGTGATGGTGCGCTGGGTCCTGCGCTTGCGATTGTAGGCCAGGCCAAAGCGGTGCGCCTCGTCGCGAGCCCGTTGCAGCAGCCGGAGCGAGGGACTCCGCCGGGACAGACGCAGGCTCTCCGGTCGGCCCGGGAGGAAGACCTCCTCCTCCCGCTTGGCCAGGCTCGCCATCGGGATCCCGCCGAAGCCGAGACTGTCGGCCGCCTCCAGCGCGGCGTTGAGCTGGCCCTTGCCGCCGTCGATGACGATGAGATCGGGCATGGGAAGCTGCTCGTCGCGCCGGCGGGTGAGATACCGGGTGAGCACCTCCTGGATGGCCGCGAAATCGTCCTGCTGGCCGAGTCCCCGGATCTTGAACTTGCGATACTCGCTCTTCCGCGGGCGTCCGGCCTCGAACCACACCAGCGAGCCGACGGTATCGCGGCCCTGGTTGTGGGAGATGTCGATGCACACCAGGCTGCGGGGCACGACACTCATCCCCAGATCGCGACCGAGGGCGTACACCGGATCTTCCGAGCGCTCCTCGGTCTCGAACGACTCGATCCTGAGACTCTCCAGGAGATGACGCGCGTTCTGGTCGGCCAGCTCGAGCCAGCGATGCGCGGTGCCGCGCTGGGGAATGTTCCAGTCGACGTCGGGAAGCAGCGCGCGCAGTGCGTCCCAGTCGTCCGGCGGAAACGGAACGACCAGCCGTTTCGCCCGTCCGTCGACGGGCACGTAGTAGCGGACCAGGAAGGCGGCGAGCACGGCGCCATCCTCCTCTTCCTCGAGCCCCTCGAGAAAGCGGTGCTCCCGCCCGAGGACCGCGCCGTCGCGGACCCGCATCAACACTCCAACGGCGTCGTCGCCATCGCGGGCGTAGCCGACCACGTCGGCGTCGCCGGTGCCGATGATCTCCACGCTCGCGGGCTCGTCCAGCCGGTCGAGCCAGCGGAGGGCGTCCCGCAGCTCCTTGGCGCGCTCGAAGTCCTCCCGCACGCTCGCCGCGAGCATCGCCTCGCGCACCCGCGAGCGCACGTCCTGCGTCCGACCCTCCAGGAAGCCCAGCACGTCTTCGACCATCCGTCGGTAGTCGTCCAGATCCTGCCAGCCCATGCAGGGGGCCTTGCATCGGCCGATGTAGTAGTCGAGACACGGCCGTTCCCGGCGCTCTCGGGGCAGGTCATCGGCACAGCTGCGCACAGTGTAGAGCCGGCGGATGATGGCGAGGGTCTTCCGCAGCTGGCCCACGTCGGTGTACGGCCCGAAGTAGCGGGCTCCCGGGATGTCCCGGCGCCGCGTCACCAGCACCCGGGGAAACGCCTCGCCCACCGTGACCGCGATCGACGGGTAGCTCTTGTCGTCCTTGAGTCGGACGTTGAAGCGGGGGCGGTACTCCTTGATGAGGTTGTTCTCGAGGATCAGCGACTGGGGCTCGTTGGGCACCACGATGGTCTCGACATCGGCGATCAGGCGCTGCAGCAACTGGTTCTTGGGGCTGGTATCGAAATCGGCCGCGAAGTAGCTCCGCACCCGATTGCGCAGCCGCTTGGCCTTGCCGACGTAGAGAATCTCGCCGGCGGCGTCCTTCCACAGGTAGACGCCGGGACCCTCAGCCAGGGTATCGAGCTTGCGCTGGAGCGCGTCGGAAATACGTGGCGCGGTCATGGACAGTTGCTGGACCTCTAAGGCCGGGCGGTGGGCCCGGATTCCCGCCGCCAGACCCGGCGGATCACGAATCTCGCCTCCTCCACCCCCAATCTGTCGGTCATCAAAAAATACACCGCTCCGTAGACCCCGAGCACCACGGCCGCCCCGCCGATCGGGTTCGCCAGCGGCAGCACCCGTCGCACTCCCCACCCGGCCAGCGCGGCGAGGCCCGCGCTCCCCCAGAGCCGCGCGAGCAGCGGCGCCGGCACGCCGGTGTTGCCGATGCGCTGGTTCAAGCTCCGGCGCAGCAGGAGAAACTCGATCCAGCCGGCGATGCCGGCCGACGCCGTCAGGCCCGCCGCACCCCACCGCTGATCGATGCCCAACGCGCGCGGCAGGGGGAGCGCGAACAGGTAGCCCAGGGCGATGGTCAGGGCCACCCGGAGCACGGCGAACCGCAGCGGGGTCCGGGTATCGTGAAGCGCGTAGTAGGTCGAGGCGTAGAGCCGGCCCATGGTGGACGCGAGCAGGCCGACGGCCGACCCCGCGAGAATGCCCCAGACGTAGATCGTCATCTGCCGGGTGAACTCGCCCGACTGGTACAGCGCGCCCGCGATCACGTCGCCCAGCGCGAGGAAGGCCACGGCGGAGGGCACCACGAAGAAGGCGATCTGCCGGAGCCCGGCAGCGAGCCGACCACGAAGGTATGCCCCGCGTGTCGCCGCGTCGCCCGTCGCGCTCGACATCGCCGGCAGCTCGGCCGCGGAGACCGACATGCCGAACAGGCTGACCGGCAGGGTGTAGAGCACCTGGGCGTAGGACAGCCCAGCCACCGCACCGGTGGGGAGCAGGCTCGCGAGGACCGTATCGACGTAGGCGCTGATCTGCACCACGCCCCGCCCCACGAACACCGGCCCGAAGTTGCGGAGGACCTCAGCCACCGGCTCGGAGCCGCGGACCAGTCGCGGCAGCGTCCAGTTGAGGAGCCGCATCACGGTCGGTAACTGAATCGCCAACTGTAGCAGGCTCCCGACCACCGAGCCCCAGGCGGCTATCTCCGCCAGCCCATATTGCCCCACGCCGCGGCCGAATCCGATGAGAGATCCGATGATGACCAGATTCCACAGGACCGGCGCGGCGTAGGAGAGGAAGAACCGGCGGTGGCTGTTGAGGACGCCAAGGCACCAGGCCGAAAGCACCAGCAGGCCGGCGCCGGGAAACAGGATCCGCACCAGCCGGATGGTGACCTCTCGCTTCACCCCTTCGAAGCCCGGCGCGATGACCGCGATCATCCATGGGGTGAACAGGATCCCCACCAGCACCAGCGCCGAGGTGACCAAACCGAGGAGCGCGGCGATGGCGGCCGCGACCCGGCGAGCTTCCCCCTCCTCCCCCCGCGCGCGGAGCCCCGCGTACACTGGAATGAACGACGCCGACAGCACCCCCTCCCCGAACAGGTTCTGGAGGAAGTTCGGGATCCTGAACGCGGCGTTGAAGGCGTCGGCCGCGTCGGACGTGCCGAAGTAGTGAGCGAAGACGCGATTGCGGACGAGGCCGACGATGCGGCTGAGCAGGATGCCGGCGGCCACCATTACCGCCGGACGAGACGTGCGGCCGGTGGAGGCGGTCAGGAACCCGGCGGCGGTGGGAGGGTGGACCGGGGAGACGGCTCGGCGAGGAGCCGCTGAAGGAAGGCGTTCTCATCCTGCAGCGTCTGGACGCTCCGGGTGAGATCGTCCACGTCGGCCTCGAGCAGCTCGACCTTCTTGGCCAGCTCAGCCAGTCCCGGCGGAGCCGACTGGGGTCCTTCCAGCCGCCGCGCGATGGCACGCCCGATCGGAGAATCCACCACGATACCCATGATTGGAATCAGCAGCGCCACGATCAGGATGAGCGCGATGATCGACATGGGTCGAGTCTACGACGGTTGCGGCGGGCCTTCAAGGGCGAGTGCGTACCACTGCTCGACCGCATCTGCCAGCTCCTGCAGGAAGGCCGGCCCATAGCGGGAGAGAAACGGCGCCACCGTCAGCACGCGCTCCTGGGGCTTCTGGTTGGGAAGTACGGCGGCACGGGCCTTGGCCAGTTGGCCGAGCTCGGTCTCCTGCCGGCGCTTGAGGTGCAGCACCAGCTTCTTTTCCACCTCGTGGGTGCCGGCCACCGCCTGTTGCCGCACACCCTGGATCGGTCGCGTGAGTGTCGGGTCGATGGTCTCGGCCGCGCGGGCCAACTGGTCGTAGCCGGACTCGACCGCCGCCCGGATCGACGCGAGCGCCTCGACCGCCTCTTTCGGCAATTGGGACCGGACCAACCGCGCCTCCAGGGCGCCGGAGGGCTCCAGCAGCTCGGCCAGGGTGACTCCGAACTTCTCCACGACCCTATCCACCCGAGGCTCCACCACCACGCCGGACCAGCGCGGCAGCGGCTGCTGCCGATCGATGCCCATCCGCTGGTACACCGGCGGCGTCAGTACCAGGTAGCGTAGCTCACCAGGCCCACCAAGGTAGGCGACGGTGGGCAGGAGAGCGCTCTCCAGCACCGGTCGAAGGAGCACATTGGGTGAAAGCCGGTCGGGCGACTCGGCGGCGATGCGCTGGAGTGTCGCGAGGTCGAACCGCTCCCGGCTCCGGCGGGTGACGAAGGTGAGCCCGTCCGCCACCAGGCGGTCCCGTCCGAGGCTCGCTTCGAGCATGACCAGTGAGGCCCCGTCGCCCACGGTGACTCCCGAGGTGCGGGCCGTGGTGCCCAGCCCCTCGATGTAGCGGTCGAGATCCCGCTCCAGATCCGCCGCGGAGGCGAGCGCGCGCACCAGGTACGGGGCCATCGCACGCTTGACGGCGGAGTGGGTGCTGTCCAGGCAGATCACGCCCATCGGGGCCAGCAGCTCCGCCATCGCGCCCGCGTAGCTTCCGGCGACCGTCGCCTCCGGGCGGTAGTGCCGTGCCAGCCAGTCCAGCGTGGACTGGCGGAACTCGGACGGCGGAAGGTCCGCCGCGAGGCGGTCGAGCGCGGGACCGACGCCTGGTCCAAGCGGCTGGCGGTACATCGGGGTGAGCGGAGCCTCCGGCGGGCGGGGCGGCAGGGCCGCGGTGGCCACGGTCCCGTCGGCGCCGATCCAGGACGCCTGGCTCGCCTCGGCGAAATCGTGGTCGTCACCAGCCAACCAGAACACCGGCACCACCGGCCGCGACCATTGCCGCTCCAGCACCCGCGCCAGCGCCGCCGCGGAGAGCGCCTTGTGAATCGTGTACAGGGGACCGGTAAAGAGCCCGGGCTGCTGTCCCGTGGTGACGGCGACCGCACCCGGGCGCTGGAGGCGCGCGATGCCCGCCTCCAGTGCCGCGGAAGGCACAAACGCGTCCGTCAACTTCGGATCGAAGCTGTCGGATCTGGGGTGCGGGCGCTCCAACGGCCCGTCGACGATCGGCGTCGGGACGAAACGGAGGGTCATGCCGCTTGGCCGAGCAGGATCGTGCGCGGCGAGCTTGCGCTGAGCGGGGCGGCCTGGTAATCACCGAAGCGATGCCGGAGGGTGATGCCGGCGTCGAGCAGCATCGAGGCGATCTCCTCCGAGCCGAACAGCCGCACCCGCTCGACGAATTGCTGGCCGCCGCTCTCGATGGACTTGCAGACGTAGCGCCCATCGGGAGACACCGAGCGGCCCACCCGGAACTCCACGCCCCCGACGTGCACCACCTCCTTCGGTACCAGGAGGCGGCGGACGGCCGCGGCGTTCAGAAAGTCGAGGACGAACCATCCACCGGGTCGAAGGGTCGAGACCATCTCCCGGAGGGCGGAGGCATGCTCCGCGTCATTCTCGAAATAGCCGAAGCTGGTGAAGAGGTTGACGGTGAGGTCCATGGAGCGGGGCCGCACCGGCAGATGACGCATGTCGGCCCGGATGAGCGGAGCGTCGGTCACGCCCTGGGCGATGCGGAGGAGCGTCGCCGAGAGATCGAGTCCGAAGCAGCGGGCGCCAGCGGAGCGGAAGGCCCGCGCGTGACGGCCGGCCCCGCACGCCACGTCGAGCACCCGCCAGCCGCGCTCGAAGGGAATGGTGCCGACGATGAGCTCTACCGCGCGGGCGGCCTCCACCTCGTCGCGATGAGGGTACAGCTCGAGGTACTTCTCGCCGAACCACTCCTCGAACCATTCGGTCACTGGCCGCTCATCTGGCGCCCTTGTGGTAGGGTTCGCCCCGGAGGATGGTGAACGCCCGGTAGACCTGCTCGAGGACCACCAGGCGGGCCAGCTCGTGCGGCAGCGTGAGCGGGCCGAGACTCCAGCGCATCTCCGCGTCGGCCACCAGCTCCGGATCGAGGCCGAGGGATCCGCCGAGGAGCAGGGCCAGCGGCCGCCCGGCGAGCTGCCAGCGCTCCATCTGCCGGGCCAGCCCGTCGCTGGTGACCGGCCGCCCCTCGCGGGCCAGCGCCACCATGCTGGCCCCCGGGGGCACCTGCTCCCGGAGGCGTGCCGCCTCCTGTCGCCGCTGGGCGGCGATGGTCGGTGCCCGGGCCGCCTCACGCACCTCGACCTCCCGCACCCGGACGTACCGAGTCAGCCGGCGGAGGTAGTCATCGCACGCCTCCCGGAGGCTCGGCCGCAGCTTGCCCACCGCGAGGATGGCGATCTCCACCTAGGCGTACATACCCCGGAGCCGGTGCACCGTTGCGACTCGCTGGATCGCCAGCATGTAGGCGCCGATCCGGAGATTGATGCCGTGCCGTCCAGCCATCTCGGCGACCTCCCCGAAAGAGCCCATCATGATCCGCTCGAGCCGCTGGTTGACCGTCTCCTCGTCCCAGAAGTAGCCGCCACGGTCCTGGACCCACTCGAAGTAGCTCACCGTGACACCGCCCGCATTCGCCAGGATGTCGGGAATGACGAAGACCCCGTTCTGCTCCAGGATCTTGTCGGCGCCGGCCGTCGTCGGGCCGTTGGCGCCTTCGCAGATGATCCTCGCCTTGATGGCGCCTGCGTTCTGGCTGGTGATCACGTTCTCCATGGCGGCGGGAACCAGCACCTCGCAGTCCAGCGTCAAGAGCTCGTCGTTGGTGAGGTGCTCGGCCTCGCGGTACTCGCTCAGGAACCGATGCTGGCGCACGTGCTGCTGCACCTCGCGGATGCGGAGCCCCTTGGGGTCATACACGGCACCCGATTTATCGCTCACGGCGACGACGGTGAGACCGAGCTCCTCCATCAGCTGGGCGGTGATCGACCCCACGTTGCCGAACCCCTGGACCACCACTCTGGTTCCCTCGATCGGCATGCGCAGGCGCTTGAGTGCCTCGCGGGTCACGATCATGCAGCCCCGTCCGGTCGCCTCGCGGCGGCCGAGGGAGCCGCCCATCTCGATCGGCTTACCGGTCACGACGGCGGTGACCGTGTGTCGCTTGTGCATGGAATACGTATCCATGATCCAGGCCATCATCCGCTCGTTGGTGTTGACGTCGGGTGCCGGTACGTCCGAATCGGGGCCCAGCGTGTCGATGATGGCGGAGGTGTAGCGGCGGGTGATGCGCTCGAGCTCGGCGTTGGAGAGGGTGGCGGGGTCGCAGATCACCCCGCCCTTGGAGCCGCCGAAGGGGATGTTCACCACCGCGCATTTCCAGGTCATCCACGCCGCCAGCGCCTTTACCTCATCCAACGTCACGTTCATGTCGAAGCGGATGCCGCCCTTGGCCGGACCGCGCGAGGTATTGTAGAGGACCCGGTAGCCGGTGTAGACCTCCACCTCGCCGTTGTCGCGCAGGAACGGGATCGACACGATGATCTGTTTCTCCGGACTCCGGAGCACCTTGTAGTGCCCGGGATCGAGGCTCAACCGCTGGGCAGCGTAGTCGAAGCGGGACATCATCGCTTCGAACGGGTTCTCCTCATTCAGGAACGTGTCCTTCTCGGGTCGGATGAGGAACTGACTGGGTCGACTGGTGGAGGTCATAGGCGGTCCGGGATGCTCCCAGGATGATTTTGTTAGAGGCTTTCGATCGGTGTGACGACGGCGTCCAGCGCGGCGGCGATGCGATCGCCGCCCTCCTCCCAGATCAGATCCAGCATCGCCACCAGCGGCTCCGGTACGGCATGCGGCCAGCGGTCGCGCAGCTTCACCGCGTCCTTCTGGGTGATCACCACGTGGTCGGCGCGGCGCGCCGCGTGCGCCAGCCAGGCGACGTCCTCGTCGCGGTAGTCGTGGTGGTCCTTCCAGGTCGCGACCTGGACCGCCGCGCCGGTCGCCTTGGTCTGGGCCACGAACGCGTCCGGGTCGGCGATCCCCGACGCGGCCACCACCCGCTTGCCCGCCAACGACTCCGCGGGCACCCGAGTCCGGGTGACCAGTCCCTCCAGTGCCCGCAGGCTCAGGTGGGCGATCGCCAGCGGCCCCTGGACCCGCCCGCGGAGCTGCTGGGCCAGCGTCTGGGCCGCCTCCAAGCCGGCGCGCTTGCGGGTGATGACCACCGCGTCGGCACGCTCCAGCGCATCCCACCCTTCGCGCCAGGGGCCCGCGGGCAGCGGCCAGCGCACGGCGCGGGTCGTCTCCGCGCTCATCACCACGATGTTGAGATCACGCCGCACGTCGAGGCGCTGGTAGGCATCGTCCAGCACCAGGACCTGGGCTCCGTTGGCCAGGGCACGCTCGGCTCCCGCGACCCGGTCGGGGTCCGCCACCACCACGGCCCGCGGCACCGAGTCCTGATGGACCAGCGTCTCGTCCCCACCGTAGCCCCGCAGGAGGATGCCCGGCGTCAGCCCACGGGCCACGTAGTGCGCGGCGATCCAGCTCGCGATCGGCGTCTTTCCCGAGCCACCCACGGTGAGGTTCCCGACCGCGACCGCCGGGAGCGGCAGGTCCCGCACCGGCAGCCATCCCTGCCGATACGCGAGGCCGCGTGCCAGCATCGCCCCGTGCCAGAGGCCGGAGACCGGGAGCAGGGCCAGCCGGGCGAGACGCGCATCGGGTCCGCGGCTGGTCCAGAGCCAGCGCATCAGCCGGTGGGTATCTCCCCGCCGGGTCATCGCGCGACCCCCGCGATCTCGTCCAGACGTTGGCGTGCCTCCGTCATGCCCTGCGAGAAGCCCGCCTCGCCCGGCGCGACCTCGAACGGCCGTCCATACATCACGCGCACCCGCGCGGCGGGCTTGGGAATGATGAAGCGGTCCCACGAATGTAATCGCCAGGCACGGTCCACCTCCGCGTGCAGCGGCACGATCACGGCCCCGCCGCGTTGGGCGGCCGCCACGACGCCGGGCTTGAGCTCACGTCGCGGCCCCCGCGGCCCGTCCGGGGTGAAGGCGACAGCATGTCCCGCCTGGAGCTCGCGCACCGCGCCCAGCAGGGCCCGGGCGGCCCCGCGCGTGCTGGAGCCGCGCACGGTGCGATAGCCGAGCGAGCGCGCGAAGTCGGCGAGATACTGGCCGTCACGCGCCTCGCTCACGACGATGGCGATGCCCTGTCGCCGGTGCTGCCAGAGCAGCGCAAGCAGGGCCTCGTGCCAAAGCAGGAAGACCACGGGCCGCTTCGCGTCGTGGAGCGCCCGCCAGCGCTCCTCGTGCACCGTTCGGATCCGCCAGGAGTGGGCGAGCAGCCGGACCGCCGGGCCCGCCAGCACCCGAGCCGCTCCGGGAGGGACCTTCACCCGGCCGCCGCGAGGAGCTCATCGGCCAGCTCGACCACCCGGGCGGCGGCTCCCGCGGCGCCCAGCCGGCTTCGCACCAGGGCCAACCCTTCGTGCTGCGCAACCGTCCGCGGGTCGGCCGGATCGAGCAGCGGCCCCAGTGCCTCGGCCAGCGGGCCCGCCTCGGCCTGGTCCTGCAGCAGCTCGGGCACCACCTCCCGCTCCGCCACCAGGTTGACCAGGCTGACCCAGCGAACCGTGCGGAGTCGCTGAAACGTGTGCCAAGTGAACGGGTGCACCTTGTACGCGACCACCATCGGGACATCCGCCAGCGCGGCCTCGAGGGTGGTCGTTCCCGACTTCGCCAGGGCGGCGTCGGCCGCAGCGAAGAGCGAGATGGGATCGCCCCGGAGGATCTCGATCGGGCCGGGATCGGCATACTCCCCGCTCAGGGTGCCTGCGACCACGACACGATCGCACCGGCCCTCCCGGAGGAGCTGGAGCGCGGCGTCCCTGAATGGCTGCCATAACCGGCGGATCTCCTGGGTGCGGCTGCCGGGAAAGATCCCCAGGACCCGGCACTCCAGCGCGATCCCGAGACGCGCGCGGGCGGGGCCTCTGGCCGGCCACGGCCCCCGGTCCACCAGCGGATGGCCCACGTACTCGCTCCGGAGGCCCAGGCGCCCGAAGAAGGGCTGCTCGAAGGGGAGCACGACCGCCAGCCGGTCCACTGCGGCGGCGAAGCGGCGCGCGCGCCCCGGACGCCAGGCCCAGAGCTGGGGCGCAATGTAGTAGAGGACCTTGGTCCCCGCCCGGCGCGCCGCCTCGGCGACGCGAACATGAAAGCCGGGGTAATCGATCAGGATGACCAGATCGTAGCGCCCGGTCGCGAAGTCCCGCCGGAGCGCCCGGAACAGTCGCAGGTGGGCCGAGAGCTTGGTGACGACTTCGACCAGGCCGAACGCGGCCAGACCCTCCATGGGGTAGCGAATGGTGGCCCCGGCCTCGGCCATGCGCGGGCCGCCAAGCGCGTCGATGACGGCTTCCGGATAGCGGCGTCGCAACGCGCGAACCACGCCGGCGCCGTGCAGATCCCCCGAAGGTTCGCCGGCCGAGATGAAGATGCGAGGGGCGGCCCGCGCGATCATCCGAGCGACGTCGCGGCCAGCGGCGAGGCCCGGACCGCGTCGGTGACTCGGAACGCCAACGCCAGCGCCGCCCGTCCCTCCTCGCCCCGCACGACCACCTCCCGCTGGCCCTGCACCGCGTGCACGAAGCTCTGCAGCTCCAGGGCGAGGGCGTCGGCTTCCGGCGCCTCCAGGACAATACGCTCGACCACGTCGCTGAGCTGCTTCCCGGTGCCCGGCCGCCACCCGCTGCGCACCCGCATGAACTCCCCGGCTCCACTGGCGAGATCGAGCGAGAAATATCCGTTCGGCTGGAACAGCCGGAGCCGCCGGATGCGCTCCCGCGAGACCCGGGACGCGGTGGCCAGCGCCACCGTGCCGTTGGCGAACTCTACCCTGGCGTTGGCGATGTCGAGGTGGGAGGACAGGAGCGGGAGACCGGACGCGCGGACCTCGCTGGCCTCGGCGCCCCCGGTGAGGTGGAGGACCAGGTCGAGGTCATGGATCATGAGATCGAGCACCACGGCGACGTCGGTGCCCCGGGGCTGAAATGGAGCCAGCCGCTGGCTCTCGATGTAGCGTGGCCCATCGAGATAGGGCTCCGCGGCGCGGAGGGCCCGGTTGTAGCGCTCGATGTGTCCCACCTGGAGCTGCACCGCGCTGGTCCGCCCGGCGGCGATCAGGGCATCCGCCTCCGCGAGGGTCGCGGCGAACGGCTTCTCCATCAATACCGGCACGCCGCGCTCGAGGGCCTGCAGGCCGACGGCCGCGTGGGCCGGCGTCGGGACGGCGACGGTCACCGCCTGGACTCGTCCGAGCATCTCTCCCAGGTCCGCGAAGTACCGGGTCCCGACCTCCGCCGCAACCCGTGCGCCGCGCTCGGCGTCGATGTCGCAGACTCCGACGAGGCGGGCCTCGGGCAGCTGCGCCAGATGGCGGGCATGATGACGCCCCAGGGCTCCCACCCCGATGACCCCGACCGGCAAGGCCGCGCTCACGCGGGCACGCCGCGTTCAGACGACTCGACGAACGCCAGGAATCGCTCCACTTCCGGGAACGGGGGCAGATCGGCCCGCGCCCGCTCGAGCGCCTGAGAGAGATTGAGCTCGGAATTGAAGAAGAGCCGGTAGGCCCGCTTGAGCGCCGCGACCGTCTCCCCGGAGAACCCCGCGCGCTGCAGCCCGATCGAATTGAGCCCGTAGAGCTCCATCGGGTTCCCTACCGCCTTCACGTAGGGCGGAATGTCCTGGTTGACTCGGGAGCCCCCGCCCACGAAGGCATAGGCGCCGATGGTCACGAACTGGTGGACCGCGTTGAGCCCGCTCAGCACCGCATGATCCTGGATGGTCACGTGCCCCGCGAGCTGGGTGCCGTTGGCGATCACGACCTCGTCGCCCAGGTGGCAGTCGTGCGCCAGGTGCACGTAGCTCATGATGAAGCAGCGGGCGCCGACCGTCGTCCGGTAGCTCTGGGTGGTGCCTCGATTGATGGTCGAGTACTCGCGGATGATGGTGCCCGGGCCGATCTCCACCCAGGTCTCTTCGCCCTTGTACTTGAGGTCCTGCGGGTCTCCGCCCAGGATCGAGCCGTCCCCGACGCTCACGTCGTCGGCCAGCCGGACGTTCCGCTGCAGCCGGGCCCGCGGACCGATCCGGCAGCGGTCTCCGATACAGACCCGCGGACCCACGATCACCCAGGGGCCGATCTCCACCCCTTGGCCGAGCTCGGCGGCGGGATCGAGAATGGCCGTCGGGTGAACCACCGTGATCACCGGTCCACCACCCGCGCCATCATTTCGGCTTCGGCCACCACGTTGCCGTCGACATACGCCACGCCCTTCATCCGACAGGTCCGGCCGCGGTTCTGCAGCATCTCCAGCTCGCAGCGGAGCTGGTCTCCCGGCAGCACCGGCCGGCGGAACTTCACGTTGTCGAGCGACATGAAGTACACCACCTTCTGGTCCGGATCCTCGATCGTGCCCAGGAGCAGCATGCCTCCGACCTGTGCCATGGCTTCGATGATCAGCACGCCCGGCATGATCGGATGGCCGGGAAAGTGGCCCTGGAAGAACGGCTCGTTGATCGTCACGTTCTTGATCCCGACGATCCGCTTGGTCCCTTCGACCTCCAGAATCCGGTCGACCAGGAGGAACGGGTACCGGTGGGGAATCACGTCCAGGATCCGGCCGATGTCCATCGCCACGCCTCCGTCGCGCAGTGCGGTTCGAGTGAGCCAGCGGGCCAGCGCGATATTCCCCTGATGACTCGGTCGGGTCGCGATCACATGCGCCTGGACCCGTCCCCCGACCAGGGCGAGATCGCCCAGGATGTCGGCGGCCTTGTGGCGCACGAACTCGTCGGGCCAGCGGAGCGCGCCGCCCACCAGGCCGTCGTCGGAGAGCACCAGGGTGGACTCGAGCGCGGCGCCCAGCGCCAGCCCTCGGGCGTGGAGCGCGTCCGCTTCCCGGAGGAAGCCGAAGGTGCGCGCGCTGGCGAGCTCGCGGGTGAACTCCTGCGGGGTGATCTCGTAGCTCCCCGTCTGCCGGCCGATCAGCGGGTGCGCCCACTCGATGGTGGTGGTGAGACGAAGGGTGCGGGAGGGTGCGACCACGTAGCTGGAGTCCCCTTCGGCGAGCTCGAAGGGGGCGCCCACGCGGTAGATCAGTGGATCGCCCGGCTGATCGCAGAAGCCCGCCGCGCGGAAGGCGGTGACATACGGCTCGAAGGAGCCGTCCCCGATCGGCGGCTCGGGGCCGTCCAGCTCCACGGTGAGATCGTCGAGCTCCAGCGCGGCGGCCGCGGCGAGAAGATGCTCGACGGTCTGGACCGTTCCCGGGCCATGTCCCAGCGCGGTCCGGCGATCGGTCGAGTGCACTTCGGTGATCCTCGCGGGCACCGGGGGCGCGTCGGGCAGGTCGACACGCCGGAAGACGATGCCCTGCCCCGTCGGTGCCCCGGTGCAGCGGGCCGTGACTTGGGCCCCGCAGTGGAGACCCACCCCGCGGACGACCGCGGCGCCCGCGAGGGTGCGCCTAGGCATCGCCGCCGGCCCGGGAAACCAGCCGCTCCAGCTGGGTAATGATCGGCGCGACGCGATACAGGGCCGCCTGCGCCCGCAGGAACTGACGATGGGGCCGCGCGGGATGCCCGCTGAAGGAGGCGCTGGCCGGGATGTCGCCGAACACCGCGCTCTTGGCGGCAACGCGGGCCCGGTCGCCGATCAGCAGATGATCGGTCACGCCGACATGACCCGCGAGGATCACGTCGTTGCCGATCCGGGTGCTGCCGGCGATGCCGACCCCGGCCATGACCAGGCAGCGCTCGCCCAGCCGCACGTTGTGGCCCACATGGACCAGGTTGTCGAGCTTGCTGCCCCGTCCCACCACCGTGTCGTCCACACTGCCCCGGTCCACGCACGAATTCGATCCGATCTCGACGTCGTCCTCGAGGATGCACCCGCCGACGTGCGGAATCCGGGTATGCCCCGCCGCGCCCGAGAGATACCCGAATCCGTCGCCCCCGATCACCGCGCCGGCCTTGAGGAGCACCCGGCTGCCGATCGCACTGCCCGGGTAGCAGACCACCCGCGGGCCGATGACGGTGTCCTCCCCCACGGAGACGTGGTCGCCCAGGGAGACTCCCTCGGCCAGCCGGCAGCGGGCCCCGACGCGCACACCCCGGCCCAGCACGACGAATGGTCCCAGCTGGACGTCCGCCGCCAGGACGCAGCCCGGCCCGAGGCGCGCGGTGGCGTCGACGCCGGGGCTGGGAGGGGCGGCGGGAAACAGGGCGTCCATCACCCGCGCCAGGGCGGCGTAGGGGTCCCGCACCACGATTCTGGTGCGCGGTCCCGGCTCCGCGTCCGCCAGGGCGTCGGGCACCAGCACCGCCCCCGCCTGGGATGCGCGCAGCTCCGCGGCGTACCGGCTGGAGATGGCGAACGACAGCGCCTCCGGTCCGGCCCGGTCGAGCGGCCGGATGGCGCGGATCGTCACCGCCCCGTCGCCAAGCAGGCGGCCACCGACCAGCTCGGCGACCGCCTGCGCGGTAAGGGCTCCAGCGATCACGCGATCAACTGCCCGTCTTGAGCTGCTGAATGACGCGCTGGGTGAGATCGAGCGACTTGTCCGCGGTCACGATGCCGCTGTTCGGGGCGCTCACGTCGAAGATGATCGCGTAGTTGCCCGCGGCGCGCATCCCTTCGATGACGCTGTTCACTTTGCTCTGGATCGGATCGAGCAGCTCCCGCTCCCGGGTGGCGGCCTTCTGCTGGAGCTCCTGGGAGCGCTGCTCCAGTTTCTGCTGCTGCCCTTCGAGGTCCTTGCGCTTGGCGGCGCGCTGCGTCGGGCTCAGCAGCACCGACTGCTGCTCGAAGTCCTGGGCCGACGAATCGAGCGTCGCCTGGAGCTTCTGTACCTCTCCCCGGTAGGTCGCCAGCTCCTTGGTGAAGGTCGACTCGGCCTGGGCGTAGCCCGGAGTCTGCTTGAGGATGGCCTGCGTGTTGACGTAGGCGAGCTTCGCGCCGCCACCCTGCTGTGCGGCCAGCGGCGCCGCAAGGCACAGGACGGTGGCGAGGCAAGCCCAGGTTCCCACGACGGTCAGCTTCATGCGGTGCTCCCGATGAAAGGCGCGTGCGACGCTAGAAGAAATTGCCCAACTTGAAATGCAGCTGCCAGCCCGGCGCGGGCCGACCCTGCGAATCCACCTTGTCGAACCCGTAGCCCAGATCGATGCCGATCGGCCCCAGCGGCGATACCACCGCCGCCCCGAATCCGGCGCCGCGGAACAGCCGCGTGGGGTCCCACTGGCGGGCGGTCCGGTAGACGTTTCCCGCATCGAAGAATGCGTCCACATACAGAGACTGACTGACTCGGGCGCCGGCCTCGACGGTGAAGGCCGCGAACGACTTGCCGAAGGCGTCCGCGCTCGCCTGATTGCCGCTCGCCCCCGGATCGAAGCCGTTGGGGGTGATGGAGAACTCGTCATAGCCGCGGAGCGGGATGCCGTATTGGACACCACCCAGCGAGTAGAGTTCGGTGAAAAACGGCCCGGCGTCGCCAAAGATGAATCCCGACTTCATGGTGAGCCCAAGCACGAACTGTACCCCGGAACCGAGTTGCCCGCCCCCGCCGAGGGTGCCAAGCGGTGCATACCACTTGCCCTCGAGATCGACCTTTCGATAGTTGCCGGTGCCGCCCAGAATGCCACCGTTGAACTCGCCGCTGACGTTCGCCAGCGATCCGCCGGTCGCGAACGGCAGGCCCACCCGGGTGTCGCGCAGGATGCTGCTCCCGATGGTCGAGCGGCTGCAGGCGCTGCAGCGGAAGCGGGCCCGCAGGTCCGCCGACCCCTCGGTGTACCGCACCCGCTGGTAGGAGTACGAAGTGAAGAGGCGGGTATAGCGGGAGCCGAAGAACGGAAAACCGAGCTGCAGGCTGCCGCCGGTCTGCTTCCGGCGCCCGAGGTCCCCAACGGTGAACCGGGCACGGGAATCGAAGAGGGAGATCGTGCCGGAGATTCGACTCTCGCGGATGGCCGGATCGGTGTAGCTCAGGGTGAAGTCGTTGATGTTCTTGCCGAACTGCCACTGGAGCTTGCCCCGCTTGCCGCGGCCGAACAGGTTGGGCTCCTCCAGCCCGAGGAACCCGCCGACCCCGGTGCCCTGCCCCAGCGACGCCCCGAAGTTGATGTTGCCGGTCCGGCGCTCCTCGACCCGGAAGATGATGTCGACGTCGACCCCGTTGGCGGATGGCTTGACGTCTGGCGTCGGGAGCGGCTGCTGGAAGAAGCCCAGGTTGGAGACGTTCTGGTACGACCGGATCAGGCGCTCCTGGCTGAAGAGGTCGCCGGGGAGCATCACGATCGCCTCCCGGATGACCCGCTCGTGGGTCACGTCGTTACCCACGATCTCCACCTTGTTGATCGTGGCCGGCGATCCCTCCCGAATGGTCCAGCGCAGATCGATGATGGGGCTGCCGTCCGCTCCGGTGCGCTTGGTCTCTACCGGTTCCACCTGGGCGTAGATGTAGCCGTTGTTGGCGTACAGGTTCCGCAACTTGTCGGTGGCTGCTTCCCACTCCGACCGGCTGAACGACCGGGCGCCACCGATGGGGGCCCCCGTGGGTCCCGTGGGCCCGAAGGGATAGAAGGCCTGGAGCTCCTCCGAGGAGAACCGGCGGTTGCCTTCGACGTCGAAGGCACCGACGTGATACGCCTGCCCTTCGTCCACACTGAGCTGGAGCACGGCCTTCCCGCCCGCGGAGTCGGCGACGAGGGAGTCGTGGGTCACCTGGAAATCGACGAATCCATGGTCGGCATACCAGCGCGGGAGCCGTTCGCGCACGTCCTGGTCGACCTTCCGTTCGTCGTACTCACCCTTCTGGAACCACCAGAAGCCTTCCGGCTTGGTGGCCATGTGCTTGACCACGGCCTTATCGGCGAAGCGCTTGTTGCCCTGCACCACCACCTGGCTGATCGCCACCCGCTCGCCCTCGTTCACGTCGAAGACGATCCGCACGCTCCCGGGGGCCTGCGCCACCTCCAGCGTCTTCACCTCCGCCGCGTAATAGCCGTCGTGCTTGTACAGCGAGTCGATCGCCGCCCGGGACTGCTCGACCGCGTTCCGATCGACCGGCCGCTTCTCGGTGAGCTTCACCCGTCCCTTGACCTCGTTCTCCGGGAGCTTCCGTACCCCGCGAACGGCCCACTTCTCGAGCACGGGACGTTCCTTGACCTTGATGGCGAGCACCAGCCGCTCACCGGCGGCGCGCTGCTCCACCAGGACATCGTCGAACTGCCCGGTCCGGAAGAGCGCCGTGATCGCCCGTTGAATGTCCCGGTAGTTGGTCGGCTGGTGGAGGATGATGCCCGAGGTGCCGATGATCTGGGCCGCGGAGAGGCGCGCGTTACCCTCGACCGCGATGCTGTCGACGGCCGGGGGCGCCTCCTGCTGCGCGCGAAGCGCCGCCGGCGCTCCCCCGAGAGAGGCGACGGCGGCGAAGGCGGCGGCGATGATGAGAAGGAAGCGGTGCATCAGTAGTGGGTGGAGGGTGAGTACGCCGGGCCCCCACGGGCGCCCGGCGTACGGCGCCCTAAGCCCGGGTGCCGGTCAGCGCCCGGAATGCCAATCGCTCGCCGTCGGGCGCCACATCCACCTCGATCTCGTCCCCCCGGCCGAAGTCTCCCATCAGGATCTTCTCGCTGAGGGGATCCTCGATGTAGCGCTGGATGGAGCGCTTGAGCGGCCGGGCGCCGAAGTTCTGGTCGTAGCCGTGATTGACCAGGAACTCGATCGCGGCGGCCGTGAGCTTGACTTCGTCGCCCAGCCGCCGCTGCACCTCGCGGAGCAGGATGGTGACGATCTGCGCGATGTGATCCCTGTCCAGCGGATGAAAGACGATGATGTCGTCGAGCCGGTTCAGGAATTCGGGGTTGAAGACCTTGTTCATCTCTTCTTTCACCGTCTCTTGCATCTTCTCGAAGCTGCCCTTCACGTCGCCGCCATGGAAGCCGAGGGTCTTCCCCTGCATGATGTCCCGGGCGCCCACGTTGGAGGTCATGATCACGACCGTGTTCTTGAAGTCGATCAGCCGTCCGTAGTTGTCCGTCAGGTGACCCTCGTCGAGCACCTGGAGCAGGATGTTGAACACGTCCGGGTGCGCCTTCTCGATCTCGTCCAGAAGGACGACCGAGTAGGGCTTCCGCCGCACAGCCTTGGTCAAGGTGCCCGAATCCTCGTAGCCCACGTAGCCCGGGGGGGCGCCGATCAGCCGCGAGACGGAGAACTTCTCCATGTACTCCGACATGTCGACCCGGATGAGCGCCTGGGCGTCGGCGAACAGGAACTTGGCCAGGGCGCGGGCCAGCTCGGTCTTGCCGACGCCGGTGGGCCCGGAGAAGATGAACGAGCCGATCGGCCGGTTGGGATCCTTGAGCCCGGCGCGGGACCGGCGGATGGCGCGGGAGACGGCCTTGATCGCCTCGTCCTGTCCCACCACCGACCCGTGGATCTCGTCCTCCATGCGCATCAGCCTGGACGCCTCGGCTTCCTGGAGGCGGGTGACCGGAATCCCGGTCCAGCGCGACACGATGAAGGCGATGGCCTCCTCGTCGATCAGCGGCCGGCGGGTCTGCCGCTCGCGCTCCCACTCCTCCTGCTTGAGCCGGATCTGGTTCTGCAGGTCCCGCTCCTGGTCACGTAGCGACGCCGCGCGCTCGAAGTTCTGGTCGCGGACCGCATCCTCCTTCTGGAGGTTGACCTTCTCCAGGGCGGCCTTGAGCTCGGCCACTTCGGCCGGGGGCACCTGTGACGCGAGGCGGGCGCGGGCGCCGGCCTCGTCGATGACGTCGATCGCCTTGTCGGGCAGGAACCGGTCGGTGATGTAGCGCTCCGAGAGCTCGGCGGCCGCCTCGAGGGTGCCGTCCGGAATGCTGATCCGGTGGTGGTCCTCGTACTTCTTCCTGAGGCCCTTGAGGATCTCGACCGTCTCCTCCACCGTGGGCGGCTCCACCACCACGGTCTGGAAGCGCCGCTCCAGCGCGCCGTCCTTCTCGATGTACTTCCGGTACTCGTTCAGGGTGGAGGCTCCGACGCACTGCAGCTCGCCCCGCGCGAGCGCGGGCTTGAGCATGTTGGACGCGTCGATGGCGCCTTCGGCGGCGCCGGCGCCCACCAGGGTGTGCAGCTCGTCGATGAACAGGATGATCTGCTTGTTCTGGGCGATCTCGTTCATGACCGCCTTGAGCCGCTCTTCGAACTGTCCCCGGTACTTGGTGCCGGCGATGACGGCGGCCATGTCGAGCGAGAGCACCCGGTGGTCGCGCAGCACGTCGGGGCAGAGCCCGTTGGCGATCAGGAGCGCGAGCCCTTCGACGATGGCGGTCTTGCCGACGCCGGGCTCACCGATCAGGACCGGATTGTTCTTCTTCCGGCGCGCCAGGATCTCCATGACCCGCTCGATCTCCTTGGCCCGGCCGATCGTGGGATCGAGCTGGCCCTCGGCCGCGAGCTGGGTGAGGTCGCGGCAGAAGTGATCGAGCGCGGGGGTCTTGGACTTCTTCTCGGACTTGGGCGCGGAGGTGGGCTGCCCGGACGCACCGCCGCTGGCCGAAGTCTGCGGCATGTCGCTCCCCAGCAGCCGCAGCGTCTCGGCGCGGGATTGCTCGAGGTTGACCCCGGCGTCGGTGAGGACCTGGGCCGCGATGCCCTTCTCCTCGCGCAGCAGCCCAAGCAGCAGGTGCTCGGTGCCGACGTAGGAGTGATTCAGCTCGCGCGCCTCGGTCATGGCCAGCTCGAGCACCTTCTTCGCCCGGGAGGTATACGGAAGATCGGGACCGGCCGCGGCAGCCGCCTTCCCCTTCTTGACCGTCTCCTCGATCTTCTGCTGAATATCCTCGAGGTCGACGTTCAGGTTGGTGAGGACCGCCGCGGCCACTCCCTCGCCTTCGCGGATCAGGCCGAGGAGAATGTGCTCGGTGCCGACGTATTCGTGATGCAGCCGCGCCGCCTCTTCGCGGGCCATCTGCAGGACTTTGCGGACACGATCAGTAAAGTTGTAGCCGTTCATCGCGGTACCCTACGTTGCTCCGAAGGCCGTCGTCGCGGCTCATCCACGACGTCCTACTTCGGATTCCAACACTTTTCGCACGAACCGTGCCCGCCGGACCGGCAGGTCCGATTCATCCGGCGTCACCCCTTCGGCAACGGCGAGGTGCGCCGGCTGGGTATAGATCAGCAGCTTGTTGAGCGTGTACATGCCGACGTCGGGAATCAGGTTGACCCCCACGCCGAGTCGCACCCCACTCAGCAAGTTCATCGCCTCCTCGAACGATAGCGACCGCGCGTAGCGGAGGAGTCCGTACGCCCGCCAGACCTTGTCCTCGATGATCGCCGGCGCGTCGCGCAACAGGACCTGGCGCGCCTGCTCCTCGTAGTCCATGACCTGGCGGACCATCTTGCCGAGGTGGTCCAGCAGCTCGTGCTCCGAACTGCCGAGCGTGGTCTGATTCGACAACTGAAAGAAGTTGCCGACGACTTCGCTCCCCTCGCCATAGAGACCGCGGAAGGTCAGCCCGACCTGCGCGAGGCCCTGCAACACCTTCGAGATTTCCTTGGTGAGCACCAGCCCGGGCAGATGGATCAGCACCGACGCCCTGAGACCGGTCCCGACGTTGGTCGGACACGAGGTAAGATAACCGAATTCCGCATGGAATGCGAATGCAAGTCGTTGTCCCAGTTCGGCGTCGAGGCGGTCCACCTCGGCGTACGTCTGCTCCAGCGCGAAGCCGGAGTGGAGGCCCTGCAGACGGAGGTGATCCTCCTCGTTCAGCATCACGCCGAGGCGGTCCTGGACCAGCACGGAGGCGCCGGACCGCGCCCGCCCTTCCGCGTCGAGACCGGCGAGCTCCTTGCTCACCAGATGACGCTCGTGCAGCAGCTGGCGGTCGATCCGATCCATCCGATCGAGCCGAAACTTGGTGGCCCGGCGGAGCGCCACGGTCTCCCTGGCGGCCCGCTCGACCGAGTCGAGGATCTCCTCGCGCTCGGTCTCGGAGTTCCGGACCTGAAAGATGTGGCCGGTGAGGTTCCGGGCCAGGCGGATGCGGGTCGAGAGCACCAGGTGGCTGGCGGGGCCGCTGGCATCGAGCCACCCCACGCCACCATCGGTCAACAGGCTGAGATCGATCATTCCATCACCCGGAGACGATCCCGCAGCTCGGCCGCGAGCTCGAAGTTCTCGCTCTCCACCGCGACCCGGAGCTGCTCCCGGAGCTCCGCCGCCTGCCCGCGTCCATCGGCCGTGGCGCCACCCCGATCGGCGTAGCGTTCCCCCAGGTGGTGGGTGGACCCGTGAAGCCGGCGGAGCAGATCGCGCAGCGGCACCTCGAACGAGCGGTAACAGTCGGGACAGCCGAGCCGCCCGCTCTCCCGGAAGTCCTGCAGCGAGCCCCCGCAGGTGGCGCAGGTGTCGGCGGACCGGGGCGCGGGAGACTGCTCCGGAAGCTCCTTGCCCATCGCCGCGAGAAAGCTTCCCAACGGGGTCTTGGCCACCGCCCCGGGGCTGTCCACGCCCTTCTCCGCCGCACACCGCTCGCAGAGGTGGAGGGTCGTCACCTGCTCGTTCACGATCTGGGTCAGGTGAATCACCGCCTCGCGCTCGCGGCACTGGTCGCAGGACATCAGGGCATCGACTCCACGCCGGAGAGCGGCACCAGCCGGCCATCTTCGAGCGACAGCACCCGATCGGCCCGGCCGGCCAGGAGGCGGTTGTGGGTCACCACCACGAGCGCGGTCTCGAACTCCCGGGAGAGCCGGGCGAAGAGCTGGTGCAGCCGCTCGCTGTTCGCATGGTCCAGGTTGCCGGACGGCTCGTCGGCGAGCACCACCAGAGGATCCGCCGCCAGCGCTCGCGCGACGGCCGCCCGCTGCTGCTCGCCGCCGGACAGCGCAGACGGCCGGTGCGTCATTCTCCCCGCCAGGCCGACGGCCGCCAGCAGCTCCTCGGCGCGGGAGCGCGCGCGGCTCTCGTTCTCGCCCGCGATCAGGAGCGGCATCATCACGTTCTCCAGCGCCGTGAACTCCCGCAACAGATGATGGAACTGGAACACGAATCCGACCTTCCGATTGCGGATCGCGGCGAGCTCAACCGGACCCTGCTCCGCGTACACCTGGCCATCGAGCCGCACGCTGCCGCCCGACGGCACGTCCAGGGCACCCAGCAGGTGCAGTAAGGTGCTCTTCCCGGACCCGCTGGCCCCGACGATGGCCACGAACTCGCCTCGGCTCACCCCCAGGTCCACTCCGGTCAGCACCTGGATGGGGGTGCCGTCTCCACCTTGGTAGACCTTCTTGAGGCCCACGGCTTCGAGGATGGCGCTCATTCGTGGCGGATCGCATCGACCGGCGTGAGACCGGCCGCGGAGCGCGAGGGGTACAGGGTGGCGAGCACCGCGATCGCAAGGCTCGCGATCACCACGATCAGCGCGTCCGTCGCCTCGACGTGAACCGGAAGGTGATCGATGAAGTACACGGCTGGATTGATCCGGACCCATCCCGACTTGTCCACCACGTATGACACCGTCAGGCCGAGGACCAGGCCCGTCGCGGTACCGATCACCCCGATCACCGCCCCCTGCAGCAGAAAGACCCGGGCCACGGCCGCCGAGGTGAGCCCCATGGCGCGCAGGATGCCGATCTCCCGCGTCTTGTCGGCGACCACCATGGTCAGGGTGCCGACGATGTTGAAGGCCGCCACCACCATGATGAAGAAGATAATCAGTCCCATGGCCAGCTTCTCGAGCTGGAGGGCGCTGAACAGGCTGACGTTCTGGGTCTGCCAGTCGAGGACCCGGTAGGGGTAGCCCAGGCGCTTCTCGATCGCGACGCCGATCTCGGGCGCGCGGTCGGGATCGACCACCCGGACGGCGATGCCCGACACCGCGTCCCCCAGCCCGGTGAAGCGCTGGGCGACCTCCCGCGACAGGACCACGAACTGGTTGTCGTACTGGAACATTCCGGTCTGAAAGAGCCCGGTCACCTCGAACTTCCAGAATCGCGGCACCGCCATGCCGATGGCGGGATTGACCTTGGCCTGGGTGACCGGCACCAGCGTCACGATGTCTCCCGGGTATACCGAGAGTCGGGACGCCAATCGGGTGCCCAACAGGATCCCGCCGTCCGTTCCGGGCTTGGTCGTCCGAAAGGAGAGGTCTCCCTTGATGATGGACTGCGGCAGCGAGGTGACCGATCGGGTACCGGTGTCCGGGTCGAAGCCGACCAGGTTCACGCCCTCGCCATAGTCCTGGCCAGCCGTGATGCCCGCCTGGCTGATGACCTCGGGCGCGGCGGCCACCACACCGGGCTGCTTCCGCACCTGGACCAGGGTGCGGCGCCAGTCGTCGAGGCGGAGGCCGGCCCCGAAGGTGAGGACCCGAAGGTGCGGGTTGGCGACCAGAATTCGCTCCCGCAGATCGTTGCGCAGCCCGTTCATCACGCCGAGCACCACGATCAGCGCCGTCACTCCGACGGCCACGCCGCCGGTGGAAATGACGGTGTTGAGCGACGCCGCCCGGGAGGTGCGCCGGCTGCGCAGATAGCGTTGCGCGATCCGCCATTCGAGCCGGGACGGCCAACGCAGGATGGATCGGAGATCCGCTCGCTCGCCCCCCGCTGCCGCCGCCACTAGCTCTCCGGCCGCATGGCTGGGAAGAGGATGACGTCCCGGATGGAGGCCTGGCCGGCGATCGTCATCATCAGTCGGTCGATCCCGAGGCCGAGGCCACCGGCGGGCGGCATGCCGTATTCCAGGGCGCGGATGTAGTCGGCATCGAAGCTGTGAGCCTCCTCGTCGCCGGCGGCACGCTGCCGGCCCTGTTCCTCGAACCGGCGGCGCTGGTCGTCCGGATCGTTGAGCTCGCTGAACGCGTTGGCCAGCTCCCGGCCGTTCACGAACAGCTCGAACCGCTCGGTGAGCGCCGGATCCCGGCGGTGCTCCTTGGCCAGGGGGGAGAGTGCCCTGGGATAGTCCAGCACGAAGGTGGGCTGGACCAGATGCGGCTCGGCCACGGTCTTGAAGACCTCGTCCTGCAGGCGTCCGCCCGACAGCAGGGCCACCGCGTCGGGCTCGCCACCCGCTCGGAGCAGCACGCCGCGCATCTCGTCCTCACCGGCGGTGCGCAGATCCAGCCCGCAGCGCTCCCGGACGGCCTCGATGAACTGGACCCGGGCGAACGGGCGGGTGAAGTCCAGCGTGGTCCCCCAGCGCTCGAGCACCAGGGTACCGGTGCAGTGCTCCACCACGCCCGCCACCATGGCCTCGGTGAGCTCCATGATGTCGGTGTAATCGGCGTAGGCCTGGTAGGCCTCCAGCATGGTGAACTCGGGATTGTGGGTCCGGTCCATCCCCTCGTTGCGGAAGTCGTGCCCGATCTCGTACACCCGCTCGAGTCCGCCGACCAGCAGCCGCTTGAGGTACAGCTCGTCGGCGATCCGGAGATAGAGCGGCATGTCGAGCGCGTTGTGCCGGGTCACGAAGGGCCGGGCCGCCGCGCCGCCGTACAGCGGCTGCAGGATCGGAGTCTCCACCTCGAGGAATCCCCGCTCGTCGAGGAACCGGCGGAGGAAGCGGATGGCCTGGGCCCGCTGGACGAAGACGGCGCGGACCTCCGGGTGCACCGCCAGGTCGGCGTAGCGCTGTCGGTAGCGCACCTCGGGATCCTGCAGCGCGCCGTAGGTGACGCTGCCCTCCGGCCCCACCTGGGTCTTCCCCCGCGGCAGCGGGCGGAGCGACTTGGCCAGCAGGGTGAGGGTATCGGTCCGGACGGTGATCTCGCCCTTCTTGGTGCGGAACAGGTTCCCGGTCACCCCGACGTGGTCGTCGAGGTCCAGCCGCTCGACCAGGTCGTAGCAGTCGCCCAGCTGATCACTGCGGAGATAGATCTGGATCCGGCCCGAGCCATCCTCCAGGTGGAGGAACGTCGTTTTTCCGTGGGACCGGAACTCCGCGATGCGCCCGGCGACCGACACGCTGGGCCCCTGGTCGCCCATCGCGTCCTGGTACAAGGCCAGCGCCTCGGTCGCCAGGTGGGAGCGCTCGAAGCGGTAGGTGAAGGCGGGCACACCCGCCGTCTCCAAGGCCGCCCGCTTGGCGCGGCGTGCCTCCTCGGGGAACGACCGCTCGACCTCCTCGCTCACGCCGCCTTGCCTCCGAACCGCTTGAGATACGCCTGGATGAAGGGGTCCAGGTCACCGTCCATCACCCGTTGTACGTCGCCGATCTTCACTTCGGTTCGGTGATCGTTCACCATGGTGTACGGCTGAAACACGTAGGAGCGGATCTGGTTGCCCCAGGAGTTGTCGGTCTTGGTGGCCTCCACCACCGCCTTGGCCGCCTCCTGCTCCTCCAACTTCTTCTGGTAGATGCCGGCCCGCAACATCTTCATGGCGGTGGCGCGGTTCTTGGTCTGGCTCCGCTCCTGCTGGCAGGAGACCACCACCCCCGTGGGCAGGTGAGTGAGCCGCACGGCGGAGGACGTCTTGTTGACGTGCTGGCCGCCGGCGCCCGAGGCGCGGAAGACGTCCATCTTGATGTCTTCCTCCCGCAGGTCGATCTCGATGGTGTCATCGATGTCGGGATACACGAACACCGAGGCGAACGAGGTGTGCCGGCGGGCCTGGGAATCGTAGGGCGAGATCCGGACCAGGCGATGCACGCCCTTTTCCGCCTTGAGATAGCCGTAGGCGTACTCGCCCTTGATCTCGATGGAGACCGACTTGAGCCCGGCCTCTTCGCCCGGGAGCAGGTCGAGGATCGCGACCTCGAAGCCGTGTCGCTCCGCCCAGCGCACGTACATCCGCATGAGCATCTCGGCCCAGTCCTGGGACTCGGTGCCGCCCGCGCCGGGATGGATGGTGAGGAGCGCGTCGCGACGGTCGTCCGGTCCCTGCAGCATCGCCTGGAGCTGGAACGCCTCCACCCGCTGGGCCAGCGCCTCGGCCTCGCGGCCGATCTCGGCCTGCATCCCCTCGTCGGGTTCTACCTCCAGCAGCTGGGCCATTTCCAAGGCGCCTTGCAGGCTCTGATGCAGCTCCTCATACGGCGTCACCCATCCCTTCAGCGCCTTGAGCTCCTGCACCGACGTCCGGGCGGCCTCGGCGTTGGACCAGAATCCGGCCTCTGCCTGCTGGGCCTCGAGCGCCTTCAGCCGCTCCGCTTTGCCAGGCAGGTCAAAGAAAGTCTCGGAGTTCGGTGACCCGGCGCTGCAGCTCCGCGAGATTTTCCACCAGATCGGACATGCCGTCTACTCCGTCGAAAAAGGACCAGGACCGGTGCTCACGAGCGAGCCGGCTAACGAGCGAGCCGCTCGTCCGCCAGGGTGGGGCGGATGAACGGCTCGGGGAACAGAAACATAGCCGAGGTCAGAAGATCTGGCGACCGCCGGCGAGGATCTCGTTCAACGCTTCCTTGAAGTAGCCGGTGGACTCCGCCACCTCGCGACCCACCTGATCGGAATACTCTTCCCAGCTCTTCTTGATCTCGTCCTCGAACAGCTGCTTGAGGGTCCCGTCGCGCAGGCCCTCCTGCCGCTTCACCGGGTGGTAGACCACCATGTCGGAGATCAGCGCCCGTGCCAGCCGCCGGGCCTTGAGGGCCGGGTCCTGGGAGAGAAACGGGTTGACCGGGCGGCCGGCTGGACTGGCCTGTGCCGGGCGGGCCGCCGGGGCCGCGGGGGTCGGAGCCGGGGCCGGCGCGGGTGGAGCGGCGGGAGCCGCCGCCGGCCGCACCCCGGGGGCAGCGGGACCGGCCGGGGCCGCCGGCCGGGAGGCGACGGCTGGTCTGGGCGCGCCGGTGGACACCGCCGGCGGCGGCAGATTCGCCGCACGCGCTCCGGTCGCTGGGGCCGGCGAGGCGGGCGGCGGAGCCGGCGGTGCGGCGGAGCTCGACTGGACGGTCACGGGCGGTGGCGAGGAGACCGGCGACGGGACGGCCCGGTGGGTCCCGGCATGCGTCGCCGCCGGCACGGGCGATGGGGTCGACTCGCGGCGGACGGCGAACACCGCGCTGCACACGGTACAGCGCGCCCGGACGCCGGCATCGGGAACTTTCACCGGGTCGACCCGGTACACGGTCGCGCAGTTGGGACAGGTCACGTTCATCGGGTGATCCTCACGGCTGCTCCCTGAATGCCGAGCCGGGCCGCTCCTCGCCGTTGGTACCCTGGCGCCGGTCTACCACGAACACCGAGCCGGGCAGCGTCTTCGCGTAACTCTTCATCTCGGTGGCAAGCTCGCTGACCTGGGCCGGATGCGCAAATCGGCGGTGCCGGTTGGTGACGATGCCGATCGAGAGCGTCATGAGCGGCACCCGGTGGAGCTGCCCCCGACGATCCTTCCCGAAAAAGTAGCCGGCGCGCCGGTCCTGATCGTTGTACTGCAGCGGGATCAGGGTGTCGAAGACGTCGAGGATCTCGCTGCAGACCGGACTGATCTCGACCGCCGGAATGACGAAGATGAAGTCGTCGCCGCCGATGTGTCCTACGAACCCCCGCGGGCCGAGCAGCCCTTTGACCACGTCGTGGAGGATTCGGGAGAGCAGGTAGATCACCCGATCGCCGTCGTAGTAGCTGTACCGGTCGTTGAACTCCTTGAAGTGGTCCAGGTCCGCGTAGCAGACCGCGAAATCCTGGGGGGACTCGAGCCGACGACGGATCTCGCGCTCGATCTCGGTGGTCCCGGGCAGACGGGTCGAGGGATGCACCGACACGTCGCGCTCGGTCCGGACCAGCATGGCGTCCAGCCGGGCACGCTGCTCGGCGGGCGAGAAGATGCCGGTGATCACTTCGTCCGCTCCGGCCGCGAACCAGGACTGGACCTGCTCGGGATGGTGATCGGACGCGAGGACGGTCACCGGGACGATGGCCGTGAAGGCGTCGCTCTTGAGCCGGCGGACCAGTCCGACGCCTTCGGGCCGGGCGCCGTTCCCATCCACGAAGAGGAGGCAGGGATGCCCCCGCAGCACGATCGCCTCCACCTCTTCCGGCTGGCTGAACACCAGGAGGGGGAATTCGTTGGCCGACGCCCAGTGACGGACGAGCGTGGGCACCGGGCAGTCGTCCGGCGAATAGGAGAGAATCGTCGGGCGAGTCCGCACCCAAAGCCTCTGTTAAGGGTTTATCCCAAGCTAATTTGGGAACCCCGATCGGCCAAGCCTCGGAGGGGACGGCCCTAGAGCGGCTTGGCTTCGTCGATCAGCATGATGGGGATGCCGTCCTCGACCGGGTAGACCAGACGGCAGGCATGGCAGACGAGCGCTTCCGGGGCCGTACGATACTCCAGGTCGCCCTTGCACTTGGGGCACACCAGGAT
>JBBSHB010000006.1:0-48478 GCA_038253515.1 Gemmatimonadales bacterium | reverse complement strand
CGACATCGGACACCGGCACCGGCACCAGCTCGAGTTTCATGGCGGGCATGGCACTGCTGGTATTCAGCATACAATGCTGCTCCTTTCCTTGCTTTGCAGGCTGACGGCTGAGAGTTCCTGGCCGTGCCCAGCCGCGCCGCGCATCCCGGCTGCGTGCCTCGACGCTGCGTGGGTGCGTCAGGTGGCCGATGCCCCGCTGCCGGAGCCGCCACCCCGTGACGTCAAGCGGTGCTCCAAGTGCCGGCGTACATCGGGCCACTCGGATGCCAGAATGCTGTACATCACGGTGTCGCGTACCGTGCCGTTCGGACGCGCGTGGTGGTGTCGAATCACGCCGTCCTTCTTCGCTCCGAGCGCCTCTATGGCACGCTGGGAACGAAAGTTGAAATGATCCGTTCGGAGGCCGACGACCTGACACCCCAGGGTGTCGAAGGCATGAGACAGGAGAAGGAGCTTGCAGGTCGTGTTGATGTGAGTGCGGTGCCGGCTGGCAGCGTACCAGGTGTAGCCGATTTCAACCCGATCGACCTTGGGCATGATGTCGTGATATCGGGTCGATCCAACGATGGTGTCGGTGGAGAGATCTCGGACCGCCCACGGCAGCATATGTCCCTCCTCTTGGCCTGCTAGAGCATCCGCGATGTACGCCGACGTCTGGGTGGGGAATGGGACGGAGGTGAACCACAGCTCCCAGAGATGGCCGTCCTCGGCCGCCGCGATCAGGCCCTCGAGGTGGCCGGTGCCGAGCGGCTCCAGCCGCACACCATGCCCTTCGAGGGTAACGGCTCCGGGCGTGATCACAGTTGAATACGTGTCTTCGATCGTCGGGCTCTGGCCGGTGTGGTGGAACTCGATCACCGCCTCGCCCGCCCGCACCGCCTCGAAGCGGAACCGCTCGGTCGGCCCCGCGGGCACGGCGGGGGTCACCAGGCGCACGTCGAGGAACCGGACCGCCCCGGACGACACCAGGGGCGGGCTCGCGTACTCGCCCGGTCCGATCGTCTGGAGGGTCAGCTCCAGCTCTCGTCCCACCTGGACGGAGACCAGGTGACTCGGGGCACCGTTCGCCTCCACGGTGCCCTGGCCGCAGCCGGCCAGGCCGAGCCCGAGAGCGGCGAAGAGGGCCGAGCAGCTGCAGCGGGGAAACCGGCGTGGGTGTCTCATGGCTGTCTCCTCGGGAACGCTTGGTCGCCCAGCACTATCCTTCGTCCATTGACCACCGTGCACCGGTAGCGGTGACCACAATCGGCCCGGAAACGCTTGGCCGCTGCCGGTTAGACGGCGCCGTCAATCGACGATAAACAGGGTAGCCCCAATCTCGGTACGGGACCGGTGCGGCGCGACCCCGGAAGCCACTTGATAGCTCATTCCGGAACGAAGCACATGGGAACTGCCATCGGCCAATTCCGTAATCAGCTCCCCTTCGAGGACGAGCAGGACGTGGCGCGGCCACGCTACCCTCGAATGCTAAACGCTTCCTTGATCCCACTGAATACGAACTGGACTGCCACGGCCGCCAGGATGAGGCCCATGATTCGCGTGACCACTCGGATGCCGGTCTTTCCCAAACGCCCCAGGAGCGGTTCACCCAGGCGAAGCGCCAGGTACGATATCACGCCCGTCAGGATGATCGCCCCGTACACCGCGACTGTTTCCGCCAGCCCCCGTGCCTGTCCCGCTATGACGATCACGGTTGAAATGGCCCCGGGCCCCGCGAGCATCGGGATCGCGAGTGGCGTGAGAGCGACATCCTCCTTGGCCTGGCCCTCCACCAGCTCATCCCGGCCCTCTTGGGTACGGCGCTCGCCGCGGAGCATGTCCATCGCCACGAACCATAGGATGAGCCCCCCAGCGGTGCGAAAGGCCGGCAGGGTGATCCCGAAGGCACGAAAGAGCAGGGTACCGGTCGCTGCGAAAAGGATGAGCAGGACGATCATCGCGAGGCAGGCTCGTCGGGCAGTACGCTGCCGCTCTAGCGGCGTTTCCAGTTGGGTGATGACGAGATAGGTTGGAACGGCGGCGATCGGGTCGACGATGAACAGTACCGAGGTGAAGGCTACCAGAGCGAAGCGCGCCAGGTCGTCCATGTCATTCCCTTGAAACCTCTGGTCACCGAATCACGCGCCGCCGCTCCGACGCACCCAGGCCGCATGCTCGGCCGGTTGCTGCAGTTGCGGCGCGGCGTTAAAGGCCTCGGACTGCCCCGGGGGTATGCTCAAGAAACGCCATGTGGAGCCGCGAAGTGCGCGGGCGGCATAGACGACCTGGCCTACATGATAGCTCGCGTGCGCCAGGGACCTGTGTAATGCTTGGTCGACTCGAAGCGCTTGACCCCGAATCGTGACCGTGCGGTCCAGATCGGCATCACTCAGGGTGGCGAGCGTCGCGAAGAGGGTGCCCCAGCCGGACTCCCAATGCGCCAGCAGCTCGGGCATCGTGACTGACCGGGCCTGGAACTCCTCCTCGCGTCTGCGCCAAGGCTTTTCGCCGTCACTGGTGAGGAATCGGTGAAGCGGGAGCGTAGGTTGCCACCGAGGTGCCAACAGATCGTCGCGATCGAATTCCCACCGCCAGGAGCGGGCGCCACCAGTTGGTCGTCAGTGAGCTGGGAAAGCGCGCCCTCGGCAAGTGCCTTGTAGCGCTTGCACTCCCCAATGATCGATTCAATGACGGAGGCCATGGGTACACTCCTATCTGCAGCAGCCTGACGACGTGCGCGCATGCGTGGGTCAGGCAGCCCGGCTACCGGCCGAAAATCCTCTGAAGAAATCCAGGTCTGCGCTCAGCCGGCAGAATGGCCCAGAGCCGTTCAGTGCCCGCCCGTCGCAACGTGGTCCCCGGCCCGTGCCGACCCCAGGCGAACCCATGGCCAAGGCGGGGAGCTCGGAGATCGGCAATCTGAGCCGTTGGTGGCACCGAGGCGGCAAACTGCGCAAGCACCGAATCTCCCGCGGTGCTTGCGACCGCCGCGGTGATCAGATCAGGGTCGTCTCGCCAGATCTGGTGGACGACGTCCTCGTGCACGATGTCGACTCGGCTGCGCGGAGCGGTTCGCCACATGGCGACAGCCTCCTGCAGAAACTCCTCGACGGTAGCCGCCTGATATGCGATCACGGGCGGATCGTGGCACGCGTAGAACACCGGCCCCCATGAGGTCGAGGCGGGCAGCAAATCGAGGAGCCAGAAGTTCCCAAAACCATCGTGTCCTATCGAGTAGGCATGGGGAAAGAGTTCCTCAAGCCCGAACCCCTCCAGATCGATCAGCGAGAAGGACTCGAGGGGACCGTTGACGAGTCCTTTCGAGACCTGCAGAGCTTCGCGTATCTCATCTGGAAGCGGCGCCGGCACGCTGGCCTCGAGCTCCCGTATCTCGGCTGCGGTGGCGGGTGGTTGCAGCTCGAGCACTTCCTCCTTGCCGTCCTCGTCGGTGATGCGGAGGCCCGCGAGCTGCTTCAGCGTGTCTGCGAGCATATGCTCCTTTGGGGCTGCTGAACGACATGCGCATCAGCCGCGGGCGATCATCCTGGCGCCCGCGCTAACCTGGGTTCCATCGAGCGTTATAGCGGCGACCCCCCCCCCCGCACGGACACCGGTGCCCGTCCGGCCCGTCGGCCGGATGCGCGGGTCAGGCGGCGCCTGGCACCTCTAAAGCGACCGCCCAGCCCTCACCGTGTCTCCGAACGTCAGCACCACGGCAATCGCGAGCAGCGCCAGATTCGCACTGGCTCGCGAGTAGGCCTCGGCCTGAGTCCTCACGATCGCCCCGGAGAAGTGCGTCAGCACCGCGAGCACGAACGCCAGCGCGGACAAACCAACGAGTGCCTTCACCAAGTTGCTCATGTTGCCCCCTACGATGTGTGCAGCGGGAGAAAAGACCGTCGGCCGTCCGGCGGCCCGAGGGACATCGCGAGCCGATCAAACCCGCTTGACTACGGCTTCGCGTACACCTCGGCGCTCATCACCTCGATTCCAACAAAGGGCTGGTTGCCCTCCACCCAGGCGTCGTGTCCTGGCGGGATCGTGTACGACTCGCCCGCGACCATGGTCCCTTCCGTGCCATCCTTCATGCGGACTGTAATGCGCCCCGGGGCAGCGTAGCCGACATGGGAGACCTGGCAGCGGTCCGTCTTAACGACCGGCTTCACGCATGCCGACCATCGCCACCCAGGCTCGAAGTTGAAGCGTCCAATGGTGAACTCCCCTAGTTGAACGACCTGGACCCGGGTCTTGTTAGGGGTGTGAACTTCGTCGGGTGAGCTGTGGGACTTCACCAGGAGCTTCGTAACCGTAAGTGGCGTTCCCATGTCTTCCTCTTCGTTTCAGATCGGCTGCGGGCGGTGGCCGGGAACTACATCCACGAGGCAATGCCCGTCGCGCCGACGGCGAGAAACCCGCCCACCAGTGACAATGCTACCTCTGCAGCTCGACCGCAACGCTCCGCGGTCACAAGGGCGCTTGCGGCACGGATACGCGACCCTGACCGCCCGACCTAGCGCGATTCGACGACCTTTCCGATCACGATCCCTCGCAACGCGACAGCGACGGGCACGCCTAAGCAGTGGAGGTGGCGCTGGCGCTCGGCTTGGCCTTCCTCGATCCACTCCCGTTCGTCGAGGAACTACCCTCCATTGAAACGCGAGCGCCCGTCGGCTTCCTGCGCGCGGGTTAGGCGGCTCGTGGCAACCCAGGCTTGCGCCTGCCCACTTCGATCCAGTCTACCGCTAGATCAGGTGAGAAACAGTAGCAGACCGCAAAGATCTCTTGCCGTTCCCACAGATACTGCTCGGTAAGCCGATGGAGCGCCAGGCGACCTTCCGCCGGCAAAGGCCAGAAGTCGTTCAGGTAGACAAGGATTGCGGTATTCTCGTCATAGGACTTCGTGTCCGTCTTGGCCTTTAGACGATTCAACGCGAGTGTGACGATTGCCTCTTGCTGCTCGCTTACTTCGACTCCTTCCATTCCGTCTTCGATGGAGCCATCACGTTTGCGGCGGATCGGCCCGGCAAGGGTGACGGTGCCTTCCCGAGAAAGCATCTGCCGGCGCAACGTCGATTGCTCGGTCTCAATCGTCGTGACCTCAACATTGAAGGATCGGGCGCTGAAGCCGTCGACCTCCATGAGTCCATCGTACCTCACGTTCTCGGGTAGAAGCGAGACATAGGCTTCGTCACCCGGCTTCCAGAGCGACAGCCCTAAGCGCGAGAGAGGGACAGCTTCCTCAATCAACCGTTTGACGTTGCGACCTTTACGCTCAAAGAACTGTTCTTCAAGCCGCCCACCAGCGTCGAGATCCCTGAACTTTGCATTAATCCAGGTCACCAGCTCGCGCGCGTGTCGACGTTGCTCGTAATCATCATCCGCAATATCCACATACTCGCTCATAGTGCTCCGCCTGTGAACCCTCGCTTGGGGAGCCGCCAAACGGCCGCAATCAGATGCAAGAGGGCGAACGACGGCCGACGGATGATGCGGAGCGTTGCGTCCGCTTGGCAGCTGTATTGCGATGTTAGGCCGCAGGCGGGTACAAACCGGGTAGATGGCTGACACCTGTCCGGGCACATGGGTGACACTTCTCCTGACCCCCGTGGGAGGAGGAGCGATGCCCTGGCAGGAGACCCAGCCCGTGCTCGAACGACACCATTTTGCCCAGGATCTCGAGAGTGGCGCGTGGACGATGACCGAACTCTGCCTGCGCTACGGCGTCAGCCGGAACACCGGCTACAAGTGGTTCCATCGCTACCGCCAGAGCGGCGCCCGCGGGCTGCACGGCCACAGCCGCGCCCCCCGCTCTTGCCCCCACCAAACGCCCGCCGACATCGTCCAGGCCATCCTGGAGGAGCACGACCGCTTCGGCTGGGGCGCCCGCAAGATCTGGAAGCGCCTCCGGACCCGCGATCCGAAGCGGGAGGGGCCCGCGCGGAGCACCATCTTCGACATCCTGGCAGCGGCACGACCGCGTGCACCATCGCCGCCGCCGGCGGGCGTGGAAGCATCCGGGCGCCGCCCCCTGCCACACCACCGCCCCCAATCAGATCTGGACCATCGACTTCAAGGGCCAGTTCCGGATGCGGAACGGGATCTACTGCTACCCGCTGACGATCCTCGATCACTTCAGCCGGTACTTGCTCTGCTGCCAGGCGCTCCCGGACGTCGCGGGGGCCGGCGTCACACCCCACCTGCGCCAGCTCTTTCGGACCTGCGGGCTGCCGGACGCGATCCGCAGTGACAACGGCGCGCCGTTTGCCTCCACCGGCATTCACGGCCTCAACGGCCTCAATGTCTGGTGGCTCCAACTCGGCATTACCCACCAACGCATCCCGCCCGCCAGTCCGCAGGAGAATGGGGCCCACGAACGGCTGCACAAGACCCTCAAGGCGCGGGCGACCAAGCCGCCCGCCGCGAATCGCAATCTCCAACAGCGGGTCTTTAATCGCTTTCGCCAGACCTCCAACGAGCTGCGGCCGCACGAGGCCTTGCACGACGAGACCCCCGCCTCGCGATGGACGCCCTCGCCCCGCGCCTATCCCGAGCGCATCGCCCCCCCGGAGTATCCCGGCCACTTGAAGGTGCGGCGCGTCAGCAGCGCGGGCACCTTCCGCCTCCATGCCGGTCAACACTTTCTCAGCCAGGCCCTCAACGGCGAATACGTCGGGCTCGAAGAGGTCCGTGACGGCCTCTGGAACATCCTGTACTACGACACCCTCCTCGGACGCTTCAACGAGAACGACCACCATCACCGGGGCCCCCTCCCTCCGCGGAGAGTGGTAACCATGTCCCCGGACATTCTGTCAGCTATGTTCCCGGCTGTTCAGCCGCCGCGAGGTCCGGACGGGGCGTCTCGGGACGACCTCGATCAACGTCCGTAGCGCCCGGTTGACCGCTTTGGCGTCGCCAAAGGCCGCGGCGACGTCGGGGTCCAGCACGACCACTTGGCTGCCAGGCTTCAGACGAGCCGCATACTTCCCACGCACACCGCTGCTGAAATCGTACTCCGGCCGCATGGTGGCCTTCGCCGGACGTCGGCGCGCTTTCGGGCTAGGCTTCTTCTTCATAGGAGTTCCGCTCACGGCGGGTGGCAGGGCGGGCGCTGATGATCCGGATCAGCTCGCCGCGTTCGACGTGCGCCACCACCACCAGGCGGCGACGCTCGGATTGGCCGATCAGCACGAAGCGCTCTTCGCCGGCCGAGTGGTCGGGATCAGGAATGGTCAGCGAGAGCGGATCGGCAAAGGCGGTAGCGGCCTCGGGGAAGCCTACCCCGTGTTTACGCAGGTTGGCGGCCGCTTTCCGCGGATCCCAGGTGAACTGGAGGCTCATGCTGGAATCTACGGTTCACCGATGCCTGACGCATCCGCCTAACTAGACTTAGACTGCTACCCCCTCCCCTCTTCGCCGACAAATACCCACCTGCAGCCACCCCAAAACACCGAGCTGTCCCTGCGCGCCCTCACAGGGGAACCTACCGCTCATTTCCGCACGACGTTAGCGGGTTGCGCCTGGCGCCTGTCAAAACGACGCTGCGGCACCGTTGGCCTAAATCTGCCAGCGTGCTGCTACCACATAGTACAACGATAGCCGTCACCCCAAGCGAGCTACTCGACAAACTGTGAACGGTGGCATAGCCAAGAGCCGGGGGCCCGTCCAACGTGCTCCGCCGCGCGCGCGATTTCGAGATCGGGGACCAGAGCCTCGAACCTGCCCGCCTGGTGACACCAATCGCCGCCGAGACCTCGTGACCCCGGCGGCGATTCGACCCACTCGCCCGAATCTAAAACTCCACGCTGATCCCCACCCCCGTCGCCTGCCGGAGCTTCCGCACCTCCGGCTTGAAGGGAATGATGTCCGGACGATGGGTCTTCCGCGTCAGCTCCCACACGAACATCGCCGCCGCGCCGACCAGCGCGGTCTCGCCGCCGAAGAGCCAGCGGCGCGCCTGCCGGTCGTAGCGGAGCGATTCCTGATAGAAGAGCTCGGAGGACGCGTCGGAGTAGCTGCCCGACACGTTGAGATTGCACGCCCGCTCATTCGCGAAGCAGCGCTGCTCCAGCGCGTTGAAGTTGTCCTCCGCCCGATTGTGCGCCCGGGCGGCGAGCAGGTTCATCCCCAGCGCCCCGGCGGCGAGCGCCCATTTGCCGTACTTCACCAGGGGACCGACGCTCTGCGCCTCGACCGGACCGGCCAGGAGCAGCAGGGCGAGCAGCGGGGCGAGTCGTCGGGTCATTGGCGGTACCGATGGAGGTCGCCGTTCCCCCCGATGGCAAGCATGCCGTCCTCCAGGGGGACCGGACTGAGCTCGATCGGACCCCAAAGGCGGAGGCGCCAGAGCTCCCGTCCGTCCTCGGGCCGGAGCGCGCGGATGGTCCCGTCCGCTCCGCCCAGGAGGATCGCGCCGTCGAGCAGGGTGACCGGTGCCGTCACCGGCCAGGCAAGCGCGACGATCGGCTGGGCGGCAACGGTCGAGTCGCCCGTGATCCGGTACAGCGTTCCTCGGCGAGACACGGCGTAGACCGTGTCGCCGCTGGCCGCGGGCGCGCCGACCACCGGCGCGTCCACCTTCACCCGCCACGCCGTCCGCAGGTCGGAGAGCCGGATCGACACGACCAGCGAATCGGTGGTCCCCGCGACCAGTCCACCGCCTGCCCGGATCCAGGGTGAGAGAATCACGCCGGGCGAGGGCGCCCGGCGCAGCACCTTGCCTCCCGGTCCAAGCCGGAAGAGGGAATCCGTCGTGGCCACGATGAACCCGCCGCTGTCCACCGGCAGCGCCGGGATTCGGGCGGCGCCGAGCCGCCGCCGCCACCGGACGTTGCCGCTCGCCGGATCGATTCCCACGACCTGGCCTTCCTGTGTCTCGGCCACCAGCATGCCGCCGATCAGGCTGAGCGGGGCACCGACCGCATCCAGCCTGGTCCGCCAGAATCGCTTGCCCGTCGCTCGCGCCAAGGCATAGACGGCACCCTGCGGGCGGCTGGTCGCGGCATAGACGGTATCCCCCGCGAGGACCACCCCGCCGGCGATCAGCCCCGAGAGCCGGGCAGACCAGATGGTGGCGCCGCGACTCAGGTCCACCGCGTAGACCTTCCGGTTGACCCCCGCGCCGAACAGGGTGTCGCCCCGGACCACGAACGGCCCGGTCCATCTCCGCCCGGCCCGTGCCGACCACACCGGTGCCGGCCCCGTCACGGTGGCCGCCGGCGCCACCCCCGACGGCGGCGGTCGGACGACGGTGCACGCCGCGTTGACGCCCCCGAGGAGGAGGGCTAGACTCAACGCTCCGCGTGACATCCCCTTCTTGACAACGGATGAAGCATGACCACGATCCGGATCAGCGATCTGGGCACGCACGCGGGGGAGACGGTCACCCTGCGCGGCTGGGTCGTGACCACCCGGTCGAGCGGGAAGATCGCCTTCGTGGTCATCCGGGACGGCTCGGGAACGATGCAAGGTGTCCTGTCCAAGAAGGAGGTTCCGGAGTCCGCCTGGGAGGCGTTTGCCGGGCTGACCCAGGAGACCAGCGTGGCGATGACCGGGGTGGTGCGCGAGGAGCCCCGCTCGCCCGGGGGGTACGAGATGTCGGTGACCGGCCTCGAAGTGCTCGGTTCCAGCGTCGATTACCCGATCACCCCCAAAGAGCATGGGACGACGTTCCTCTTCGAGCATAGACACCTCTGGCTCCGCAGCCGGCGCCAGGTGGCCATCGCCCGGGTGCGGCACGAGGTGGTTCAGGCTATCCGGGACTACTTCTACCAGGAGGGGTTCACCCTCGTCGACACCCCGATTCTGACCGGCGCGATCGGCGAGGAGGCGGGCAATCTCTTCTCCACCGACTACTTCGACTTGGGCAAAGCCTACCTGGCCCAGACCGGCCAGCTCTACGTGGAAGCGGCGGCCGCGGCGCTGGGCAAGGTGTACTGCTTCGGACCCACCTTTCGCGCGGAGAAGTCGAAGACCCGGCGCCACCTCACCGAGTTCTGGATGGTCGAGCCGGAGGTGGCGTTCAACGACTCCAACGCCAACATGGAGCTGCAGGAGTCGTTCGTGAGCTACATCGTGGCACGGGCGCTGGACCGGCGCAAGGAGGAGTTGAAGGAGCTGGAGCGGGACACGGCGCCGATGGAGCGGGTGCAGCCGCCGTTCGCCCGGATCTCCTACACCGACGCGGTCGCGCGGCTCAACCAGCTGGGCTCCGACATGCAGTGGGGTGGCGACTTGGGCGGGGACGACGAGACCCTGCTGGCCAAGCAGTACGACCGGCCGCTCTTCGTCTACAACTACCCGAAGCAGGTGAAGGCGTTCTACATGAAGGAGAACCCGGCCGACCCTCGGACGGTGCTGAACAACGACTGCCTGGCGCCGGAGGGCTACGGCGAGATCATCGGCGGATCCCAGCGGGAAGACGATTACGACCGGCTGCTCGCCCGCATCCGGCAGCAGGGGCTCGACCCGGAGGTGTATCGCTGGTATCTCGATCTCCGGAAGTACGGGACGTTCGTGCACGCGGGCTTCGGCCTGGGGATCGAGCGAACCGTGGCCTGGATCTGCGGCATCCCCCATATCCGTGAAGCCATCGCGTTTCCCCGGCAGATTCACCGGCTCTATCCCTGAGCGGTGGTCCGCGGCGACTGCGAGCCCCGGCGCTTCACTTCGTCCCAGAGCAGGTCCAACTCGGCCAGGCCCGCGCCAGTGACGTCGATGCCGCGTTCGGCCGCGAGGCGCTCCAGCGCCTCGAAGCGGTCCCGGAACGTCCGATTGGCCCGCTCGAGCGCGAGTCCGGGGTCCACACCGGCTTTCCGGGCCAGATTGACGGCGGCGAAGAACAGGTCGCCGATTTCGTTCGTCAGCCCGTCGCTCGAGGTTGCCGGGGTATTCGGGTCTCCGGCCGCCGGCCGAATCCGCCCGCCGCCCCGGAGCAGCTCCTCCTCCACCTCGGCCAACTCCTCCCGCACCTTGTCCAGCGGGCCCTGCACGTCGGGCCAGTCGAATCCGACCGAGGCCGCCCGCTCCTGCAGCCGAAATGCCTTGAGCAGGGGAGGAAGGGTAGGGACGATGCCTGCCAGCGTTTGACCCCGGCGCTCCCGGCGCTTGATCCGCTCCCATGGCTCCGCCTCGCCGAGGTCGAAGAGGTGGGGATGGCGGCGCCTCATCTTGGCCTCGAGATCGGCGGCCACGTCCGAGGCGGTGAACTCGTTCCGCTCCTCTGCGATCACCAGCTGGAAGGCGAGGTGAAGCAGCAGATCGCTCAGCTCACTCCGGATGGCATCGCGCTCGCCCTCACCCAGCGCGTGGTCGAGCTCCAGCACCTCTTCGACCAGGTATGGCCGCAGCGTCTCCCGGGTCTGCGCCCGGTCCCAGGCGCAGCGGGCGCGGAGGTCGCGCACCATCGCGAGGGCGCGTCCAAGCGCTGAATTGTCTTGCATTTATCCCTCGTGACAGATAAGATACCGCCGCCTGAATATGACCTTGTCTCCCGATACCGCCCGGGCCTGGGTAGATGTCGATCTGGGCGCGCTGGTAGCCAACGCGCGCACGCTGGCCGCGGTCTCCGGCAGCCGGCTGCTGCCGATGGTCAAAGCTAACGGCTACGGTCTGGGTGCGGTCGAGGTCGCCGCGGCGCTGGAGTCGCTCGATCCCTGGGGATACGGCGTCGCCACGGTCGAGGAGGGGGCGGCGCTCCGGTCGGGCGGCATCGCTCGGCCGATTCTGGTGGTGAGTCCCCTGCTTCCCGGTGCGCGCGAGCCGTACCTGGCCCACGATCTGCGGCCCGCCATCGGCGACCCCGAGGCGCTGGCGGCGTGGTGTCGGCAAACCTCCCGCCCGTTTCATCTCGAGCTCGACACCGGCATGGCTCGCGCCGGCGTCCCGTGGGACGATGGGCATGCGCTTGCGGCGGTGCGCAAGCTCCTCGCCGACGCGCCCGGGTTCGAAGGCGCCTTCACCCACTTCCACTCGGCGGACTCGGACCCGGCGTCGGCGGACGTCCAGTGGGAGCGGTTTGAGGGGCTGCTCGCGGCGCTTCCGCGCCGTCCGGCACTGGTTCACGCGGCCAACAGCGCCGCGGCCCTCCGGGGCCGCTGCTATGCCGGCGATCTGGTGCGACCGGGCATCTTCCTCTACGGCGGGGCGGCAGGCGGCCCCGAGCCGAAACCCGTGGCCGCCTTTCGCGCCCTGGTGCTCGGCGTGCGGACCGTCGCTTCGGGTGAGACGGTGAGCTACGGCGCCACCTGGCGAGCCGGGCACTCGACCCGCGTGGCCACCATCGCGGCCGGGTACGCCGATGGCTTCCCTCGCGCCACCCGGAATGCCGACCCCAATGCTCGACCCCCCAGACTGATCGAGATCGGCGGACGGACGGCGCCGGTGGTCGGGCGGGTCACGATGGACATGACGATGATCGCGGTGGAAGACGGCTCGGTGGCCGCCGGCGATGTGGCCACCCTGTACGGCGGACTCGTCTCCCTCGACCAGCAGGCGGAGGCCGCGGGGACGATCTCCTACGAGCTCCTCACCGGGATCGGATCGCGGGTCCCGCGCCGTTATCGGAGAGCATGATGAACTCTCATTTCGCCTCGCTGGTGCTGGGGCTGGCGCACCAGGCCGAGGCCGCGCTCCAGGGCCAACTCCCGCCGGGCGCCGGCGACGGGATGGACGCGCGCACGGTGGCCCAAGCTCTCATCGACACGCTCGGCATGCTGGGGGAGAAGACGGCCGGGCGTCTGGACGCCGACGAGCACCAACTGCTCGAGCAGGCGGTGACGGCCCTTCGCTTCCGCTACGTCCAGACCATACCCAAGGCGTGATGCGCCGCGCAGCGATCATCGTCCTCGATGGCCTCGGCATCGGGCCGGCGCACGACACTGCGGACTACGGCGACGCGGGGAGCGATACCCTGGGCAACGTGGCGCGGATGGTCGGCGGGCTCGACCTGCCTCATCTCGCCGAGCTCGGCCTCGGGCGGTGCGCTCCACTGGCGGGGGTCGCGGCGACCGCGTCTCCGCGCGCCGCATTCGGGGTCTGCGAGCCGAGCAGTCCCGGCAAGGACAGCACGACGGGGCACTGGGAGCTCTGCGGGCTGATCCTTCCGGCGCCGTTCCCCACCTATCCAGCGGGCTTCCCCTCGGACCTGATCGCGGAGTTTTCCCGCCGAACGGGTCGCGGCGTGCTGGGCAACAGGGCGGCTTCGGGCACCCTGATTCTGGACCAGTTCGGCGCGGAGCATCGACGCACCGGGAATTGGATCGTCTACACTTCGGCCGACAGCGTCTTCCAGGTGGCGGCGCACGAGAGCACGGTTCCGCTGAAGGAGCTGTACGCCGCCTGCGCCATCGCCCGCGAGATGCTGCAAGGCGAGCACGGGGTCTCGCGGGTCATCGCCCGGCCGTTCACCGGCGAGCCCGGCGCCTGGACGCGGACGCCGCGCCGGAAGGATTTCAGTCTGCCTCCACCGGGGCCGACGCTGCTCGACCGGCTGGCCGAGTGCCACGTGCCGCGGCTCGGCGTGGGCAAGGTGGACGATCTCTTCGCCGGGCGCGCCATCTCGAGCATTCACACGGCCACCAATGCCGAGGCGTACAGTCTGATAGCGAGCGCGTTGATGTCGATGCATCGCGGGCTCTTGCTCGCCAACGTCATCGAGTTCGATCAGAGCTGGGGCCACCGCAACGACGTGCCGGGCTTCCACGCGGGGCTGCTCGCCCTCGATCGGGCACTCCCGCATCTGCTCGACCCGGTGCGGGAAGAGGACCTCGTTATCTTTACCGCCGATCACGGCAACGACCCGACCACGCCGTCCACCGATCACTCGCGCGAGGTCGTCCCACTGCTGGTCGTCGGACCCCGGGTGCAACCGGTTCCGCTCGGCCGGCGCACCACGTTCGCCGACGTCGGCCAGACGGTGGCCGATTTCCTTGGCGTGCCGCCGCTCTTGGCGGGAACCTCGTTTCTGCCTGAGGTCTGGAGTGACTGATCCGCTGATATCCGCGGCGCAGGCCGTGCAGCAGCAGGCCTACGCCCCCTATTCGAAATTTCGGGTGGGCTGCGCCCTCGAGGCGGAGGACGGGACGATCTTCGTCGGCTGCAACGTGGAGAACGCCTCCTACGGGCTGACGATCTGCGCGGAGCGGGCGGCCGTCTGCGCGGCGGTGAGCGCGGGTCTGCGCCGGTTTCGCCGGGCCATCGTGGTCTCCGATGCCGATCCGCCCGCCGCCCCGTGCGGCGCCTGCCGTCAGGTCCTGGCGGAGTTCGGGCTGCAGCTTCAGGTGGAAGCGATCGGGCCGGCCGGGGTGATGGCGTGGACCCTCGCGGAGCTTCTCCCGGCGGCGTTCGGGAAGGAACAGCTCACGTGAGGCGTGCCCTCATCGGGCTGGGATCCGTCGTCGGACTGGCTGGGGTTCTCACCGCATGTCAGGAGCGGCTGACTTCGCCAGCCGAGTGCCCCGGCCTCTGCCCCGGCGGAGAGCAGACGCTGTTCGAGTCGGTGCTGGCCCCGCGGGCGGGGCTGGACAGCAGCTTCCACACCTATGTGGCGCCGGGGCAGGGGGCGGCGTTGCTCGTGTCCAGCGGTCTCGCCGTCTCGGAGGACCGGGCGGTGTACCGGTTCGTCACCCTGCAGGACTCCATCGCCGTGCGAGACACCGCGCGGGCGTACGTGGTGGACTCGGTCCTGATCACCTTGAATATCGTCGCCCGGGATACGCTGGTGGACGGCCTCAAGGTGATGCTCTTCCGCCTGCCGCCGACGGTGGACAGCACGGCGACGTTCGAGAGCGTGGATCCGCAGCTGGTGGAGGCCAACCTGATCGACACCATCGCGGTCCCGGACTCGCTCCACGTGGGGCAGATCACCACGATGCTCCGGGGGAGCGAGGTGGACCGGGTGGCGATCCCCAAAGGGACCGGCGGGGTGCTGGCCATGGGTGTCCGCCTGACCGCCGCCGCGCCCACCGGCATCCGGATAGGATCGCTGGCGGCCGGCAATGGCGCTACCTACGTCTCCTATCTCACGGTTGACGTGCCCGATACCGGCTCGACCCGGCACCAGTTTCTCAGTCGCGCCACCCAGTTCAACACCTTCGTCACCCAGAATCGTCCGGCCCCCGACCCCACGCTGCTCACGGTGGGCGGTGATTCGTCCTCCCGGTCGATCATCCGCTTCGCGCTGCCGCCCCAGCTCAGGGACTCGGCCACCATCATCCGCGCCACGCTCGAGCTGATCCCGGCGCATCCGCTGCTTGGTTTGCCGGGCGACCCGGCCCTCCTGGACGCCCGCGCCGTGCTGGCGGATCTGGGGGCGAAGTCGCCCATCACCACCGACGCCTCGTTCATCGTGACCGACTCGTTGCCCCAGGGCTCGAGCGACACCCTGCGACTGGAGGTGACCCGGCTGGTGAAGCTGTGGCAGTCGTCCACCGATCGGCCTCCGGCCATCTTCCTGATCCTCAGGCCGGAGGCCGCGACGTTTACCCGCGCGGCGTTCGGATCCACCAACCCGGCCTCACCGGTCGGGCCGCCTCGGCTGCTGATCACCTACCAGCTCCCGTTCCCCTTCGAGATTCCCTAGTGCGCCGAGTCCTCCTGCTCGTTCTGCTCGCGGGGACGCCGGCCGCCGGCACCGCCCAATCGTCCCAGTTCGGCGTGCGCGGCCTCGGGCTCCCCGGGCGCGCGCTGTCGGTCCACGCCCTCTCGACCGGCGGCGCGTTCGGGCTGTTCGATCCCGAATCGAGCCTCAACCCGGCGGCACTTGGGGCGTTTCCCGCGATGACGGCGGTCTTCAGCGGCATGCAGGATTTCCGGCACGTCGAAAATCCGGCCGGAACCGCATCGGTCCGGGAGAGCCGCTTCCCCCAGATGGCCGTGGGCGGCCCGCTTCGGCGTTACCCTTTGGCGTTCGGCCTCGGCTTCTCCAACTACACCAGCCGGGACTTTACCCTGGCGTCGGCGGACACCATCCTCCTCCGCGACGTCCTGGTCCCGGTGAGCGACACGGTCAGCTCGCGAGGCGGGCTCAGCGACCTGAGCGTCGGCGGAGCGTACCGGATTCAGGAACACTGGGCGGTGGGCGGCTCGTTTCACATCCTCACCGGAACCAATCGGGTGTCCGCCCATCGGACCTTCGCCGACACGGTGTACAAGCCCTCCAGCCAGAACTCGGAGATCTCGTTCGCCGGGGTCGGGGTCGAGCTCGGCTTGGTGCGCAGCTTCGGCACCGGTTTCGCCGTGGCGGCGATCGCCCGGTCGGACGGGCGCGCCAGGATCGACCGGGACTCCGTCTCGGTCTCGCGAGTCGACCTGCCGTACACCTTCGGACTGGGGCTCCGGTGGCAGGTCCGCCCGAAGCTGACGCTCGCGGGACAAGGTCTGTTTCGAACCTGGTCGGGCGCCAACAGCGATCTGCTGGAGCAGGGGGGTACCGGCGCCGACAACACCATCGACCTCGCCTTCGGCGGCGAATTCACTCCTGACGCGCGGCGCCCTTCCCGGCGGCCGCTCCGGTTCGGGGTCCGCTACGGCTCCCTCCCGTTTCCGCTCCTCGTCGGGGAGCAGGCGCACGAGCTCGGTGTCTCGATCGGCTCCGGCATTCGGTTCGCCCAGGAACGGGCCGGCATCGACCTCGGCCTGGAGCACGTCTGGCGCTCGGCCGGTGCCTATTCCGAGCGCGCCTTGCTCGTGTCGGTGGGTGTGACGGTCCGACCCTGACGGAGTATCTTTCGCCGCGTATGAGCCCGCGCATCTACATCGAGACCTACGGCTGCCAGATGAATGTGGCCGATTCCGAGCTGGTGCTCGGCATCCTGGGCCGCGAAGGCTATGCCCGCACCGATGAGCCGGCCGAGGCCGACGTCATGCTGGTCAACACCTGTGCCGTTCGGGACAATGCCGAGCAACGGGTGATCGGTCGCATGGGCGAGCTGCAGCGTCACAAGCGTCCCGGCAGCGTGCTCGGCGTGGTCGGATGCATGGCGCAACGGCTCGGTCCGCTGTTGCTGGAGCGGGTGCCGCGCGTCGACCTCGTGGTCGGGCCCGATGCCTACCGCAATCTCCCCCAGCTCATCCGTGTAGCCCAGGGCGGCCAGCGCTCCAGCGACACCGAGTTTCGCGCCTGGGAGCACTACGAGGATGTGCCGCCGGTGCGCGAATCCGGTCCCACCGCGTTCGTCACGGTACAGCGGGGGTGCGACTACCGCTGCACCTTTTGCATCGTCCCGCAGACGCGAGGTCCGGAGCGGAGTCGGCTGCTGCACGACGTGGTAGGAGACGTGTCGGCCCTGGTCGGCCAGGGCACGAGTGAAGTCACCCTGCTCGGTCAGACCGTCAACAGCTATCACGACGGCGAGCATGATTTCGCCGACCTGCTCCGCGCCGTCGGCGGCGTGGAGGGCGTCCGCCGGGTGCGGTTCACCAGTCCGTACCCCACCGAGTTCACACCCCGAGTCATCCAGGCCATGGCGGAGACGCCGGCGGTGTGCGCCCACGTGCACCTGCCGGTGCAGAGTGGCTCCAACGCGGTGCTCCGACGGATGCTCCGGCGCTACACCCGGGAGCGCTACCTCGAGGTGGTGAGCGAGCTGCGGGCCTCCGTTCCCGGCATCACTTTCTCGACCGATATCATCGTCGGGTTCCCCGGCGAGACCGATGCGCAGTTCGAGGAGACGCTGAGCCTCGTCACCGATGCCGATTTCGACGACGCCTACACCTTCAAGTACTCGGTGCGCGACGGCACGCCCGCCGTGCGACTCCGGGACCACGTGCCCGACGAGGTGGCGTCCGCCCGGCTGGCGCGGCTCATCGACGCGGTGCGGTCCAACACGCGGCGGAAGAACGCGGGGCGGGTGGGGCAGAGACACGAGGCGTTGGTGGAGCGCCGGGCCAGGCGGGGTGACCTCATGCTGGCCCGGACCCGGGGCAATCACCTCGTCCTGCTGGACCTGCCGGCGGACTCGGTGGGCGAGTACCACACCGTGCGCCTCACCGGCACGACGGGTTCCACCTTCACTGGGGCGGTCGTCATGCCCGCACTGGCGGTCCTGTGATCCACAACCTGGTCGAAGAGCACGTGATCGCGGCGTACGAGGCCATGCGCCCGCACTTCCCCGACTTCTGCGGGTGCGACATCTGCCGGGCCGATGCGCTGGTGTTCACCCTCAATCGGGTGCCGGCGCGATACGTCGCCAGTCTCCCCGGCTCGGTGCTCACCGAGGTGAATCTGGTGAAGGAGCAGAGCCGCGCCGCGATCGAGGTCGCGATGATGGACGGGCTCCGCAAGATCTCCCTGGCGCCCCGCTGCGGGCGAGGGAAGCGCAGCCCCGCGTAATCGGCGGTGGCTCGCGGTGAGACCGCGGGCATCGATTCTGTTCACGCTCTCCTACGGGGCCGGTCTCGCGACCGGCCTTCTGCATTTCGGGAGCCCACTCGGCGTGGCCGTGGTCCTGCTCGCCGCGCCGCTGCTCCGGGGACCGCTTCCCATTCTGCTGGCGGCGGCGGCGGGCGCGGGGCGGGTGACCGGGGAGCTCGCCCGAGAGGGCGAGCGGATTCGCTGTCCGTCGCGTCTGCCGCCCGGCCGGATCCGCCTCGCCGTCGAGCTGCTCGAGCCCGCACCGCGGGAAGGCGGCCGACTCATGCTCCGGCCGGTTCGGGCGGGATGCGTGGGAGCGGTGTCCGCCCGCTGGCCCGCGAGCCGGCCGGCGGGTGCGGGGCTGAGCGGCTCGGTGGTGGCCATCTGGACGCCCGCGCCCGGTCCGGGTGGACGCCCGGCGGGCACACTGGCGGTCATCGAGATCGGGCCACTAGGCGGCCACCCGGGGTTTGCGGCCCGTCTCCGAACGCTGCTCGCCGGGGCGAGCTTGTCGCTGTACGGCGCGCGGGCGCCGCTGGTGGACGCCCTGATGCTCAACCGCCGGGGCGGGATCGACCCCGAGCTGCAGGACCGCTTCGCCCAGTCCGGGCTGGTGCACCTGCTCTCGATCTCGGGGTTCCACGTCGGGCTGATCACCGCCTGGGTCTTCCTGGTCGGCCGGCTGCTGGGGGTCGGCCGGTCGCGCGCGCTGGTCCTCGCCGCGGCGGTCAGCGCGGCGTACGTCGGGTTTCTCGGCTGGCCCGCGCCGGCCACGCGGGCCGCAGCGCTGGCGGCGCTCGCGGCGCGCTGTCGAGTGCACCAGCGGCACGTGCAGTCCGACGCGCTGCTGGCTGCCACCTGTCTCTGCGTCCTGCTGGTGGACCCGTGGTCCATTCTCGATCTCGGAGGCTGGCTCTCCGTGGCGGCGCTCTGGGGTGCGTCCCGATTCAGCCGCTGGACCGACCGGGCAATCGGAACCGGTGCGCTCTGGCGCACGCTGGGCTCCTCCGTCGGTGCCACTCTCGCCACCGCGCCGATCACGGCCGGCGCGCTCGGAACCGTCGCATTGGCGGGCATCGCCCTCAACTTCGTGGCGATTCCCCTGGCGGCTATCGCCGTGCCGGGCGTGCTGGCGAGTCTCCTGCTCTACCCGCTCTCCCCGGTACTGGCCCGGCCGTTTGCCGCCGGCGCGGGTCTGGGGCTCCACTTGCTGGAGCTCGCGGCGGCCGCCGGTTCGGCCATCCCCGGCGGCCACATGCTGGTGCAGCCGGGCGAGCCGCGCGCGGTGCTCGTCTGGACGGCCATCCTGGGCGTCGCCCTCTGGGTGATGGGGACCCGGAACACCCTGCCGGAGGCCGGGCGCCGGCTCGGCTGGAGCGCAGCGGTGGTGCTCTGGGTGAGCCTGGTCCGCGGGGCTCTTCCGGGATCGGCTGACAGCGATCGGGACCTGGCGTTACATTTTCTCGACGTCGGACAGGGCGATGCCGCGGTGCTGCGGACTCCTCATGGGCATTGGATCGTGGTCGATGCGGGCCCGGCCGACGAGCGCGCCGACGCCGGCCGTCGTGTGGTCGTTCCGTTTCTGGAGCGACACGGGGTCCGGAGCCTCACTCTCGTGGTCGTCTCCCATTCCCACGCCGACCATGAAGGCGGTGTGCCGAGCGTACTCCGGCGGCTGCCGGCGGGGCTCGTGCTCGAGCCGGGCGCACCGGTCCCCGACCCGCGGTATCTCCGGTTCCTCGATGGCTTGCGGATGGGGCGGGTGCCCTGGCACCCCGGCCGAACCGGCGAGCGCTTCAGCGTGGATGGCGTGAGCTTCACCGTGCTGCACCCCAGCCCCGACTGGTCGGGCTGGGGTGAGGACGTGAACGAGGATTCTCTCGTCCTGCTGGTGGAGTTCGGGGCCTTTCAGGCCGTCTTCGCCGGGGACGCTGGTCTGCCGGCCGAAGCGGAAATGCGGAGCCGGCTGCGCCGGGTGGATCTCCTCAAGGTGGGGCATCACGGCAGCCGTGGCGCCACCGGCGACGAGTGGCTGGACAGCCTCCGCCCGACCGCGGCGGTGATCTCGGTGGGCAGGAACGACTACGGACACCCCGCGGCCGCCACGCTCCAGCGGCTGCTGGCCCACGGTGTGGACGTGCACCGGACCGACCGCGAGGGGACCGTCACCGTCGTCACCGACGGCAGGCGGATGACGGTCGAATCGAAGCGGGGGCAGGCGAGCTACGATGTACGCTGAGCATGCAGATAATACTGGACAAAGATTCACCACGGAGACACGGAAGACACGGAAGACACGGAAGAAAAACACGGAGAAAACAGCAATAATGTGGTTCTCCGTAATGTGGTTCTCCCTCTTCTTCCGTGTTTCCGTGGTGAATTTCTTCATCGGAACAGAGCATCATTGACATCCTTCCATCCTCGGGGGCCTGGGTGCAGACATCCGTCACCACCATCGAGCGCTTCATCCTCGACCAGGAGGTCCGCTTCCCGGAGGCCACCGGGGAGCTCTCCAATCTGCTCTACGATATCGCGCTGGCGGCCAAGCTCATCGCGGCCGCCATCCGCCGGGCAGGGCTGGTCGACATCCTGGGTCTCTCCGGCGGGGAGAACGTGCAGGGCGAGCGGCAGCAGAAGCTCGACGTGCTGGCCAACGAAACCATCAAGAACTGTCTCAAGCACACCGGGCGGGTGTGCGCGATGGGATCCGAGGAAGACGAAAACATCATCCCGGTGCCACCGGAATACCCCGCAGGCAAGTACGCCGTTCTGTTCGACCCGCTCGACGGCTCCTCCAACATCGACGTCAACTCCTCGGTCGGGACCATCTTCAGCATCTATCGCCGAGTCAGTCTGGAAGGGCGGGGGACGTCCGCCGACGTGCTCCAGCCCGGCTGCCGCCAGGTCGCCTCGGGATATGTGATGTACGGCTCCAGCACCATGCTGGTGTACACCACGGGCCAGGGAGTCCACGGCTTCACCCTCGACCCGACCATCGGCGAGTTTCTCCTCTCTCATCCGCGCATCGTCACCCCAAGGGTCGGGACCTACTACAGCGTGAACGAGAGCAATTTCGGCCGCTGGGACAAGGCCATGCAGACGGCGGTGCGGGGGCTCAAGGGAGACATTCCCGACGGGCTCAAGCCCAAGAACAGCCGGTATATCGGTTCGCTGGTCGCGGATTTCCACCGCAACCTGATCAGCGGGGGCGTGTTCCTCTATCCGGCCGATACCCGGAACCCGAACGGCAAGCTCCGGCTGCTCTACGAGGCGAGTCCGATGGCCTTCCTCGCCGAGCAGGCCGAGGGGAGCGCCACCGACGGGGTGGACCGGATCCTCGATATCATGCCCCACAGCCTGCACCAGCGTACCCCGCTGGTGATCGGCTCCCGGGAGGACGTCGGGTTCGTGGCGGACACCATCCGGCGCGTGTTCAGCTCCTCCCGGGTCAGCGGCTCGTACTACCAGCCCGCCTTGTGACGAGGGTATACGGCCCCGGCGACTGGGCCGGTGATCCCGCGCGAGACCTCGGCCGCCCCGGGGAGTTTCCCTTCACCCGCGGCGTCTACCCCGACATGTACGCCGGGCGGCTCTGGACCATGCGCCAGTACGCCGGCTTCGGCACCGCGGAGGACACCAATCGCCGGTTCCGCCAGCTCCTCGCGGCCGGCCAGATGGGGCTCTCGACCGCGTTCGACCTGCCGACCCAGATGGGGTACGACTCGGATCACCCGATGGCACTGGGCGAGGTGGGTCGGGTCGGCGTGGCGATCGACACGGTGGATGATCTCGCCGAGCTCTTCCGCGACATTCCGCTGGACCAGGTGTCGACCTCGATGACCATCAACGCCACCGCGGCCATTCTCCTCGCCATGTACGTCGTGGTCGGAGAGGAGCAGGGGATCCCCCGGGCCAGGCTCACCGGGACGGTGCAGAACGACGTGCTGAAGGAGTACATCGCCCGGGGGACGTACATCTACCCCGCGGCCTCGTCGCTCCGGCTGGTGGCGGACATCTTCCGCTTCGTGACCGAGGAGGGGATGAGCTTCAACCCCATCTCGATCAGCGGCTACCACATGCGCGAGGCGGGCGCGACGGCGGTGCAGGAGGTGGGGTTCACCCTGGCCAACGCGCTGGAGTACATGCGGGTGGCCACCGAGGCCGGACTCGCCGTCGATGCCTTCGGCCCCCGGCTCTCCTTCTTCTTCGCCAGCCACAACAAGGTCCTGGAGGAGGCCGCCAAGTTCCGCGCCGCCCGGCGGCTCTGGGCCAGGCTGGTGCGGGAGCGCTTCGGCGCCGGCGATGCCACCGCTCGACTGCGGTTCCACACCCAGACCGGCGGCGTCACGCTACAGGCGCAGCAGCCGCTCAACAACGTCGTCCGGGTGACGCTCCAGGCGCTGGCCGCAGTCCTGGGCGGAACCCAATCGCTGCACACCAACGGCTACGATGAAGCCTTGTCACTGCCGACCCAGGCCTCGGCCACGCTGGCGCTTCGGACCCAGCAGATCCTGGGGTACGAGTCGGGCGTGGCCGACGTGGTGGATCCGCTGGGCGGAAGCTTCTACGTGGAGAGCCTGACCGACGCGATAGAGGCCGGCGCGCGCGAGCTGATCGCCCAGGTGGACCAGCTGGGCGGAGCGGCCCGGGCGATCGAGCTCGGGTTCTTCCAGGACGCGATCGCCCGGAGCGCCTACGAGATGCAGAAGGCCCAGGAGGCGGGAGAGATGGTCGTGGTGGGGGTGAACCGGTTCACCGACGAATCGCCTCCGCTCGCCGTGGACGCGCCCGACTTCTCCGCGCTCGAGGAGCGGCAGCGGAACCGGGTGGATGAGGCGCGCCGCCGGCGTGACCAGACCGAAGTGGCGGGGACACTCGCCGCGCTCCGCGACGTCGCTGGGGGCACCGGCCCGCTGATGCCGCCGATTCTCGCCGCGGTCCGCGCTCGCGCCACCCTGGGCGAGATCAGCGACACGCTGCGCGACGTCTGGGGCGTCTACCGTGCGCCGTGATCCGGCGCTGCCGCGTCGGGCGCCCCGCCGGCTTGAGGTGCCGTCAGGTGTCGGCTAAGTTTATCGGCTGATTTCGTTTATCCCAGCGAGCGACGATGCCGACGTACGAGTACGTGTGCCCCGAAGGTCACGCCTTCGACAAGTTCCAGAGGATGACCGACAAGCCGCGGGCCAAGTGCCCGACCTGCGGCAAGACTGCGACGCGGAAGATCTCGGGCGGCGCCGGACTGGTGTTCAAGGGGAGCGGGTTCTACATCACCGACTACGGCAAGGACGGCAAGGGTCCTCGGAAGGCGGAGTCCGAGCCCAAGGCGGCCGAGGCCAAGGCCGAGCCAAAGACCGAAGCGAAGACCGACGGTGGGGCCAAGCCGGAGCCCGCCGCCAAGCCTGAGCCGGCTCCGGCCAAGCCCGGCTCCAGCCGGGGTCGCGGGAAGGCCAAAGACGAGTGAGCGATACGCTGCGCGTCGAGCTCGCGCGGGTGGCCTCCCGGCTCGGCGCCGACGGGATCGACTTCGTGCTGGAGCGTCCCCGGGACGCTGGGCACGGAGACCTGGCCACCAATCTGGCCCTGGTGCTCGCCAAGCGTGAGCGCGCCAACCCGCGCAAGACCGCGGAGCGGGTGCTGCAGGAGCTGCAGCTCTCCCCCACGCTCGTCTCCAAGACCGAGATCGCCGGGCCGGGCTTCATCAACTTCTGGCTGGCGCAGGATCAGCTTGCCGCGGCGCATCGCCAGATCCTCGAGGCCGGTCCCGCCTACGGTCGCTCCACCATCGGCGCCGGGCTCAAGGTGAACGTCGAGTTCGTCTCCGCCAATCCGACCGGACCGCTGCACGTGGGGCACGGCCGCGGCGCCGCCCTGGGCGATGGGATCGCGTCCCTGCTGGAGTGGAGCGGCCATACCGTCGTCCGGGAGTTCTACGTCAACGACGCCGGCGTTCAGATCGACAAGCTGGCCCAGAGCCTCTGGGCCCGCGTGCGGGAGGCGGCGGGGCGTCCCGCCACCATTCCCGAGGGCGGCTATCACGGCGAGTACCTGCGGGAGAACGCGCGCCAGGTGCTGGAGCGGGAGGGGCCCGGGTTCGCGGATCTTCCGGACGAGGAGGGACTCCGGCGCTGCCGCGCGCTCGGGCTTGAGCTCCAGCGCGCCGAGCAGGAGCAGGATCTCAAGCTTTTCGGCGTCGCCTTCGACGTCTGGTCGTCCGAGCAGGCGATCTACCGGTCCGGCGAGGTCGAGCGCGCGCTCGCCCTGCTGGCGGAGCGCGGTCTCACCTACGAGGCCGACGGCGCGCTCTGGCTCCGGACGACCCGGTTCGGGGACGACAAGGACCGGGTGCTGCGGAAGGGTGACGGCAGCTTCACCTACCTGGTCCCCGACATCGCCTATCACATCGACAAGTGCGACCGCGGCTTCGACCGGGCGATCGACGTGTGGGGCGCCGACCACCACGGCTACATCCCCCGGATGCGCGCGGTGCTCGCCGCGCTGGGCTTCCCGCCCGAATTTTTCGACGTGGCGCTGGTGCAACTGGTGAAGGTGGTCCGGGGCGGCGAAGAGGTGAAGATGTCCAAGCGCTCGGGGGAGTTCGTCACCCTGCGCGATCTCTACGAGGAAGTCGGGGTGGACGCGGCGCGCTACTTCTTCCTCCGGACCAAAGGCGAGACGCCGATGGTCTTCGACGTGGAGCTCGCGCTCAAGCAGACCGACGAGAACCCGGTGTTCTACGTGCAGATGGCGCATGCCCGCCTGAGCGGCATCTTCCGCACCGCCGAGCGCTCGCCCGAGTCGGTCACCGGGGCGCTCGACCTCGGCGCGCTGCCGGCCCCGCTCGACGCGGAGCTGCTCAAGAAGCTGGTCGCCTTTCCGGAGGTGCTGGAGAAGACCGCGCGTGACCGCGAGCCGCACCGGATCACGGTCTACCTCCACGAGCTCGCCACCGTGGTGCACGGCTGGTATCACCACACTCGCGCGGTCGGCGCGCCCGAGGGGCCCGCCACCGAGTATGCCCGCCTGCTGCTGGCCCGTGCGGCCCGCATCGTCCTCGCCAACGCGCTCGCCGTCCTCGGCATCGGCGCTCCCGACCGGATGTGACCGGATGAGCCTTCTCGTCGTCGGCAGCATCGCTCTGGACTCCATCTTCACGCCGTTCGGCCAGACCGCGGACGCGCTGGGCGGATCCGCGGTCTACTTCGCCGTCGCCGGGTCGCTGCTGCATCCGGTGCAGGTGGTCGGCGTGGTGGGCTCCGATTACCCGTTCGCCGAGCTCGAGCAGCTGGCGTCCCGCGGCATCGACTGGTCGGGTGTGGAGCACGCGGAGGGCGAGAGCTTTCGCTGGAAGGGGAAGTACTCCTACGATCTCCAGAGCCGGGAGACGCTGGAGACCCGGCTCGGCGTGTTCGCCGACTTTCAGCCCAAGCTGCCCGTGGCGTTCCGCTCGGCCGAGTTCCTTTTCCTGGGCAACATCGACCCCGAGCTGCAGCTCGGGGTGCTGAGCCAGGTCCAGCGGCCCAAGCTGGTGGTGTGCGACACGATGAATTACTGGATCCAGGGCAAGAAGTCCGTATTGCTCGAGCTCCTCCGCCGGGTCGACGTGCTGCTGGTCAACGACAGCGAGGCCCGGGAGCTGAGCGGCGACTGGAACATTCACCGCGCCGGACGCTGGATCCTGGCGAACGGACCCACCCGGGTGGTCATCAAGCAGGGCGAGCACGGTGCCCTTCTGATCGAGCCCACCCGCACGTTCTACGTGCCCGCCTTCCCGCTGGAGAACGTCTTCGACCCGACCGGCGCGGGGGACGCGTTCGCCGGCGGGTTCATGGCCTACCTGGCGGGGACCGGGACCGTCTCGGAGGACAGCATCCGGCGCGCCATGGTGTACGGCGCGGCCATGGGCTCCTACGCCGTGGAGCAGTTCGGCATCCGCGGGTTCGAGAGCATCACCCGAGAGCAGGTGGAGGCACGGGTGCGGGCGTTCCAGGACCTCACCCACGTGAACTACGCCGAGGCCCTGCCGTGAAGCGCACGGGCGAGATCCGGACCGAGGCCCGGGAGTACGCGGCCGCCGGGGTCGATCTGGTCGCGGCCGAGGCGGCGAAGGCGCGGATCGCCGCCGCCGTGGAGGGCACCCGGACCGCACTCTCGGTCGGCAAGGTCGGCGCCTTCGGCGGGATGGTGCGGGTCCCCGCGGGGATGCGGAGCCCCATCCTGGTGCTCAGCACCGACGGTGTCGGGACCAAGGTCCTGATCGCGCTGGAGGCAAATCGCTTCGACACCGTGGGAGAGGACCTGGTCAACCACAGCGTGAACGACATCCTGGTGCACGGCGCCGTGCCGATCGCGTTCATGGACTACATCGCCGGATCGGCGCTCGGCGTGGAGCAGATCGCCGGGCTGGTCGAGGGAATCGCGCGCGGCTGTCGAGCCCACGGCATGGCGCTGGCGGGCGGCGAGACCGCCCAGATGCCGGGCCTGTACCGGACCGGTACCTACGATCTCGCCGGCACCATCGTCGGCGTGGTGGAGGAGGACCGTGCGCTGCACGGGGACGCGATCGTGCCTGGCGACGTGCTGCTCGCCTACGCGTCCACCGGCCTGCACACCAACGGCTACACCCTGGCGAGGCGCATCCTCTTCGAGCGGATGCATCTCAAGCTGGACGACCCGTTTCCCGGCACCGGCCGGCGCGTGGCCGATATGCTGCTGGCCGTCCACCGGAGCTACTTCCGCAGCGTGATCCCGGTCCTCGCCCGGATGCACGGGATGGCCCACATCACAGGCGGCGGAATTCCGGGCAACCTGGTGCGGATCCTCCGTGAGGGCACCGAGGCGGTGGTCGATCCCGGTTCCTGGACGCTGCCGCCGCTCTTCGCCACGTTGCAGGAGGAGGGGCAGATCTCTACCGAAGAGATGCGGGAAGTCTTCAACCTCGGGGTGGGCCTCGTCGCCGTGCTGCCGCCCGACGCGGTGCCGGCCGCGCAGCAGGCCGCCGAAGCGGACGGCGTGGCCACCTGGCGCCTGGGCGAGATCCGCCACGGGCGAGCCGTCGTGCGGTTCGCCGGCCTCGGCCGCTCGGGGTCGTAGCGTCCGGGTGGACGAGCGGGAGGCGATGACCCGAGCGCTCGAGCTCGCCTGGCGAGGATGGGGGCGCGTGCAGCCCAATCCGCTGGTGGGCGCCGTCGTGCTCGCCGGGGGCGATGCCGTGGGCGAAGGGTGGCACGCCGAGCTGGGAGAGCGCCACGCCGAGGCGGTGGCACTGGCGTCGGCAGGAGAGCGGGCCCGCGGGGCAACCGTGGTCGTCACGCTGGAGCCGTGCGCCCATCAGGGCAGACAGCCTCCCTGCACGGACGCCTTGATCCGTGCGGGGGTCCGACGGGTGGTGGCGGCACTGCCCGATCCCAATCCGGTCGCCGCGGGTGGCGCCGCCCGCCTGCGGGAGGCGGGGATCGAGGTGGAGATCGGACTCCTGGCGGACGCCGAGGCGGCACAGAACGCCGTCTTTCTCCACCGCCTGCGGGACGCCTCCCGGCCGTTCGTCGCGCTCAAGCTCGCGACCACCATGGACGGCAAGATCGCCGACGTCAACGGGAACTCCCGTTGGATCTCGGGCGCCGAGGCCCGGGACCACGTGCACTGGCTTCGTGCCGGGTTCGACGCCGTCGCGGTCGGCGGGGTGACCGCCCGCACCGACGATCCGGAGCTCACCGTCCGCGGCGAGCTTCAGCCCAGGGTGGCTCCGGTGCGCGTGGTCTTTGCCGCGGACGCCGACTTGCCGACCTCCCTCACTCTGGTGCGTACCGCGGGCAACCTTCCGACGCTGGTGGTCGTCTCCCGGCTCGCTCCCGCGAGTCGAGTCGAGTCCCTCGAGGCGTGCGGTGTCCAGGTGGAGCGAGCCGGGGATCTCGGGGCGGGCCTGGCCGCGCTCCGTGCCCGTGGGATCTGCTCGCTCCTGGTCGAAGGCGGTGGCCGTCTGGCGGGAGGCCTGCTCGCCGCCGGGCTGGTGGACCGCTACTACTGGCTGCAGAGCCCGCTCTGGCTGGGCGCGGGTGGCGTGCCCGCGCTGGCCGGCCTGCCCTCGATTCCGTTGGCCGCCGCCGACCGATGGAAAGTGGTGGAGCGGCGCGCCCTGGGTCAGGACACCCTGCTGGTCCTGGACCGGAGCTGATGTTCACCGGAATCGTCACCGCGGTCGGCCGGGTGAGCGCCGCGACCGGGAACCCGGGCGGGCTCGAGCTCACCATCGAGTGCCCCTACACCGGACTCGAGCCGGGCGAGAGCATCGCGGTGGACGGTGCCTGCCTCACGGTGCAGCGAGCCGAGCCCGGTGGGTTCACCTCTCAGGTGGTCCGCACGTCGCTCGACCGCACCCGGTTCGAGAGCTACGCTCCGGGGCAGCCGGTCAACCTGGAGCGGGCACTCCGGGTCGGCGATCGTCTCGGCGGGCACCTGGTGCAAGGGCACGTGGATGGGGTCGGGACGGTCGAGCGGGTCCTGGAGCGCGACGATGCCCGGCTGCTCGACCTCAGCGTGCCGGCCGAAGTCGCCCGGGTCTCGGTGCCGCTCGGCTCCATCACGGTGGACGGCGTGAGCCTCACGGTGAACGCCATCCCGGCTCCCGGACTGATCCAGATCTCGCTGATCCCGTTTACTTTACAGCACACCACTTTGGGCCAGCGCCGCCCGGGCGACCGGGTACATCTCGAGGCGGACACGATCGGCAAGTACGTGGCCGAGCTGCTGCGGCCGCGCGGGGCACCGGGAGCGTCATGAGCACCTTCGGCACCATCGAGCAGGCGGTCGAGGACCTGCGCAACGGGAAGGTCATCATCGTCGCGGACGACGAGGATCGCGAGAACGAGGGCGACTTCGTCTGCGCGGCCGAGCTGGTCACGCCGGAGATGATCAACTTCATGACGTTGCGAGGGCGCGGGCTCATCTGCCTGGCGCTCACCGGCGACCGCTGCGATCAGCTCGGCCTCCCCCAGATGACCGAGCGCAACACCGAGGAGCTGGCCACCGCGTTCACCGTGAGCATCGACGCCGAGCGGCGCTTCGGGGTCACCACCGGGATCTCGGCCAGCGATCGGTCCGCCACCATCCACGTCGCCATGAACCCGGCCACGCTCCCCTCCGATCTCCGCCGGCCCGGCCACATCTTCCCGCTCCGCGCCCGGCCAGGCGGGGTGCTCCAGCGGGTCGGGCAGACCGAGGCCAGCGTGGACCTGGCGCGCCTCGCGGGGCTGGTGCCGGCCGGCGTCATCTGCGAGATCCTCAACCCCGACGGGTCGATGGCACGGCGGCCGGAGCTGCAGGAGATCGCCCAGCAGCACAGTCTCACCTTCGTCACCGTGGCCCAGCTGGTGGCGTACCGGCTGCAGACCGAGCAGCTGGTACACCGGGTGGCGGAGGCGCGGATCCCGACCGACTTCGGCGACTTCACCATCATCGGTTACCGGAACGACGTGGACCGCGCGGAGCACGTGGCGCTGGTATACGGCGAGATCGCCGGCCAGAGCAATGTGCTGGTGCGGATGCACTCCAAGTGCCTCACCGGCGACGTGTTCGGGTCCCAGCGATGCGACTGCGGCTTTCAACTGCACCGCGCCATGGAGATGATCGCGAAAGAGGGGAAGGGCGCGATCGTCTACTTGGACCAGGAGGGCAGGGGGATCGGCCTGTTGAACAAGCTGCGAGCCTACGCGCTGCAGGATACCGGTGCCGACACGGTGCAGGCCAACGAGCGGCTCGGCTTCGCGCCCGACCTGCGGAACTACGGCATCGGGGCCCAGATCCTGCGCGACCTCGGGCTCTCCTCCATCCGCATCATGACCAACAACCCGCGCAAGCTGGTGGGTCTCGACGGGTACGGTCTGCAGATCGTCGAGCGGGTGCCGCTGGTGACCGATCCCAACCAGGAGAATCGCGGGTATCTCCAGGTCAAGCGCGACAAGCTCGGCCACCTTCTCGCCCACTGACCCGTGGCCGACCTCACCTTCCGCCTCCGCCCGACCGGGCGCGTGGCGATCCTCGTGAGCCGGTACAACGAGGTGATCACCGCCAAGCTCCTCGACGGGGCCCTCGCCTGCTGCCGCGAGGCCGGCCTCCCCCGCGAGCAGGTGGACGTGGTGTGGGTGCCGGGCGCGTTCGAGCTGCCGGTGGTGGCGGATGGGGCGGCCGCCACCGGGAGGTACGCCTGCCTCGTCGCCCTGGGCGCCGTCATCCGGGGGGACACTCCCCACTTCGACTACGTGGCGGGCGAGGCGAGCCGCGGTCTGGGCGCGGTCGCGCTGCGGCACTCGCTGCCGGTCGGCTTCGGCGTGCTCACGGTCGACACCATGCAGCAGGCGGTCGACCGCGCCGGGGGGAGCGCGGGCAACAAGGGCCACGAGGCCACGGCCGCGGCGCTCCAGGCCGCCGACGTGCTGGCCCAGCTCCGGGGCGCCGATGCTTCGCCCTGAGACCAAGAGCCGCGCCCGCGCGGTCCAGCTGCTCTACGCCTGGGAGCTGCAGGGCGGCCCGTCGATCCCTTCGGTCGCCAGCGGATTGTCCCGCCTCACCGGACCGGAGCCGCGGATCCTGGACCGGGCCGAGGAGCTGGCGCGGGGGGTGGTCGCGGACGTCGGCGCGCTGGACGAGCAGGCCGCGCGCGCCAGCGAGAACTGGCGGATGAGTCGGATCGCGGTGGTGGAGCGCAACATCCTCCGGCTCGGCATTCACGAGCTCCGGCGGGGAGAGGTGCCGCCCAAGGTGATCATCGACGAGGCGGTCCACCTGGCCCACTGGTTCGGCGGCGTCCGGGCGCCAGGATTCGTGAACGGCGTGCTCGACGGCATCGCGCGGACGCTCGGGCGCCTGTGACCGGGACCGGACGCATCGGCGACCGATGAACGTTCTGGTCGTCAACTGGCAGGACCGGCTGAATCCGCACGCGGGCGGCGCCGAGGTCCATCTCTTCGAGATCTTTTCCCGGCTGGCAGCGCGGGGACACCAGGTGCGCCTGGTCTGCTCCGGATGGGGCCGCGCGCCGGCTCGGGTGTCGCTCGACGGACTGGACGTCCTTCGGGTCGGCGGGCGATACAGCTTTGCCCTGGTCGGGCGGCGCGCGGTACGCCACGCCGCAGGGGAGCAGCGCCCGGACATCCTGGTCGAGGACATCAACAAGCTCCCGCTCTTTCTGGCGGGCGCGACGAACCTCCCCTTCTGCGCGATCGTCCCGCATCTGTTCGGCGAGACCGCGTTCGAGGAGGCGCCCTGGCCGATCGCGGCGACCGTGTGGGCGGCGGAACGGCCGCTGCCGCGGGCGTATCGCCGCGCGGCGTTCCACGCGATCAGCGAGAGCACCCGTGACGATCTGGTGGCGCGTGGGGTCGCTCCCAGCCGGGTGCGGGTGATCCATCCGGGTGTCGATGCCGCACGCTACGCGCCCGATCCGGCGGGCCGCCGGACGGCTGCCCCCAGCTTCTTGTATGTGGGACGGCTGAAGCGTTATAAAGGAATAGGGCTCGCCATTCGGGCGTTGGCGTCGAGCCGCCGGCAGCGACCCGATCTGCGGCTGGACATCGCCGGCACCGGCGACCACCGCCCCGACCTCGAGCGCCTGGCCGCCAGTCTCGGAGTCGCCGACGCGGTGACCTTCCACGGCTTCGTCAGCGAAGCCCAGAAGCTGGCGTTGCTGCGCGCAGCCTGGGCCAACGTCTTTCCCTCGCCCAAGGAGGGCTGGGGCATCACCGTGGTGGAGGCAGCGGCGTGCGGCACTCCCTCACTGGCCTCCGACAGTCCGGGGCTGCGCGATTCGGTGCGGCACGGGGAGACCGGGTTTCTGGTGCCGCACGGCGACGTGCCCGCGCTGAGCGCGCGGATGCTGGAATTGGCGAGCACCCCCGCGCTGGTCGAGCGGCTGGGCCGGGCCGCCCGGACGTTCGCCGAAGGACTGACCTGGGATCGTACCGCGGACATGACCGAGCGTCATTTCGAAGACATCATCGCCGGCTCGGCCCTGGGCTGAGTCAGGAGGAGGCAGTATGCAGACCACGATCACCGCGCGCCACTGCGAAATCTCCGACGGCCTGCGGGAGCGCACCCAGGCGATCGTCGAGCGGCTTGGGAGCATGGCCCCGCGGGCGATGGAGTCGACCGTCGTGTTCGACGCGGAGGGAACGCAGCAGACGGTCGAGCTCCGGCTGCACGTGGCGGGCGGCGAGGTCCTGGTGGCACGGGGCGAGGGAACCGATCATCGCACCGCGCTCGACCGCGCCGAAGAGCGGCTCCGCCGGCAGCTCGAGCGGGCCTCCACCCGTCCCCGGCGCCCCCGTCCCTCCGAGCCCAAGCCGTCCTGATGCTCCGACTTCGCGACTTCGTCTCCAGCCGGGGTGACCCGCTTCAGCTCGAGGCCCTGACCGGGGACCTCGGGCTGGACCGGCAACTGCCGGAAGCCGAGGTGGCGAGCCCGGGGCTGGCGCTGGCGGGCTACACCGGGCGGTTCGCGCCGAATCGGATCCATGTCTTCGGCGAGACCGAGATCACCTATCTCAATTCGCTCCCCGCGGAAGAGCGGCAGTCGACCCTCACCAAGTTCTTCGGGTTCGACCTCCCCTGCATCTTCGTCACCAAGGGTCTGGAGGTGCCGGCCGAGCTGCTCGAGCTGGCCCGGGCCCGCGGGGTGCCGGTGCTCCGGACCAAGCTCAAGACCGCGGAGTTCTACCGCCGGGTGAAGCCGATCGTCGAGGCGGCGTTCGCTCCCCGGACCACGCTGCACGGCTCGCTGGCGGACGTGTACGGCGTCGGACTCCTGTTCATCGGCCGCTCGGGAATCGGCAAGAGCGAGTGCGTGCTCGACCTGGTTGAGCGGGGCCACCGGCTGGTGGCGGACGACGTGGTGCAGGTGACCCGCCGGGGCAACGACGTGCTGATCGGCCGGGGACACGAGCTCGCGGCGCACCACATGGAGATCCGGGGCATCGGCCTGATCGACATTCCCGCGCTGTTCGGCGTGCGCTCGGTCCGGCAGCAGAAGCGGATCGAGGTGGTGGTCCAGCTCGACGACTGGGAGACGGCGCGAGACACCGACCGGACCGGGCTCGCCCGGGAGGAGACCATGATCCTGGACGTCGCGGTGCCCCGGGTGGTGGTTCCGCTCAATCCGGGAAAGAACATCACGGTGGTCTCGGAGGTGGTCGCCATGATGCACCTCCTGCGCTACTCCGGGGTGGACGTGGCGGCCGCCTTCAACCAGCGGCTGATCAAGCGGATGAAGGAACAACGCGGGGTGCGCGAGTACCTCCAGGAAGACTATGAGTGATCCGCTTCGCGGCGTCGTCGTCTGCCACGGGGCGCTGGCCGGGGCGCTGGTGGAGGCGGCGGTGCACATCAGCGGCGTCGGCGACGCGCTCACCGCGGTGTCCAACACCGGCTGCGACCGCGGCACGCTGGAGGAGCGGGTCTGGGCGGCGGTGGACGGGGGACCGGCCATCGTCTTCGTGGACCTGGCCAGCGGCTCCTGTCTGTTCGCGGTGCTCAACCGCCTCCGCGCGATGGACGGGGTCAAGGTCGTCACCGGCGTGAACCTCGCCATGCTGGTGGACTTCGTCTTCCACCGGACGCTGTCGCCCGAGGAGGCGGCGAGCCGCGCGGCCACGGCGGGCACCAAGGCCATCCGGGTTCCCTGATGGCCATCGTCCTTTGCCGGGTGGACGACAGGCTGGTTCACGGCCAGGTGGTCATCGGCTGGGGTCGGCCGCTGGGGATCGACCTGATCGTGCTGGTGGATGATACGGTCGCCGCGAGCCCCTGGGAGCAGGAGCTCTACCGGATGGCGGTCTCGCCGGAGATCGAGATCCGCTTCGTCACCGTGGCGGAGGCGTCGGCGCTGCTCCCCGACTTGAGCGCCAACGGACGGCGGGGTCTCATCCTGACCGGCGATGTCGAGACCATGGCGGCGCTGCACACCGCCAATCCGGTGGCGGTTCACCGGATCAACCTGGGCGGCATCCACCACCGGCCGGGACGGCGGGAGCGGCTCCCCTATCTGTACCTGACCGACGACGAGCTGCGCCGGCTGTTCGCCATCGAGGCGGCCGGCGCGGACGTCTCCGCGCAGGACCTGCCGACCACGTCGGCAGTGGCGTTGCGGTCGCTGCCATGAGCGAGTTGCCCCTGCACGCGGCCGCGCTCCTGGTCTTCTGGGGCGCGCTGGTCGGTCTCGATCTGGTGAGCGTTCCCCAGGCGATGCTCTCCCGTCCGCTGGTCGCCGGCACCATAACGGGCTGGCTGGTGGGGGACCTCGAGGCCGGCCTCCGGGTCGGAGTGCTGCTGGAGCTCTTCGCCCTCGACGTGCTTCCGATCGGGGCGGTGCGCTACCCTGACTATGGACCGGCCACCGTCGCCGCGGCGGCACTCGCGGCCGGCGCCCCCTGGGAGCTCGGGCTCGGATTGAGCGTCACGCTCGGGCTGCTGCTGGCCGTGCTCGGCGGCTGGACCCTGCAGCTGGTACGGCGGTCGAACGCGCGGGCCATTCAGCAGCATGCCGCGGCGCTCGCCGCCGGGGAGAGCCGGGCGATCAGGCGGCTGCAGTACGGGGCCCTGCTGCGGGACGCCTCGCGCGGCGCGGGGCTCACCCTCCTGGGACTGGCCCTGGCCTGGGGGGTCGCCCGGTACGTACACCTGGACCGGCGCACCGCCGTGGGCCTTACCCTGGTCGTGATCGGCGCGGGCATCTCCGCCGCGGCCGGCGGCGCGGTCCGGAGCGCGGGCCGCGGGGCACGACTCAGGTGGATGCTGGCGGGTGTCGCCGTGGGCATCCTGCTGGTGGTGCTCCGGTGACCGGCGGCTGGCGGGCGCTGCTCCGGCTCTTCGCCGTGCAGGGGACCTGGAACTACGAGCGCATGCTCGGCGTGGGCATGGGCTACGCGGCGGAGCCGCTGCTGGAAGACCTGAAATCGGTGGATCCGGTGCGGCACAGCGAGGCCGTGGTACGGTCGACCGATTTCTTCAACTGCAATCCCAACCTCGCCGGCCTCGCGCTCGGCGCCACCGTGCGCGCGGAGTACGAGGCGGTCCCCGGCGAGCAGATCGAGCGGCTGCGCCGGGCGCTCTGCAGCCCGCTCGGCGCCCTGGGCGATGAGCTGTTCTGGGCCGGGCTGGTCCCGGTGCTGGTGGGCGCCGCGCTGGTGGCCGCGGTGTGCGGCGCCGGCTGGTGGGCGATCGCCGGCCTCCTGCTGGGCTACAACGCGCTCCGGCTCGGCACGGCCATCTGGGCGCTTCGCACCGGGTTCGACGCCGGCATGGGGGTCGGCGCGGCCATCGGCGGCTCGTGGGTGCCGCGGGCCATCGAGCGGATCGGCCCGGTGGCGGGATTCGTCATCGGGGTGGCGGTGCCGGTGGTGGCGGGGTGGTACCTCAGGGGGTTCGGCTGGGCGGGCGCCGTCGGCGCGCTGGCCGTGGCGGCGGTCGGGGCGGCGGTGACCCGCTGGTACGGTACGGCGCTCACCACGGTGCGGTTCGCCCTGCTGGCTATCGCGCTGCTGCTGTTTTTCCGGTGGGTGGGGCTGTGATCGAGCGGGAAGCGACCATCGTGAACCGCGACGGGCTGCACGCCCGCCCGGCGGCGAGAATCGTGCGCCTGGCCAGCAGCTTCAGCGCCGAGGTGGAGCTCGCCAAGGACGGCGTGGGGGTGAACGGCAAGAGCATCATGGGCGTCATGATGCTCGCCGCGGAGTGCGGCAGCTCGATCACCATCCGGGCCGACGGCCCGGACGCGGCCCAAGCCGTGGAGGCGCTTGCCCAACTGGTGGCCAGCGGATTCGGAGAGGAGTGACCATGTCTCGCACGCTTCGGGGGATCGGTGTCTCGCCGGGGGTGGCCTGCGCGCCCGCCTTCATCGTGCGCTGGGACTTCCCCGAAGTCCCCGACCGCGCGGTGCGCCCCGACCAGGTGGAGACCGAGGTCCGCCGGCTGCGGGACGCGGTCGAGTACGTCGTGTCGCATCTCAAGGAGCTGGGCGAGCGGGTGCTCCAGCGCGCCGGCCCCGAGGAGTCCCGCATCTTCGACGCCCAGATCCTCATGGCCCAGGACGAGGACTTCCTCGCCTCGGTCGAGACCCTGATCCGCAACAACCAGCTCAGCGCCGAGACCGCCTACGAGTTCAAGGCGCTCGAGCTGCGGAACCAGTGGTCCGGGGCCGCCCGGCTGCGGGAGCGGCTGGCCGACCTCAACGCGATTCAGCTCCGGATGCTCGCCCACCTGATGGGAGGCTCGTCGCTCGAGCTCTGGTCGATCCCCGCGGACGAGCAGGTGATCGTGGTGGCGCAGGAGATCTCGCCCGGTCTGACCGTCCAGCTCGACCGCGAGCACGTGGTCGGATTGGTGAGCGAGGAGGGGACCCGTACGGCCCACGCCGCCATCCTGGCGCACTCCCTCGGCATCCCGGCCGTCATGGGCGCGGTCGGCGCGCTGGCCCAGATCCCCAGCGGCACAATGCTGCTGCTCGACGGCCAGAGCGGCACCATCGTCCTCGACCCCACCCGGGACGAGCTGGACGACGCCAAGACCCAGGTGAGTCGCCGCCATCGGCTGGAGCTGCAGCTGGAGGCGGTGGTCGAGGCGCCGGCGGTGACGCCGGACGGGCGCCAGATCCAGCTCATGGGCAACGTGGACCTGCCGGAGGAGATCGAGCAGGCCGTGCGCTTCGGCGCGCAGGGGGTTGGCCTGTTGCGGACCGAGTTCCTCCTCACCGGACGCGCGACGCTGCCGACCGAGGACGAGCAGACCGATTACTTCCGCCGGGTCGCCTCCGCCTTCCGGGAGCATCCGGTCGTCATCCGCAGCTACGACTTGGGCGGCGACAAGTTCCCGGTGGCCTTCAAGACGTCGGCCGAGGCGAATCCGTTCCTCGGCTGGCGCTCGATCCGGGTCTGCCTGGACGAGCCCGAGGTCTTCCGTCCCCAGCTCCGCGCCGTGCTCCGCGCGGCCGCCGGCCGCGACATCCGGCTCATGCTGCCGCTGGTCACCCGGGTGGAGGAGGTGGAGGAAGCCAGGGCGATGATGGAGGAGGAGGCGGCCGCGCTCAAGGCGGCGGGCGTGCGGGCGGCCGAGTCGGTGCCGGTCGGCGTCATGATCGAGACCCCGGCCGCCGTGCTGATCGCCGACCGGCTGGCCGAGGTGAGCGCCTTCTTCAGCGTGGGCACCAACGACCTCACCCAGTACACCATGGCAGTCGACCGCGGCAACGCGCGGCTGGCCGACCGATTCACCCCGCACCATCCCTCCATCGTGCGCCAGCTCCAGCAGGTGCTCGCCGTGGGTCGGGCGGCGGGCGTGCCGGTGAGCGTGTGCGGCGAGATGGCGTCGGAGGCGCTGAGCGCCGTGCTGCTGATCGGGCTCGGCTACGACCAGTTGAGCGTCTCGCCGCCCGCGCTGCCCCTGGTCAAGTGGGTGGTGCGGACCGTGCCCGAGCCGGCGGCGCGGCAGGCGGCCGAATCCGCGCTCTCTGCCGCGAGCGCGGAGGAGGTCTCGGAGGCGCTCCGCAGCGTGGTTGGCGAGTACATCGACGTGCGCCTCCTCGATCCCAATTCGACGTTGCCCGGACGCGGACGGGTGGCTACCTTGCCACCCGGCAAGACGGCGTCCTGACGGGCGTTCTGCCCCTCTCTCACTCACGGAACCTGCAACCCATGGCCGCTTCCAAGCGTCACGTCTTCACGTCCGAATCCGTCACCGAAGGCCATCCCGACAAGGTCGCCGATCAGATCTCCGATGCGGTCCTGGACGCCATCCTCTCGCGGGACTCGGCGGGGCGGGTGGCCTGTGAGACGCTGGTCACGACGGGCATGGCGGTGGTGGCCGGCGAGATCACCACCAAGACCTACGTCAACATTCCCGAGCTGGTCCGCCGGACGGTCGAGGGGATCGGCTACATCGACGCGAGCTACGGGATGGACGGCCGCACTTGCGCGGTGCTGACCTCGATCGACCGCCAGTCGCCCGACATCGCCATGGGTGTCGATTCGGACGCGAACAAGCTGCAGGGGGCGGGCGATCAGGGGATGATGTTCGGCTACGCCACCAATGAGACCCGGGAGCGCATGCCCCTCCCCATCATGCTGGCGCACCGCATCGTCGAGCGGCTCGCCGCCGTGCGGAAAGGCCTGAATGGACACCGGCCGATCGATTGGCTCCGGCCGGACGGGAAGTCCCAGGTCAGCGTGGAATACGAGAACGACCGGCCGGTGGCGGTGCGCACCGTGGTGGTCAGCACCCAGCATGCCGAGCGCAACGGCTCCCGTCAGCTGGGCCAGAGCACCATCCGCGAAGGCGTGATCGAGGAGGTCATCAAGCCGGTGCTCGAAGCCGCGCGGATCGACTACCGCCGGACCAAGTTTCTCATCAACCCGACCGGACGCTTCGTCATCGGCGGTCCGCACGGCGATGCGGGGCTCACCGGCCGCAAGATCATCGTGGACACCTACGGCGGCATGGCGCGCCACGGCGGTGGGGCGTTCAGCGGAAAGGACCCGTCCAAGGTGGACCGCTCGGCGGCCTACGCCGCGCGCTGGGTGGCCAAGAACATCGTCGAGGCCAAGCTGGCCCGGCGGTGCGAGGTGCAGGTCGCCTACGCCATCGGCGTGGCCCAACCGGTCTCGATCATGGTCCAGACCTTCGGCACCGGCGTGTTGCCCGACGCCCGGCTGGAGAAGATCGTGGACCAGGTGTTCGATCTGACACCCAGAGGGATCATTGACGTGCTCAAGCTCAAGCGGCCAATATACAAGCAGACGGCAAGCTACGGACACTTCGGCCGTAAGCCCTACAGCGGCGTGTACAAGGGCGATGGCAAGGACATGAAGGTCGACTATTTCACCTGGGAGCGCACCGACCGCGTGAAGGATCTGCTGTCGGCCGCCCGCTGAGGAGCGCATGAGCGTTCACACCGATATCGCGTCGTACGACATCAAGTCCATCGCGCTGGCCGACGAGGGGAAGCGCCGGACGGAATGGTCCGAGCGCTCCATGCCGGTGCTCCGGCAGATCCGCGCCCGCTTCGCCCAGGAGCAGCCGCTCAAGGGGCTCAAGCTCTCCGCCTGTCTCCACGTCACCACCGAGACGGCCAACCTGATGGCGACGCTCCGGGCGGCGGGCGCCGAGATCGCGCTCTGCGCCTCCAATCCGCTCTCCACCCAGGACGACGTGGCCGCGCACCTGGTGCGGGACCACGGGGTGCACGTGTACGCCATCAAGGGCGAGGGGCACGAGACCTACTACACCCATATCGCGCAGGCGCTCGCCTTCGGGCCGGACATGACCCAGGACGACGGCGCCGACCTGGTGGGCTCGCTGCACATGATCGCGCTCAATCGGCTGGACGACCTGGCTCCGCCGATCCGGAAATGGGTGGAGGGGCTCTCGCCGGCGGAGCGCAAGGCGCTGGTCGGCGCGGTGCGGGGCTCGACCGAGGAGACCACCACCGGCGTCATCCGGCTCAAGGCGATGGCCAAGGAGGGCATCCTCCAGTTCCCCATCGTGGCGGTGAACGACTCGAACACCAAGCACATGTTCGACAACCGCTACGGCACCGGGCAGTCGACGCTCGACGGCATCGTCCGGGCCACCAACCTGCTCCTGGCGGGGAGCACGGTGGTCGTGGCTGGCTACGGCTGGTGCGGCCGGGGCGTTGCCAGCCGCGCGCGGGGGGCGGGGGCCCACGTCATCGTGACCGAGGTCGATCCGCTGCCGGCGCTGGAGGCCCGGATGGACGGCTTCCAGGTCATGGCGATGGCCGACGCGGCGCCGATGGGCGATCTCTTCGTGACCCTCACCGGCAACCTCCACGTGGTCCGGCCGGAGCACTTCGCCCGCATGAAGGACGGCGCCATCGTGGCCAACTCCGGCCACTTCAACGTCGAGCTGGACTTGGAGGGGCTCGCCCGGATGGCGACGGAGCGCCGGGAAGTCCGGAACTTGGTGGAGGAGTTCGTGGTCAAGGGGAAGCGGATCATGGTGCTGGGCGAGGGGCGGCTGATCAACCTCGCCGCCGCCGAGGGACACCCGGCCAGCGTCATGGACATGTCCTTCGCCAACCAGGCGCTCGCGGCCGAGCTGTTGGCCAAGGAGTGGCAGACCCTGGGCAAGGCGGTCCACCGTCTCCCGGTCTCGGTGGATCAGGAGATCGCGCGGCTCAAGCTCCAGAACATGGGGATCACCATCGACACGCTCACGCCCGAGCAGGTGGACTACCTGGCGAGCTGGGACGCAGGCACCTAACGTATGATCGAAGTGACGGTGGCGCACCTGGGCCTGGACCGCACGACCAACACGCCGGTCGTGATCCTCCGGGAGAAGGATGGAACCCGGGTGCTCCCCATCTGGATCGGCCCGGCGGAGGCCAGCGCCATCGCGATGGAGCTCCAGGGGATGAAGGCGCAGCGCCCGCTCACCCACGACCTCCTCAAGCAGATCCTGGTCGGCCTCGGCGGCGACCTCCGGCGCGTGGTCATCAGCGCGGTCAAGGAGAACACCTACTTCGCCGAGCTCCTCATCCGGCGCGACGACCATGTCTTCCAGGTGGACGCGCGGCCCTCGGACAGCATCGCGCTCGCGCTTCGGATGCGAGCGCCGATCTTCACCAGCGACCAACTGCTCGACCAGAGCGGGGTCGAGACCGACGAGCCCTCTCCCGATCCCTCGCTCGAGGCCGACAAGCTCAAGGACTACCTCGAGAAGATGGACCCGCAGGACTTCGGCAAGTTCAATCCGTAGGCTCTTCGTCACGCTGCTGCTCGGACTCGGCGGGGCGCAGGTGGCGTCGGCACAGACCCCGGCCCCTCCGACCCTGGCGGCGGGATGGGTGATGGTCCCTCACCAGCGAGACACCACCCGGCTGGCCGGCGCGCGGGTACTGCTCCACCGGGTCGGGCGGGAGCTGCAGGGGGCCGTCGATTCCACCAGCGCGGACGCGCGGGGCCGCTTCCGGTTCCGCTTCCGGGCCGACACCACCGCCATCTACCTGTTGAGTGCCCGGTACGGTGGGATCGAGTACTTCTCCACCCCGGTCCACACCAACCCGGCCCGCCCCGACACCGCCATCGCGCTGCTGGTCTACGACACCTCCAGCACGGCGCCCGTCACCCTGGAGGCCCGGCACATCGTGGTGCCTCGCCCGAGCGAGAACGGCTCCCGCGCGGTGCTGGATCTCGTCGTGCTGCTGAATCGGGGGCTCCGGGCCCGGGTGGCGCCGGACAGTCTGCACGCCTCCTGGAGCCTGCCCCTCCCCGCGGTCAGCACCGGTCTCGAGATCGGCGAGAGCGACGTCTCTCCCGACGCCGTGCGGCGGCAGGACGACTCCGCGCTGGTCACCGCGCCGATCGCACCGGGACAGAAGCAGCTCTCCCTGGAGTACCTGATTCCGGCGGGTCACCCGGTGGTGGAGTTTCCCATCGGGTCGAGCGGCGGGCGAGTGAACCTGCTGGTCGAAGAGCGCGGCGCGAGGGTGTCCGGCGGCACCCTCGCTCTGGCCGACAGTCAGCTCATCGAGGGCCGCTCCTTTCACCGCTGGACGGGCGATGTGCCGGCCGGCGTCTCGGTGCGCCTGACCCTGCCGGCTCTGCCGCGTACGCCGGTGAGCGTACTCGCTGGCCTGGTGGCGGCGGTCGGATTGGTGCTCGCCGTGGCCGCATGGCGAATTCTCCGGCGGCCCCCGACCGTGCCGGCGCCCGCACCGGAGCCGGCGCTCGAAGCCATCGCCGTCCTGGACGCTCGCTACGCCGGCAAGGAGAGCGAGACCCCGGCCGAGGAGTGGCAGCGGTATCAATCGGAGCGCGCCCGGCTCAAGGCCGAGCTGACATCGTCTCTTGCGACCCGGAGCGGGGGCCGGTAAACTTGCCGCGTTGCCGCAGGCGCAGGTACAACTGAAGCTCACGAACGCGGATGCTCGGAAGCCGGTGGAATGCCGGCGCGGCCCCGCCACTGTAAGGGGCACCAGACCCCCATGGGTCGGACGCTTCGCTCAGGACGCCACTGGGACACCGGGAAGGCGAGCGAAGGCCCCAAGCCAGGAGACCTCTCCGTTCGTGCCACCGTGAACACCCTCGGGGGAGGGTCGGGTGGCGCGCTCGATGGCGTGTCGTGCCATCGCTCACGCCCATCTCTCCGGTCCGGGGAGATGGGCGGACTCATTCGGGGCAGACCGTCTCTCAGTTTTCGCCCGCTCGCGACGGCGCTCGTCCTCGGGCTCGCCGCCGGCGGATGCCGCGCCGGATCCCAGTCCGCGGGATCGCTCCGGCTGGTGGACGATGCCGGCGACTCCGTGGCGGTGCCCACCCCGGCCCACCGAATCGCCTCGCTGATCCCGGCTACCACCGAGCTCCTCTTCGCCATCGGGGCGGCCGATGCCCTGGTCGGGCGCACCACCTGGTGCGACTACCCGCCGGCGGCCGCCGCCGTGCCCAATCTCGGCGACGGCATCAATCCCAACCTCGAGGCCGTCCTCGCCGCCCATCCCGACCTCGTCATCCTCTACAACTCCGCCCAGAACGCCGCGGCCGCGACGCGGCTCCGGCGCCTCGGCATCGGCGCGCTCCGGCTCAACACCGACGCCTTGAGCGACGTCGGACGCGTCGCGCGGCTGCTGGGACGCCTGACCGGCCACGCGGGAGGCGCGGATTCCGTGATCGCTGTGTTCGACACCGCGCTCGCGGCCGCGACGCCGCGCGTGAGCGGGGCCCGGCCCAAGGTGCTCCTCCTGGTCTGGGAGCAGCCGCCGATGACCATCGGCCAGAGCTTTCTCAACGAGTTGATGGAGCGCGCGGGCGGCCGGAATCTCTTCGCCGATCTCAGGAAGACCGCCGGCACCGTGAGCATCGAGGCGGTGGCGGTCAGAGATCCCGACCTGATCCTCACCACCACCGACGGACCGGCGGCGTTTACCACCCGGCCGGAGTGGCAGGTGGTCCGGGCAGTCCGGGAGCACCACTTCCTTCGGGTCACCGGATCGGAGTTCAACCGGCCGAGCCCGCGGGCCCCCGCGGCGATCCGGGAGCTGGCCGCGCGAATCCGGAGCTCGTCCCGGTGAGCGGCCCGCGCGTCGCGCTGCTGGTCCTGCTCGTGGCCGCGTGCCTGGTGATCGGGCTCAGCGCGGGGACGGTGCCGCTCTCGCTCCGGGAGGTCTGGGCCGGACTCCAGCGTCCCGATGCCCAGGCGAGCGTCATCGTGCGCGAGCTCCGGGCGCCGCGGGTGCTGCTCGCCTTCCTGGTCGGCGGAAGCCTCGCCGTGTGCGGCGCCGCGCTCCAGGCGATGATCCGTAACCCGCTGGCGGAGCCGTATCTGCTGGGGCTCTCCGGGGGAGCGGGGCTCGGTGCCGTGGTCGCGATCGCGAGTCGCGCCGCTGGACCCTGGGCGGTGCCACTCGCGGCGTTTCTCGGAGCGCTCGCGGCCGTGGCGCTGGTCTACCGGCTCAGCCTGGTCGCGGGCCACCGGCTGGACCCGCGGGTGCTGCTGCTTTCGGGCGTGGTGGTGGGCGCGTTCGCGGGCGCGCTCATGAGCGCCATCATCGTCGTCTCCGACTCCGCCACCACCCGGAACGCGTTTCTCTGGCTGCTGGGCGGCTTCGGCGCCGCCTCCTGGCAGGCGTTGGCCGTGTTCGCCACCTACGCCGTGCTGCCGCTGGGTGTGATCGGACTCAGCGCGCGCGGGCTGGATCTCATCGCGCTGGGAGAGGAGCCGGCGCACCATCTGGGGGCGGAGGTCGAGCGCACCCGGCGGCTGGTCTATCTCTGCACCGCGCTGCTCACGGCGGCGAGTGTCGCCGCGTGCGGAATCATCGGGTTCGTAGGGCTGGTGGTGCCACACGCGGTCCGCATGATCTCCCGCCCGATCCATCGCACACTGCTTCCGGTCAGCTTCGTGGCCGGCGGCTGCTTCCTGGTGCTCTCCGACGTGGTGTCGCGCACCGTGGTCCGGCCACTAGAGCTCCCGGTCGGGGTGATCACCGCGCTGGTCGGCGTGCCCTTGTTCGCGCTGCTGCTTCGGAGAACGCTCGCGTGATTCTCGAGGCGCGGGACCTCACGGTACGCTATGGCCGGTCTCTCCCGCCGGCGCTGGACGGGGTGAGCTGCGCGGTAGCCGGCGCCCGGCTGGTCGCGGTGGTCGGGCCCAACGGGAGCGGGAAGACGACGCTGGTCCGCGCGCTCTCGGGATTGGTGCCGCTGGAGCGTGGGGAGGTATTGGTCGAGGGCCGGCCGCTGCGGGAGTGGCGCCGGGGTGAGCTGGCCCGCATCGTCGCTGTGGTGCCGCAGCGGGAGGAGGTCGCGTTTCCGCTGCTGGTGCAGGAGACCGTGATGCTGGGACGGTATGCCAGGCTGGGGCCGTGGTCCGCGCCCGGCGCCGCCGATCGCGAGGCGGTTCGCTCGGCGCTCGAGCGGTGCGACGTGGTCGACCTGGCCGACCGGTCGACCGACTCGCTCTCGGGAGGCGAGTGGCAGCGGGTCCGCGTCGCGCGCGCCCTGGCCCAGGAGCCGCGGGCCCTCGTGCTCGACGAGCCGACCGCGTCGCTCGACGTGCGGCACGAGATGGAGCTGTTCGAGCTGATTCGGCGGCTGGTGGATGCCGGGCTCGCCGGCCTGGTCATCACCCATCACCTCAATCTCGCCGCGCGCTTCGCCGATCACATGCTCCTGTTGAGCGGCGGGCAGGTGGTGGCGGAAGGCACGCCGTCGGCCGTGCTCACCCGGGAGACGCTGGGCCGGGTCTTCCAGTGGCCGGTCGCGGTCACGACGTGGTGCGACGGCTCGCCCCAGGTGGTACCGCTCCGTACGGGTGAGGCATCCGAGTGAGGCGGGTGTCCGGGCGCGAGCCCATCGCCGGCCATCCCACACCTGGCCGCACCCTCCCCGACACCGCCATCTTCCAGATCCCATGACCCTCGGACGCTGGTCCCCCCTCCCGCTTGGCGTCGCCCTCCTCGCCGGCTGCGCCGATACCAACGCGCCCCTGCCAGAGCCGCAGGAAGTGCTGGTCGTGGTGAACCGCACGGCCAACACGCTCAGCATCGTGCCGGTGGAGACCCCGGCGTCGGCGGTGGCCGTTCAGCTCGGTGGGACGACACCCACGCCGACCGGGGTCTCCGCCCGCGGGGAAATCGCGATCGTGCCGCTGGGCCTGGATGACGCGGTCGCCGTGGTGGACATCCGGTCCGGCGCGGTGCTTCGGCGCGTGCCGTTGCCGGACAGCTCCGGCGCGACCGGCTCCGCGGTGATCGACGATTCGATCGCCTACGTGGCCAACCCCAACCTCAACACCGTCTCGCGGGTGAACTACGTCGAGGGCACCACCGCGGAGGTGGCCGTGGGTCGCTATCCTCAGGGGGTGATCTTCACTCGGGGGAAGGTCTTCGTCCTCAATGGCAATCTCGACGAGACCCTCACTCCGGCCGGGCCCAGCTGGCTCAGCGTGGTCGACCCGGCCACCAACGCGTTGGCCGCCGGCCGCGACTCGATTCCGCTCACCGGTCCGGGGAACGCGGGTTTCGCCACGGTCGGCGTGGACGGCCTCATGTATGTCATGAGCTCGGGGAGCTCCACCCAAGCCGAAGGGCGGCTCTCGATCGTGGACCCGGTGGCCCGCGTCGAGACCGCCAGCTTCTCCGGCTTCGGCACTGCTCCCGGAAGCATCGCCGCCGATGCCGACGCCAAGGTCTACGCCAGCTCCCGCACCGAGGGAGTGCTGGTGTTCGACACGGACAGCAACACGGTGGTGCGCGGGGCGGGGAGCGGTGTGCCGATTCCCTCCAACTCAGCCGTGGCAGTGGACAGCCGGAACCGGGTGTATGCCATCGAAGCGGGTCCGTGCCTGGCGGGAAGACCCGGCAAGGCCCACGTCCTGGGCCCAGACCTGGCCGAGCAGCGGACCATCACCCTGGGAGATTGCCCCTCGGGCGCGGCCGTGGTGCAGATTCCGCCGGAATAAGTCGATGCCCCTGGTGACGACCCGCGCGATCGTGCTCTCGGCGGTGCGCTACAGTGAAACGTCGAAGATCGTGCGGCTGGCCACCCGGGAGCTCGGGGTCCAGAGCGCGATCGCCAAGGGCGCGCTGCGACCCAGGAGTCGCTTCGGGGCCGCCCTCCAGGTCCTCAGCGAGGGCCAGGCCCAGTTTCTCACCAAGGAGCACCGCGAGCTGCATGTGCTCAGCGCGTTCGACCTGACGCATCTCTTTCATGGACTGACCACGGACCTCGACCGGTACGCCACCGCATCCGCCCTGGCCGAAGTGATGCTCCGTTTCGCGCCGGCGGATCGGCATCCCGAGAGCTTCGACCTGTTCCGCGATGCCCTCGCAAGGCTGGAGACCGCGCCGAGGGAAGAGGTCGAGGCGCTGGGCTTCCGGAGCCTGTGGCACCTGGTGAGCGTGCTCGGCTTTGCCCCCTCGCTCGACGCCTGCATCCGGGACGGGACCCGGCTGCCCTCGGCGGGTCCGCTCGCGTTCAATACCAGGGAAGGCGGGGCGCTCTGCTCCACCTGCGCCGCGCAGGTCGGCGCGACCCAGCTTCCCGAGCAGGCACGCACGGATCTCCTTGCCCTGCTCGACTCCGAGGCCCCCCTGCCGGTGCTGGAGGAGAAGCACGCCGCGGCCCACCGCCGGCTGCTGGCCCGCTACATCCGCCACCATCTGGCGGAGGAGACCGAGCTTCCCGCGCTCGAGTTCTGGACCCGGCGATCCTGGGCTGCCGCGTGATCGTCGGGACGGCGGGCCACATCGACCATGGGAAATCGGCCCTGGTGACGGCGCTGACCGGTCGGTCGATGGATCGGCTGGCGGAGGAGCGCCGACGCGGAATCACCATCGACCTCAACTTCGCGCCCCTGCCGCTCGGGGCCGGCCGGGTCGCGGGTGTGGTCGACGTCCCGGGGCACGAGGATTTCGTGCGCACCATGGTGGCCGGCGCGTCGGGGATCGACGTGGCGCTGCTGGTCGTCGCGGCCGACGAAGGGATCATGCCCCAGACGGTGGAACACCTCGCGGTGCTCGAGCAGCTCGGCGTCCGGGCCGCGATTCCGGTGCTCACCAAGGCCGATCTGGTCGAGCCCGAGTGGCTGGAGCTCGTCATGTCGGAGGTCGCGCAGCGGCTGGCGGCCTCACCCGTCGCCTTCGAGGCCCCGATCGCCGTCTCGGCGAAGACGGGGCAGGGCATCGAGAAGCTCCGCGCCCGTCTCGCCACCCGGGCGGCGGAGCTGCCGGGGCGCTCGGCCGCCGATCTGTTCCGACTCCCGGTCGACCGTGCCTTCTCTGTCGCGGGGGTGGGCACCGTGGTCACCGGCACCGCCTGGTCCGGCCGGGTTGCCGTCGGGGATCCGGTGCTGCTCCTGCCTCAGGGTCGGGAGGGGCGGGTGCGGTCGATCGAATCCTACGGCTGTTCCCTCGCGCAGAGCGAGCCCGGTGCCCGTACCGCCCTCGGCATCGCGGGGATCGAGCGGGGCGAGGTGCACCGCGGCTCGATGGTGGTCACGCCGGATTCGGCGTGGGTTCCCACCACCGCGGTCGACGTGGAGATCGCGCTCCAGCCGGAGGCGCCTCGTCCGTTGGTCAACCGGACGCGGGTACGCTTTCACCTGGGCACCGCGGAGGTGATGGCCCGGGTGAATCCGCGCTCCCCCATCGAGCCCGGCCGGAGCGGCCTCGCCCGGCTGAGGCTGGAGGAGCCGGTCGTAGCCCGGGGCGAGGATCGCTTCGTCCTCCGGAGCTACAGCCCGGTGACCACGATCGGTGGCGGCAGGGTGCTCGATCCCCAGCCTCCGGGCCGCCGGAGCGTGTGGCCCGTCGCCATCGCTTCCCGCAACCCCGCCGAGCGGTTCCGCGCGCTGCTCGATCGCCACCTGGCCGGGGTGACGGTGGGCGCACTCCCTGTCCTGCTGGGCGTCGCGCGGGCCGCGGCCGCCGAGCTGGCGAGCCGCGAGGCGTCGGCGCGGCGGGTGGGGGAGCGCTGGGTCCGCCTGGGAACACTCGAGGCACTCGCCGCTCGAGCACTGGAGACGCTCAAGGCGTATCATCGGTCCCATATGAGCGATCGGGGCATGCCGCTGGAGACGCTCCGCCGGTCGCTCGAGGCGGCCGACCCGCTGGTCGAAGCGGTGCTCGCCGACCTGTCCGCGCTGGGCCGGCTG
>JBBSHB010000005.1:0-49547 GCA_038253515.1 Gemmatimonadales bacterium | reverse complement strand
GACGCGCCAGTGCTCCCGCTCCGCGGCGAGCCAATCCTCGAAGGCGGAGGCGCCGGGCAGCGTGAAGCCCTCCATGAACTCGCCGGCGATCAGGGTGGCCGCGGTGGCCCATGCTCCTTCCGAGAAGCAGCGAAGCAGCTCGTCCAGGTCGAGCTGCACCAGGCCGGGCAGGAGCCGGATCTGCCCGCCGCTCGACACCACCCCCTCCTCTCCGGTGAACCGCCGCAGCACCCGGATCGCCTCGTTGAGCGAATGCCGCGCGGACGCGTCGGGCCGGTCTGGCCAGAGGAGGCCAATGACATGGTCGCGGGTGCGTGCCTTCGGGACGGAGCGGGCGAGATAGATCAGCAGCCCGAGATGCTTGCGCCAGAGGAGCTCCGGTGGCGCGGGGGCGTCGTCCACCAGGACTTCGATCGGGCCCAGAGTGCGGCAACTGATCACCCGTCGCGGCCTTTGGCGAGAGTGCGTTGCGATCGCGACGGCATGGCGGCTCGGTGAGTGGGGACGCAGCAAAGATACATCGCCCTCGTGGGTCGGCCCACATCGGCGATGGCGCGGAGACTCTGAACTTGCCGACCGAGCCGATCAGCCCGGTTTCTTCAGCAGCGTGTCGCCCCGCTCCGTGATCGTCCAGCCCGGGTTCCAGGCGATCTCCCACAGGTGCCCATCCGGGTCGGCGAAGTAGCCGTCGTAGCCACCCCAGAAGGTCTCCCTCGCCGGTATCAAGATGCGCGCGCCGGCCGCCTTGGCCTGCGCGAGCACGGTATCGACCTCCTCCTTGGTCCGCGCGCAGTGCGCCAGGGTGAAGCCGCGAAAGCCCGAGCCTTCCTGCTCGACCCCCGCATCCTCCGCCAGCTTGGGCCACTCGTAGAGCCCTACGATCAAGCCGCCCGCCTGGTAGAAGGCGATGTCGTCCCCGCCGCTGTCGCGGCTCCACCCCAGCCCGCTCTCGTAGAATCGTCGCGAACGCGCCAGGTCCCTGACGCCCAGGGTGATCACGCTCAGACGCTGCTCCATGTCGACCTCGGCTCGAAGGGTTGTCGGATCCGGCCTGCGACGTTCAGCTTGGCCGGGTCCGGCCCCGATGTCTTGAACGAATCGGTCGGTCCTTCACTCCAGCTCGAGCCAGCGGCCCACCTCCGCGTTCCACCCGGCCAGCAAGTCCGGCGGGGTGAAGCCGGTCAGCGCCCGGAAGTCGCGATTCATGTGGGCTTGATCGGCGAATCCTGCTTCACGGGTCAGGCCGGCGAGGCTCAGGCTCGCACCTCCCGCCGCCCGCGCCAGCCGGATGACGCGCTGCAGCCGCAGGATCCGCTGCAGCATCTTGGGGCCGTAGCCGCAGGCGTCGACGAACCGGCGGTGCAGCCGGCGGGCGCTCCAGCCGAGCTGATCGGCCGGGCGCCGTCTCCCGCGATCCGGCCACGAACCCAACGTTCCATCGCCTGGCGCTTGGCGGTGGCAGACGGCGCTCCCCCGAGCTCATCGACCAGTGCCGATGCGCCGCGCTCATCCAGCTCCCGGAGCTCGGGGTTGCAGTCGAGCAGCTCGCTGGCGGAGCACTTGAGCACCGCCCGGGCGGCACCGGGACGGAAGCGGATCCCCACCACGACGCTCTGGGCCAGGAGCCGGACCAGATGGGTTCGAGTAGCCGGTCCTGCGACCTGTGGCCGGCCATCGTCGATCGCGATGATGGTCCACGCACCCGTCGGGAATGATCGGTTGCGGGTGACTGCTCGCGGCTCCTATCCGGCGTACCCAGGTGCAGGCCACCCGGTCGCGGAGATCCGCGGGGGGTGGAAACTCACGATAGCCGGACCCGGCTCGCGGGTCGTTCGGTTGAGCTGACATAGGATCCGAGGTGCAGATCGACCATTTTGTGACATTGCACGTTCACATCCGAGACGCCCGAGGGTTGCTCGTCCGTCATGAAATTCCAATATTCTCCCTGCCACCTTTTTACGGTAGGAGACGATCATGGCTCAGAAAGCACAAGCGATTCCCAAGGGATACCACACCGTCACGCCCAGCATCGTCGTCGCCGGGGCGGCGAAGGCTATCGACTTCTACAAGAAGGCGTTGGGAGCGCAAGAGGTGATGCGGTTCCCGGGACCGGACGGGAAGATCATGCACGCGGAGATCAAGGTCGGCGACTCGGTGATCATGCTGATGGACGAGATGCCCGAACATGGCTCCAGGGGCCCCAAGTCGATCGGTGGCACGCCGGTCAGCTTCTTCGTTTACGGGGAGAATGTGGATGCGGCCTGGAAGCGGGCGGTCGATGCCGGCGCCAAGCCGATCATGCCGCTCGCCGACCAGTTCTGGGGTGACCGCACCGGGTGCCTGGAGGATCCGTTCGGCCACCACTGGTGGCTGGCCCAGCACATCCAGGACCTGACCCCCGAAGAGCTGAAGAAGAAATCGGAGGAGTTCTTCTCGCAGATGCAGACGGCGTCGTAGCAACGACCGACATCAGAGAGTGAACGGCACGGCGGGCTCACCGGGATACGGAGGCCCGCCGTGCTCGTTTCGCCACCTCAGCGCACCCACGCGTCGCTCCGCCCCTCCACCCGCCCATTCTGCTTGAACACGGCCCCACCCTTCATCACGAAATCGACATGCTGCAGCACCCGGATGTCCTGCAGTGGATCACCCTTGACCGCCACCAGATCGGCGAGTTTGCCCCGCTCGAGCGAGCCCACCTCGGCGTCCCGGCCCAGCAGGGTGGCGCCGCTCAGGGTGCCGGCCTGGATGGCCTGCATCGGCGACATCCCGTACTTCACCATGAGCGCGAACTCGCGGGCGTTGGTGCCGTGCCGCATCACCCCGGCATCGGTGCCGAGCGCGATCTTCACCCCCGCGTCCAGCGCCAGCTTGAACGAGTGGCGCATCCGCGGCGCGATGGCGAGCGCCTTGGCGGCGATGGCCGGCGGCAGCTTCCGCGCGGTCGCCAGCGACTCGACCGTGAACCCGGCGAGCAGCGTCGGCACCAGGTAGGTGCCGTGCTGCTTCATGAGCTGGACCGCCTCGTCGTCCAGGATGGAGCCGTGCTCGATCGAGGCCACGCCCGCGCGCACGGCGGCCTTGATCCCCTCGACACCGTGGGCGTGGGCGGCCACCTTGCGCTGGAGCATCGCCGCGGTCTCCACGATGGCCCGCATCTCCTCTTCGGTGTACTGCTGCAGCCCGACCGAGTCGGTGGGGGACAGCACCCCGCCCGTCGCGCAGATCTTGATGAGGTCGGCGCCGTACTTCACCATGTAGCGCACGCCGCTCCGCACCTGATCGACCCCGTCCGCCACGCCTTCCTGGAAGCCCGCCTCATGGCCGAAGGTCCCGGGATTGAAGCCGGCCGTGCCGTCGCAGTGGCCGCCCCGGGCGCCCAGGGCGATCCCCGCTCCCAGGATGCGTGGGCCGGGCACCCAGCCGGCGTTGATCGCGTTGCGCAGCCCCAGGTCCGCGAATCCGTCCGCGCCGACGATGCGCACCATGGTGAAGCCGGCCTCGAGGGTCTGCTGCGCGTGGGCCGCGCCCAGCAGGGTCAGCTCACTCGGCAGCTCGGTGATGCCGGAGTGCTGCCAGTCGCCGTCGCCGATGGTGCGGCCGACCAGGTGCACGTGCGCGTCGATGAACCCCGGAAGCACGGTCTCGCCCGAGAGGTCCACCACCGTGGCGCCCTTGGGGATCGCCAGGCCGGGACCCACCGCGGTGATCCGGTCGCCTTGGACCACGATGACGGCATTCTTGACGGGGGCGGCGCCGGTGCCGTCGATCAGGACGCCCGCGCGGATCGCGGTGATCGGTTGGGGCTGCTGGGCGGTGAGGCTGTGAAGCGGCAAGGTGAGGAGGAGCAGACCGGCCGGTCTCATGAAGGGTCTCCTTGGTCAGCCAACACGTCGTAGTGTGTCACTTGGTCGTCGAACCGCACCAGCGCGGCCCGCGCCTCGGGCTCGACCACGGCGCGCTCGGGTTCGTTACCGGCGAAGGCGCGCACGGCGTCCATCGACTCCCAGTGGGGAGCACCAGGTATTCGATTTCCTCCCCGGTACGGCGTCGGAGCAGCGAGAGGCCACGGAAGCCGGCGAGGCGCTCCAGCTTCGGGCGCACGCTCTCGAGCAGGTGCTTGGGATAGGCCTCCGGGGCGGCCGCCGAGGCGTAGCCCCGCCAGGCTCGGATGACCATCAGCGTGATCCAGGGATGGAAAACGGGCTCGGCAGGAGCATCGCCCTAAGATGCACGGGTCCCGACGTGGTGCCAAACCGCGGCCGCGGGTTCAGTCGCCTCACTCGCCCGCACCACCCCCTTAATCGCCACCCCCATCTCGACCGTGACCACCTCCCGGAAGGGCGGTCACGCTGAACCGGGCACGCAGATCCGCGGGTGAGATGCTCGCCACCTTGGCCACGATGAGCTGCTCACCCGTCACGTCTCCCAGGCGGACAACCGCGGCGGCATGTCCTTCCGCATCGGTTAGCACCGAAGCAGGGTCGAGACTTGCCCCAGGAACGTCTCCAACAAAGCTGAATTCCACAGTCGCCTGCTGCACGGGGCGGGAGCTGGCGTCGAGAATCTGGACCGTCAACGGCTGGTCCAGTAGCGTCCCCGGCCTGGCACTCTGGCCGTCTCCGGACACGACGAGAATCGCAGCAGGCTCGGCCGAACCCGGAAGGGTGAGATCACCTCCTGAGCAGCCCAGCGGGCAGGCGAGCGCGGCCACCCCGACGAGGACCACATTGAGACGCGGCATGGCTATCCTCCGTGTGATGAGGCAGACTGGAGGAATACTGCCGCATTCGTCTCGATATGTATGTGGCGCTTCTCACGAGAACGGATCCAACGGGTCACTGCGCAAGTGTTTGCACTACGCCACTGGCCGGCGAAGGCCCGGGAGCGCCAGGCACGCTGCGAAGCTGGCGTTGACTTCATGGTTCCGCGGTAATTACAGTTATTACATGAAGCCAGTCGAACTCAAAGTCGCCCGCATCGGTAATTCCCGCGGCGTCCGCATTCCGGCCGGAACGCTCGAACGTTACCGGATCGGGGCCGCCGTGCTCATGGAAGAACGGAGCGACGGGATACTGCTCCGTGCACTCGGTTCCGCCAGCCCCAAACTCTCCTGGGAAGAAACAGCCGGCGAAATGGCGACGGAGACAGAGGATTGGGGCGCCTGGGATGCCACTGTCGCCGACGGACTGGACACTATCCCATGGCAGGCGCGCCGGCCGCCCAAATACGCTCGGCGGCCCCGCCGCAAGCGGTGAAGCGCTACGAGATTCGGTGGGTCTCTCTCGATCCGGCGGAGGGCGCGGAGATGGCCAAGACGCGCCCGGCGGTGATCGTGAGTCTGGACGCGCTGAACGATCGACTGCAGACCGTCACTGTCTGTCCTCTGACGAGTCAACTCCATCCCGCTTGGCGTTCCCGGCTCGGCTGCCGGGTCGGCGGCCGGAACGCTGAGATCGCGCTGGATCAGATCCGCACCATCAGCAAGGCACGCCTCGGAAAGAAGCTCGGGAGCCTCTCGATCGACGAGGCGCGAGCGCTCCGGCGTCTCATTACGGAAATGTACGGCGAATAACTGGACTCCTCACCAGCTCACTGAGCCCCCGTACGATCGCGCGCCGCTGGTGCCGCCCGGTCGCCTACCTGATCATGGCGTCCGCGCCAGGAACGGCTCCGCATACCGGTTCACCGCGTCGACGAAGGTATGGTCGCTGTTTACCAGGATGGCCACGATCAGGTGCTCGGCCGGATAGATGAGGAGATTGGCCGTGCCACCGACCGAGCCGCCCGCGTGGGAGATCAGCCGACGTCCGCGCGCATCACGGGTGACACCCCAGCCGATCCCGTACTCGGTGGCCTTGCCGTCGGACGTGTGCTGCGTCGTCCAGAGAAGCGTCACCGTGGCGGGTTTGAGGAGGCGGCCATCCAGGAGCCGCTCCGCGAACAGCGCGAGGTCCTCCGTGGTCGAGAGAAATCCGCCGCCGGCCCACTTGTAGCTGTTGTCGACGTAGGGCGCATTGAGCACCGGCCCGACCGAGTCCGACCGGGTGTAGAATCGGGTCCGATCCGGGATGATGCTGTCCGGCTGGTCGGCAATGGTGTGGACCATCCCGGCGGGCCCGAACACGTGGCGTGCCATGAAGTCGAGAAACCGTTCACCCGATGCGCCCTCGACGACGGCACTCAGCAGGTTCCAGCCGTAGCTCGAGTAGGCGTACCGAGTGCCCGGCTCGAAGAGCAAGGAGTCGTTCTGGAAGATCGCGAGGCCCTCGAGGACGGTGCTGTAGTGCTTCTGGTTTTCGAATTCCCCGGGGAGATAGTGCCGGATGCCGGCGAGGTGCCCCGCGACCTGCCGGACGGTGATGGGATAGCGCTTCACCGGAAAGCTGGGGACGTAGCGCTGCACCGGCGCGTCCCAGTCGAGTCGACCCTGCTCGCTGAGGAGGCCCAGCGCGGTGGCGGTCAGCGGCTTGGACACGCTCCCGATCCTGAAACGGGTCAGCCCCGTCACCGGCACGTGCTGCTCCAGGTTGGCGGAGCCGAACCCCTCGCTCCACACCAGGCGGCCGTCCTTCCTCACCGAGATCGCCGCCCCCGGCGCTCCCAGCACCCGCATGGTGTCGAGGATGAACTGCCGGACGCCGGCGATGGTGGACCGGAGCGACGGCGCGGACTGCGGGGCGGCGCCCGGCGCCGGCGATCCGCGGCCGGATGCACACCCGAGCACGACGCACGCGACGAGCAGGGCCGACATGGTCGGCGACGGCCGGCGGGGACTCATCGGCCGGGTCGCACGAACTCCCGCGCCGCCGCCAGCTCCGGGCGGTCGCCGTCACTCCGACTCATGAGCCTGAGGAAGTCACTGTAGGCGGCACGCGCGGCCGACTGCTCGCCGGCAAGCTGTGCGGCGCGCGCCAGACCGAACAGGGTGCGCGCCCGGCCGGGCTCACGCTCGAGGGTGGCGCGGTATGCCTCACCGGCTTCCGCGTACCGCCCGGCGGCGAGAAGCATGTCGGCCTGCAGCTCTCGCGCGGGCAGCAGTTCGGCCGGCGTCACCTGGTGCTTGTCGGTGACCTCCTCGGTATCCGCCGCGGCCCGCGCCAGGGCGAGCCCGGCCGTCGTGTCTCCCAGGGCGAAGCGGACCCAGGCATCGGCCGCGTCCCGCTTGATGCCCGTGACCCTGGCCCAGTACGCCTCCTGCCGTCCGGCGAACTCGGTGGCGAGCTCGTCGAGCGCCGAGACCTCGACCCGCGCCGGCCCGGGCCGCCCGCTCCGCGCCGCACCGATGGCGCGGGTATAGTGGCGCAGCATGGCCGACACTCCGGTGTCCGTTGGACTTGGTGCCGGGAACCCCGCCGCGGCTGGCCAGTCGCCGCGCTCCAGTGGAACCCGTGCCGCCATCGAGGTGCGGTTGTAGTCGCTCACCAGGTTGTCCTTGCCAGGGGCGATCACCAGCCGCTGGCCGGTGGCAACCGCGGCTCTCGCGGCCGAGTCCTGGCCGAGCTGGAGGAAGCCGTAGACGGCGTAATCGAGGGCATGGAGCTCTTCGGGAGTCCCACCCGCCAGTCCGGACGCCTTGGCGTAGGCGGAGCCGGCCTCATAGGACTTCCGGTTGGACGCGACGGTCTCCTGCCAGAGGCCGAGCCGGACGAAGATGTGGGACGGCATGTGCTGGGCGTGCGGCGCCGCCGGGGCGATGCGCGCGTAGCGCCGGGCAGCGTCCAGGCCCATGGAGGCCAGCCGGGGCGAGTCGGTCGCGTGAATCAGATAGTGCGCGAGCCCGGGGTGGTCCGGGTACCGGGCGAACAGCGGAGCGAGGATCGCCGCGGCCTTCCGCTGCTGCGTCAATGTCGTATCGGTGCGGGGGGCCGTCGCCAGCAGGGCCAGCGCATAGTAGATGGCGACCTCGGTGTCCTGAGGGAGCTCCCGGTGGAGACTCCCCATGGTGTCGGCGTAGGCCTGAAGCCGCGCCGCGTTGGAAGTGGCGGCCGCGTCACGATAGAGAGCCGTGCTTGCCGCGATGAACCCCTGCTCCCGTCTGGTCGGGGCCGGATGCGAGGCGGCACCTTCCGCGGCCTCGACCCCGCGGCTGAGCGCGGCGCCGGCGGGGCCGCCGGCGAATGGATTGCCCCAGGCGTTGATCGCCAGCCCCCAGTAGGCCATCGCGCAGTTGGAATCCGCCTGGGTGACCGCGCCGAAGGCCCGCTCCCCCTCCTCCCACCAGAACGAGTGGAGCAGGGCCATCGCGTGCTCGAAGCGGCGTCGTGCCTCGGCGGTACAGGACACGGGGAAGCTGACGTGGCCCAGCTGCCCGACCCGGTGCTGGTGAGCCTCCGCGTCCTGCGCCCCGGCCGCCGGTCCGAGGGCGAGTGCGGCGATCGCCGTCATGAGGATGGCAACGGTGATTCGCGTGCAGGGCGACGAAACGGTGGTTCGCATAGACTCTCCGGAACAGTGGCCCCTTGCCCCGCCCGCTCCGACCATGCCGGCGACCCTGCCCAGGGAACTTTCGGCGGCCTCCGCGCTCTTTATCACTGGAGGGCTCGGATTCTACATGCTCCAGCGGAGGATCGGTCGGATGCGCCGCCTACTCTATACCCCCAGCTCAAGCCCGGTCGTTCCTCGGCCAGGGCCCCTCCTGCTCTTCATCCAGCAGGCCCAACTAGCGCTGGTCTACCAGGCAGACAGGTGATCGCCTGAGACCGATGATCGCGCCGCCGAGCGCTTCGATGTATGGAGCGGAGCACGCCGCGCCTTGTCCGAGCGGGTTCCGGGCCCAGCCACGATCTGCTGGAGCTCCTTGGCCACGTCGGCTGGGGCGGGGGACATCATCCCGGGGTGGCTACGCCGCTCCGCCGCGCAGCAGATGCCAGAGCTCGGCCGCCGTCGCGATGCCGAAGCCGACCGGAAGCGCGATCAGCAGGCTGGTCCAGCGCCCGTGCTCACCGAAGGCCGACCCGCCCTGGCGGCGCCCCGGCAGCACGGCCCACCAGCTCGCCGCGGTCAGGATGGCATCGAGCCCGAGTCGAGTCATGGCCCCGTTCTGCCGCAAGGTCCAGGTCGCGAGCCAGACCGCGATCACGATCAGCATCCGGGTGAGCGCGGCGCGCTCGGCCGCGCGCCGTGCCGGGTCATTTGACGAGAGTTGGGCGTCTCCACTCATGCTCGCATCAGTGGTGCAGCGGGTGAACGAGGCGCGTATTCCGAGGAACGATAATGCTGTCCCGGTCTGGTGACGACGGTCACATCCTTCGTCGCCACCTCGCGGCATTTTGCGCAGCTCCTGCACAGTACGTCACTCGCGCGGCACCTCGCACTCTCGCATCCAGTCGGAGGACGGCCGATGCCATCCATACTCGACACCCTGAGCGCACACCTGGACGACAACGCGCTCCGGCAGATCAGCAGTCGTCTCGGCACCGACCAGGGCGCCACCAGCAGGGCGATCGCTGCGGCGGTGCCCCTGCTGCTCGGCGCGCTCGCCCACAACGCCGCTCAGGGCGACGGGGCGCAGCGACTCAACGAGGCCATCGCCCGGGATCACGACGGCAGCGTGTTGAACGACGTTCCCGGCGCGCTGCAGACCGCGCCGCTCTCGGGTGGGGAGGCGATCCTGGGCCACGTGCTCGGCGATCGGCGTGACCTGGCCGAGCAGGCGGTGGCGCGCTCCTCCGGCCTCGACCTCGCCAAGGCGGGTCCGCTCCTGGCGACGCTGGCTCCGCTGGTGCTCGGCGCGCTCGGACGGGTCCGGCGGGACCGCGGCCTCGATGCCAACGGGCTCGCGGGACTGCTCGGGGGTGAGCGCGAGGCCCTCGCCACGTCGGCGCCCGGGGCGATGGGAGCGGTGAGCCGGCTGCTCGATCGCAATCAGGACGGCTCGGTGCTCGACGACGTCGGAGGGTTGCTCGGGAGCCTGTTCGGCAAGCGGTAGAGCGCGACTCGCGGAGTCGTCCGATCGCCAATTCAGAGGAGGACCCTATGGCTGGCAAGGACCCCACACCCGACTTCTCCGATGTGGAGGGCGGCAGCTCGTCCACCGCTCCCAAGCCCGCGGGAGCGCGGACCTACACGGTCGCGAAGGGCGACAGCCTCTCGAAGATCGCCAAGCAGCTCTACGGCGACGCCGGGAAGTGGCACCAGATCTACGATGCCAACAAGGACACCATCAAGAACCCGGATCTCATCCATCCCGGACAGGTACTCAAGATCCCGGAAGGCTGAGACGAGCGAAGGAGAGACCCCATGTATGGTCACCGCAGGATGACTCTCGCCCTGCCGCTCGCCGTTGCCGCGTTGGCGCTCGGCGGCTGCAAGAAATCGGCGCCACCGCCGCCACAGAGCGAAGCCACCACGCCCGAACCGTCTCCCCCAGCGCCTGCCGCGTTCGAAGTCAAGACGATCGAGGTCGGGAAAGGGCTGGGCGCGGACAAGCACGTCGCCAATCAGACGACGAGCTTCGGTCCGCGCGATACGATCTACGTCTCCGTCCTCACCGAGGGAGCGGCGCCAAGCAAGACGGTCACCGCGCGCTGGACCTTCCAGACCGGACAGGTGGTGAAGGAGGGGAGCGAGACCATCGCGCCCACCGGTCCGGCGGCGACGGAATTCCACATCGCCAAGAAGAGCGGCTGGCCGGCCGGGAAGTACAAGGTCGAGATCCTGGTGGACAGCAACTCCGCGGGCACCAAGGAGTTTGAAGTCAAGAAATGAGGCGGCGGCACAGGCCGCTAAAACGAGAGCAGCAGGTGCGCGATCCGCATCGCCAGGTAGCAGGACCTGTTCGGCCCGCAGGACCGGGGCCCGGATCATCGCGGTGGCGGCCGTCCTCGGGCTGGTCCTTTCCACCGGCGCGGCACGGCTCATCCGAAGCCAGCTCTTCGGGGTGGATGCCGCCGACCTCCTGACCTTCGTCACGGTGCCCATGGGGTTGGCGGCCGTAGCGTTGCTGGCGTGTTATCTGCCCGCGAGGCGAGCCGCCGGCGTGGACCCGGTCATCGCGCTGCGAAGCGAGTGAGCGATGGGCTACTCGCCTCCCAGGTACTCCCAGCGGACCAGGCTGATCGGCACGTTGCCGTTCTTCCAGAGGTTGTCGTGGAATGCCTGCAGTGAGAAGCGATCGCCTTCGCGCAGCCTTGCATCGGCCAGGAACTGGAGGATCTGGAGCTTGCCGATCTCGTAGGTGATGGCCTGCCCCGGCCTGGCGGCGAACGACGCGGCTTCGCCCAGCGCCGTTTCCCGGTCCATCGGCACCGTGCGCTCCAGATACCGGGCCGCCTGCTCGAGGGAGAACTCCCCCAGCGCGAGCTTCACGTCCACCTCGACCCGCAGCGCCCGGAGCCGCATGAAGTTGTAGATGATCTCCCGGGTCCGGGGACTGTCGTCGAAGTATCCCGCCTGGAGCATCATCTCCTCGGCGTAGAAGCCGATCCCCTCGTTGGCGTTGGAGTCGTAATACCTGCGGCGGATCCGGTCGGGGTTGGCCCAGGAGAGCGCCAGTTGCATGTAGTGGCCCGGAACGCCTTCGTGCACCATGATCGGGCGGGGGTCTTTCGCGGTGGCGAGATAGAAGTAGGGCAGCTTGGGTGACGGAGGTGGCCGGTAGCTCACGGCGTCCTGGTCGAGCCGGGTCTCGGAGGTGAGATCGTCGTCGACGCCCCAGGAGGCGATCGGAGCCAGGTACGGCGGGACCGGCGGCGTGCGATAGTGGTGCAGCCAGGCCGGCACACTCAGAATCCGGTGCTCCACCAGGAAGCGCCGCACCCGCGCCTCATCGCTGTCGGCGCGCGCCGCCTGGGCGGCGGCGTCGGGGAAGATCGCGAGCTCGGGGAGCGTGCGGTTCCGCTCCCGCTCGTAGGCCTCGAACGACACCGCTCGCGCGAGATCCTGCCGGGCCATCGCCACCAGTTGGTCGGGACTCCAGGGCACCATGGCGATCCGGCCGAGGAAGCCGATGTACGCCTCGCGCCCGACGGCGGTCCGCACCGGCAGCGTCGGCAGTCGCTGCCGGAGCCAGTCGCGGTACTGCTCCAGGGCGGCCGTCGCCCGCTCCACGGCGGGACCGAATTTCCCGGCTTCGGGCCCCTCCAGCAATGGAGTCAGCTCCCGCCGCACGATCTCCAGATGGGGTCCGATCTCGCTCAGGCTCTGGATCGCCAGCGCTGCGAACGGGCCCACGGCCTCGGTCAGATTGGCCCTGCCCTCGCGGAGCGTGATGGGAATCTGTTCCACGCGCCGAACCACCCGGCGGGTGCGCTCGGGGTCGAACGGACCGGGGGCCAGCAGCGCATCGAAGAGCGAGCCGACGGTCTGGTCGAGGTAGAAACCCGGATCTCGCCACCAGAGCCGGGTGACGTCGAGCTCCCAGCGCACCCGCTCGATCGCCGCGCCCATCAGCCGGTAGTCCACCCGGGCCGGAATGCTCCAGCCGGTCGTATCGATCGCCTTCCAGACGCTGGCGAAGCCCGCCATCGCTTTACGCTGGCCGGCCACCGCGCCCGGGGACCAGTCCGGCAGCCACTCCGCCGAGCGGGTCATCCGCGGGATGTCGTCTCCGGAGAGCGGTTGGGTCTCGGCGCGCCAGCTCCAGAACTGGTCGGCGAGACGAGTGAGCGTGGCAGGGATCGCCGGGACCGGGGCCTGCGCGACGGCAGGCGGTGGGCCGGCCAAGGCGGCGCCGGCCAGGGCGATGAGTACGATGGCTTCCGCTGGAGTCTGCGACAGGCGCATCTGCGTCCTCCCTCGAAGAGCGGGCGCCGTCAGCGCCCACCGGCCGGCAGGTTCTGCTCCAGGTAGCGAGTGAGCAGGGAGAAGAGGTGCAAGGTGGTCTGGTCGCCCTCGCAGATGCAGTGCGTTCGATTGGGGTAGACCATCATGGTGAACGGCCGGTTCGCGGCGACCAGGGCGTTCACCAGGCGCTCGGTGCCCTGGTAATGCACGTTGTCGTCTCCCGAGCCGTGCACCACCAGCAAGTTGCCCCGCAGACGGTCCGCGAAGCTGAGCGGCGATCCCTCCCGGTAGGCCGCCGAGTCCGCCTCCGGCAAGCCCATGTAGCGCTCCTGATAGATCGTGTCGTAGAGCCGATCATCCGGCACCGGTGCGACGGCCATCCCAGTGCGGTAGACCTCGGGATAGCGGAACATGAGATTGAGCGTCGTGGAGCCGCCCCCGCTCCAGCCCCAGACGCCGATTCGGGTCGAATCCACCCATGGCCAGCGGCCGATCGTGCGGGCAGCCGCGGCCTGATCGGCCGCGGTGAGCACTCCCACCTTCCGGTAAACCGACTTGCGGAACGCGCGTCCCCGCGGCGCCGGGGTTCCGCGGTTGTCCACGGTGGCGACGACGTAGCCATGCTGGGTGAGCATCAGGTGCCAGAGATAAGTTGCCCCGTCCCAGTGGTCGAGCGCGGTCTGGCTGGCGGGCTCGCCGTAGACCAGGAAAACGACCGGATACCGCTTGGTCGAGTCGAAGCCTGGGGGCTTCATGATCCATCCGTCGAGCTGGAGACTCGGGCCCGCCCCGACTTTGACGAAGTCGGCCGGTCCGCGTCGGAGCTTCCGGACCGCATCATGAAGTCGCTGATTGCCGACCAGCGTCCGCACGACCTGGTGCTTGGGGAGGCGGACGAGCTGGGTCACGGGCGGCGTGTCCAGGGATGAGTAGGTGTGGAACGCCCACCGGCCATCGCTCGAGATGCGGTACGTGTGGTAGCCCGGCTGATCTCGAGGCGTGATCCGCTCCGGCTTGCCGCGGCCGTCCAGCCGGGTGCGATAGAGATAGAGCTGGGTCGCATTGTCCGGCGAGGCCGTGTAGTAGATCCAACCCGCCGCCGAATCCACTCCGGCGACGAGGGGCACCCCGAAGGCACTCTGAGGGTTGTGGAGATCGAACGGCCCCGGGGTGATCAGGCGAAGCTTGGAACCATCCCTCGAGACGACATACAGGTGCCGCCAGCCGTCCCGCTCGCTCACCCAGGTGAAGCTCTTGCCGCCGTCGATCCAGCGGAGATCGTCGACCACGTCGACCCACGCGCTGTCGCGCTCGGTGAGCACGGTGTGGACCTGTCCGCTGCGTGCGTCGCCCAGGATGACCTCGAGCGTGTTCTGGCGGCGGTTGAGGTGCTCCAGCACCAGCTCATCCGAGCTCGCGGCCCATTCCAGGCGGGCGATGTAGTTGTTGCGCGGGTCGCCGGGAACGTCGAGCCACACCGGTGTGCCGCCGGATGCGTCTACTACCCCCACGCGCGCGGCGGAGTTGGTGGTGCCGGCCTTGGGGTACTGGACCGGAACGGTGAAGGAGTAGAGCGAGTCGGTGTCGTCGATCAGGAGGAAGTCATGCACCCCGGACGCGTCCAGCTGCCAGAAGGCGATCCGCCGGCCGTCGGGGCTCCAGCGGAATCCGTCGCGGAGGTTGAGCTCCTCCTCGTACACCCAGTCGAAGGTGCCGTTGATCACGGTTCGCGAGCCGTCGGTGGTGAGCTGGGTGATGCGGCCGTCGCCGAGGTCCTCCACGTAGAGGTTGTGCTCGCGGACGTACGCCACCCGGCCGCCGTCGGGCGAAAACTTGGCGAACATGAGCGTCGAGGGCTTCGCCTCCGGGCCACCGAGCTTCCGGAGACGCCAGCTAGAGAGATCGAGCGACCAGAAGTCGCCCCGGGTGTTCTGCCGCCAGACCTTGCGGGAGTTGGTGAAGACCAGCAGCCGTTTCCCATCGGGGGAGACGCTGTAGTCCTCCACCGCGAGCGGCGCCGTGTCGCCCGGCGGAACGAGCCGGCTGGCCGGGACCCAGACCTGGCGCCGGCCGGTCGCCGCGTCGTAGCGGATCAGCGCGAGGCCCGCGGGAGTGGTGCTGTCCGCCTCCAGCTTGACATAGGCCGACCCCGAGAGCCAGCGGACCGGGCCCAGGCTCTTGGGGGCGAACTCCTCCGAGTTGAAGAGTCGATCGAGCGTCACGAGCGAGGAGTCGGGTCCCTGCGCGGCCAGCGCGGTGGAGAGGGCCAGGCTCGAGGCAAGTACCCAGGCGAGCGGGCGCGGGTATGACATTCGGGCTCCGGATAATGACTGGTCCAGAATAACACCTGCGGGCGCGTCAGGCGTGGGGAACGAGTGCCGGGCGGGGCTGACGGGTGGGTGCCTTCGACCGCGCGTTGGGGCCTCACTCCTCCACCTGCTCCAGCGCGTGCAGCAGCTCCGTGGCGCTCGCCCAGCGGTTCTCGGGTCGGCGCTCGAGCGCCTTCAAGATGATGTGAGAGAGCGCGCCGGGGATATCGGGGTTCAGGGCGACAGGGTCCGGCACCGCGTCGCTCATGTGCCGGGCCAGGAGCGCCATGGGAGTAGGCGCCTCGAAGACGCGCCTTCCCGTGACGCACTCGAAGAGTACCGCGCCGGTGGCGTAGAGATCGGTCCGGCTGTCCACCGGCTCGCCGAACATTTGCTCCGGCGCCATGTATTGCGGCGTGCCCACCACCACCCCGGCCGCCGTGAGCGTCTCCGCGCCTCCCGACCGCCGCTCCGTCAGCCGCGCGATGCCGAAGTCCATCACCTTGAGGAAGCCCGAGGGATCCACCAGCAGGTTCTGCGGCTTGATGTCGCGGTGGACGATCCCCTCCTCGTGTGCCACCTCCAGCGCGCGGCAGATCTGCTTTCCGATGGTGAGCGCCGCCGGAACGGCCAGCCGGCCCGCCTCCCGGATGAGCGTGGCCACGGTGGTCCCGCGCACGAACTCCATGGTGATGTAGTAGACCCCATCCAGCTCACCGAGGTCGTAGGTCCGCACCACGTTCCGGTGGGTGATCCGGCGGGCCAGCCGGAGCTCCTGCTTGAACCGGTCGAGCAGGGTGGGATCGAACTGATCCAGCTCCGGACGGAGCGCCTTGATCGCCACCGTCTCGCCGACCTCGCGGTCGAACGCCCGGTAGACGACCCCCATCCCGCCGGCGCCGACCGCTTCCTGGATGTCGTAGCGCCCGGCGAACCGGGCCCCGACCACCAGCATCCCCTCGGGCCGGCCGGCGGTCCGCGCGCCATCGTCGAGCTGGTATGACCCGGTCCGGAGGTAGGCCACCAGCCGGTCCTTCTCCCGCAGCTCCTCCACCATCTGCCGGAAGGCGGTGGCGAGCTCGCCGATCTCGTCCCGGCTGGTCACCTCGATCCGGCCGGTGTACTGCCCCTCGCTCACCCTACGAGTCACCTCGACCAGGCGATTCACCGGCCGGGTGATCTGCCGCGCCATCAGCACCGAGAAGCCGAGCGCGAGGAGCAGGCCGACCACGAACGCCCAGCCGATCGTCCGGCTGAGCTGATTGTAGGCCGCGAGATCGGCGTCCCGAGAGTGGAGACCGACGTACCCCCCGATCGGCACCCCGTCGGCGGTGGCGAGCACCCCGGTGGCTCCCTCGTACCGAGTCCCCCGGGTGGTGAGTCGGAACCGGCGTGTGGTGGAATCGGCCGCGGCGCTGTCGGACGGGATGGCGCGGACGGCGGCGTGCACCTGCTCCAGCGGAAGGGTCGACAGGACCACCTGCGGCACACCGAGCGTGTCGCGGGCGAAGAAGACGATCTCGGAGTTGGTGTGCCGCCGGAGCTGCCGGGCGAAGGCGCTGTCGATCCGGAGTGCCGCGACCACCACCCCGAACGGCCGGGCGCTCCCCGGATCGGCGACCGGAACGCCGACCGCCTGGTAGAGCTGCTCGCCTGTCGGCCCGGGCTCGATCCAGACGCCCTCGGTGGTCTGCCCCTCCAGCGCCCGGCCGATCAGCGCGCCGCGAGAGAAGTCCTCGTCGAAGAGGCTCCGCTCCGCGGTCCACGCCTCGAGCACGCCGGCGCCGTCGGTGATGAGCACCCAGTCGGCGCCGGTCTGCGCCCTGAGCTCGTCGGCCTGGTCGAGCAGGTTGGCGCGGGCTCCGGCGCGGAGAGATTCGCCGATCCGGGAGACGTAGGCCGGGACCTGCACCAGCGCGGCGGCCAACTGCCGCAGCGTTCGGCTTCGCCCGGCGAGCGCGTCGCCGATGGCCGACTGGGTGGCGCGGAGCGCGCGCGCGGATGCCGCGTCGGCCGCGCTGTCGGCCTGACGCTTGGTCACCAGCAGGGCCGCGCCGAGCACCGCGACCACCACCAGCGCCGTGCCGAGGAAAATCTTCTGGCCGAGGCGTGAAGGCATGCGGGCGGTCAGTACCGCCGACCCTGCTGCGGGTATGGCTGGCCGAACTTGTTGAGGTGGGGCTTGAACCGGTAGCCGCGCGCGTCCAGCTCGAGCGCGAGGTTCTGGAGGCCGGTGGGAGGAACCCGGAGCTGCCGGGTGACCTCGGGAGCCCGCTCATGCCAGACGTGCAGTTGGTAGCTCCCTGGCGGCACCGCGGGCAGCGAGAAGGTCCCGTCGCTCCCGGGCTGGGTGACGTACGGATTGTCCCGCACCACCACGATCGCGCTCATCTGCGCGTGGACGTTGCAGTAGATCCGCATGATTCCCGGCCGGGTGAACCTGACCGAGCGACCTTCTCCCCGGCCGTAGAGGCCCAGGTCGAACGGATTCTCCTCCGAGAGCGAGAAGACGTTGTGGTTGAAGGGATCGTGATTGGGAAAGGAGATGGTGGAGCCGACCGGCACCACCAGAAGATGCGGCGAGAATGCCTTGTCCGCCATCCCGATCTCGGCGCGAACCGGCGCGACCGCCACCGGCGCCGGAGTGGCGAGCCAGACCACTGCCTGGCCGACGTCGGCGGAATGCTCATCCTTGTCCAGCATGGAGACGTGGCCGCCCACCACGCCTCCGACCGGCAGCGCGATCGTCGCGGCGGCCAGGAGGACTCGGCGGAAGGTGTCGCCGCGCTGTACTTTACCTCGCATGGTCAAAGACTACCGATCGCCGCGGAGCGCGTCAACGCGCCGGGTTGTCCTCATGGCACTGTCGCTGCTCGCGGCGCCGCTCGCGGCCCAGCAGCCGAACATCGAGGCGCACCTGCACGGCCTCATCCTGATGAACGCGCTCTATACCAGCGACGCGGTCAACAACAGCGACGTTCCCCAGTTTGCCGTCCCCGCCGCCGGCAACCCGCGAACGAGCACGTCGAGCGCCACCGTGCGGCAGTCGCGCGTCACCCTGACGGCGCTGGTGCCCGAGTTCGCCCGGGGCGCGCTCACCGGCGAGCTGGATGTCGATTTCTACGGCGGGCAGCAGCCCTCGAGCGGTGGACGCACCTTTCCGCTGCTCCGGATGCGGCGGGCGTTCGCGGAGCTCACCTGGCGGCGCGCGGCGCTGCTGATCGGCCAGGAGTCGCCACCGATCGCCGAGGTGAGTCCCTCCTCGCTCGCGAGCATCGGCTTTCCGGATTTCGCGGGCGCGGGGAATCTCTGGCTCTGGATTCCGCAGGTCCGAGTGAGCGGCGACCTGGCGCCGATGGGCGGGGTGCGGATCGGCGCCGAGGTCGCGGCGCTCGCGCCCACCTCGGGCGACCCGCAGGGCACCTTTCTCACCCAACCCGACATCGCCGAGCGGAGCGGGCGTCCCTATCTCCAGGGCAGGCTCCGCGCCCGCTGGATCGCCGGCGAGGAGCAGGGTGAGGTGAGCGTCGGTGGACATTACGGGTGGTTGGTGGACTCGTCCGGCGGCCGGGTGCCGAGCCGGGCGCTGGTCGCGAGCGTCTGGACACCGCTCACCCGGTGGGCCGAGCTCCGGGCGGAGATGTTCGTCGGACAGGCGCTGGCGGGACTGGGCGGCGGCGGGATCGGCCAGAACATGGTGCTCGACGGCGTGCCGGTGCGCACCAGCGGTGGATGGGCGCAGCTCAATCTCCGGCCGACCGCGGCCTGGGAGGTGGGCGGTGGTGGCGGGATCGACGACCCGGACGACGACGATCTCGCCCTGGGCTCGCGGCGGCGGAACGTCGCGGTGGAGGGCCATGTGCACTGGCGCCATGCGCCGGCCGTCGTCGGGCTGGAGGTGCGGGGACTCTGGACCCGCTACGCGCCGGCGGTTGGGGACCTGAGCGCCGCCCACCTCAATCTGGCGGCCGGCTTCGAGTTCTGAGGCTTCGAAAGAGCGCCGCGGCAGGACCGCGCTCCGGCCACTCTTGCGTAGCGCCGATCGAACCGGTATGATCTCCGCCGTCGACAATAGTTGTACGCGAGCAGCGATACTCGGAAGCCGGTGTGAATCCGGCGCGGCCCCGCCACTGTAACGGGCAGCAGTCCACCTCGCTTAAGACGCCACTGGGAAACCGGGAAGGCGAGCGAGGGCCCGAAGCCAGGAGACCTCTCCGCTCGCGCCACCTCACTGACCCTCGGGGGAGGGAACGGTGGCGACTCCGGCCTCCAAGCCCGTGTCCGCCCATCTTCGGTTCCCCGGGGATGGGCGGATGCATTGACGGCCCGTCTCCGGCTCGTGGCTCTCGTCGCCGCGGGGCTCGTCGCGTGCCATCAGGCGGGCGACCGGCTGGGCCGCGCCGCGGCCGTGCTGGTCGATGACGCGGGCGACACCCTCCGCATCGCCCGGCCCGCGCGTCGCATCGTCTCGCTCAATCCCACCACCACCGAGCTCCTCTTTGCCCTCGGCGCCGGTGACCGCCTGGTCGGCCGCACCGACGCGTGCGACTACCCTGCGGCCGCCGCCGGCGTGCCCAGCGTCGGGGCGTGGCTCCCGCCCAACGTCGAAGCGGTAGCCGCACGTTCGCCCGACCTGGTCCTGCTGTACGGGAGCCGGACGAACGCCGCCGCGGCGTCCCGACTCAGGTCCCTGGGCATCGCGGTGCTGGCCCTCCGCACCGACCACCTCGCCGACGTGCCCCGAGCGGCCCGACTGCTGGGTCGCGTGGTGGACGCCGTCCCGGCGGCCGACTCGCTGGCGCGATCGTTCGTGGCGGCGCTCGACCCGCTGGCCATCGTCACGGTGGGCGCGATGACCGCCGGCTTCACCGCGCGCCCCGAATGGCAGGCCGTGCGCGCCGTGCGGCGGCATCGACTCCTCACGCTCAGCGAATCCGCCTTCAACCGGCCCAGCCCGCGGGCCCCGGCCGCCATTGCCGTGCTCCGGCACCGGCTCGACCCGGTGTTGCATTGACCCCGCTCCAGGAGACCTCGCCATGATCCGCCTTCGCCCAGCTTCCCCGATGCGGTGGTACGGCGCCGCGGTGCTCCTCGCGGCGACGGCCGCCAGCCTCGACGCCCAGGAGTCGCGCGACACCACCGTGCTTCCCGAGATCGTGGTCACGGCAACGCGGTATCCGGTGAGCGCCGACTCGGTGGGCGTCACCGTGACGGTGCTTCGCGGCGAGGATCTCCGGGCCCAGGGGATTCGCTCGGTGGGAGACGCCCTCCGGCAGGTTCCCGGCGCACAGGTGGTACAGGGGGGCGGGTTCGGGGCACAGACGTCGCTGTTTCTCCGCGGCGGGGAGAGCGACTACGTGAAGGTCCTGGTCGACGGTGTGGCGGTCAACCAGCCCGGCGGCTCCTACGACTTCGCCAACCTGACCACCGACAACGTCGAGCGGATCGAGATCGTCCGCGGTCCGGGCAGCGTCCTGTACGGATCGGACGCGATCTCCGGGGTGGTCCAGATCGTGACCCGCGAGGGCCGGGGAGCCCCCGCGGTGAGCGCGGCTGGGGAGGGGGGCACCTACGGCTCGTTCCGCTGGCAGGCCGACGCGCTCGGCGGCGGCGAGGCGTTGGGCTGGTCGGCGGCGGTGTCGCGCCGGACGACGGACGGGATCTACGGCTTCAACAGCGACTATCACAACACGGTGGCGAGCGGGCGGGTGCGGGCGCGGGCCGATGGGCGCACTGCAGTCGCCCTCTCCGGCCGCTTCGCCGATGGCGCGTTCCATTTCCCCACGGACTTCACCGGCGCGCCGACCGATCGCAACCAGTTCAACACCGAGCGGACCACCACGCTGGCACTCGACCTCACCCACCGGTTCTCCAGCGCGGTCGAGGGGCAGCTCCTGGTGGGACGGCACGCGGCGAACAACGAGTTCGTGAACCCGCCCGACTCCGCCACCGACTTCAACGGTTTCAGCGACTCGCGGATCGACACCCGGCGGTGGACCGCCGAAGCCCGCGGCCAACTGAGGCTGCCGGCCGACATCCGCGGCCTGGCGGGAGTGAGCCTGGATCACGAGCGTCAGGCCAATTTCCAGCGCTCCGCCGCCGATGACCCGCTCACCCGTACCGACCCGTCACCGGAGCGGACCAACTGGGGCTTCTTCCTGCAGGGCTCCGCGAAGCCTGTCGCGCGGCTGCAGCTCACGGCCGGCGGCCGGCTGGACCAGAACGAGCGATTCGGAAGCTTCTGGGCCTATCGGACCAGCGCGCTCGCCTTCGTCACCCCGTCCACCCGGCTCCGGGCGTCGGTGGGAACGGGGTTCAAGGAGCCGTCGTTCTTCGACAACTTCGCGACCGGTTTCGCGACCGGCAATCCCGATCTCCGGCCGGAGCGCACGTTCAGCGTCGAGGGCGGCGTGACGCAGGAGGTGCCCGGGACCGGGGGGGAGATCAGCCTCTCGGTCACCGGCTTCGCCCAGCGGTTCCGGGACCTGATCCAGTTCACCTTCGCGCCACCCTCACCGGGCGCCCCGAACTTCTTCAACATCGCCGCGGCGAAGGCGTCGGGCGTGGAGATCGGCGTAAAGCTGCGTCCGATCACCGGCCTGGAGGCGCAAGCCGCCTATACCCGGCTGCACACCGAGGTCACGGACGCCGGCTTCGATTCCGGGGAGGACGCGACCTTCGTGAACGGCCAGCGCCTGCTCCGCCGCCCCGACCACCTGCTCACGTTCGGGCTCCAATCGGCGTTGACCCGGCGGGCCCGATTCGGGGCGGTGCTCACGGTCGTCGGCAGCCGGGCGGACGTGCGGTTCGCCTCCTTTCCGGATCCCTCGAGGCGGGTGACCCTTCCGTCCTACGCCACCGTGGATCTGAGCGGCAGCGTCGCCGTGCTGCTCCCGCGCGGCAACGTGCCCGGCCTGGACCTGACGGCGAGGGTCGAGAACCTGTTCGACGAGTCGTACGAGCAGGCGGCGAACTACCGCTCGCCCGGCCGGACGATCCTGGTCGGCGCCACGACCCATGTCCGCTGAGCCGGTCCGGGTTGCGCTGAGCTGGAGCGGCGGGAAGGACGCCGCCTGGGCGCTGCATCGGCTGCGGGCCCTGCCGGCGGTGGAGGTGGTCGCGCTCGTCACCACGGTGGTGTCCGCCTTCGGCCGGGTGGCGATGCATGGCGTGCGGGCGGAGCTGGTCCGCGCCCAGGCGCGTGCCGCGAGGCTCGAGCTGGTGGAGGTGCCGCTCTCCTGGCCGAGCACCAACGCCGAGTACGAGGAGCGGGTGGGTGCGGAGCTGGCGGGACTCCGGACCGAGCTCGGCGTCACCCACGTCGCCTTCGGCGACCTCTTTCTCGCGGACGTGCGGGCGTACCGGGAGCGGATGCTCGCGGGCACGGGGCTCACGCCGCTCTTTCCGCTCTGGCTCGAGCCGACCGATCGGCTGATGGAGACGATGTTGAGCGAGGGAGTCGAAGCCCGGATCGTGTGTCTCGATCCCCAGCGGGTGGGACGGGAGCTCGCCGGCCGGGCACTGGACGCGGGGGTGCTCGCCGGGCTCCCCGCCACGGTCGATCCCTGCGGCGAGCGGGGCGAGTTTCACACCTTCGTCACCGCCGGGCCGATGCTGCGCGAGCCGGTGCCGGTCGCGCCCGGCGAGATCGTGGAGCGCGAAGGCTTCGTCTATGCCGATCTCCTCCCGATCTGAGCGGTATCGCGGGCCGAGGATCGCGTCACTCCTCCCGGGTGCCACCGAGATCGTGCGTCCGGGAGGCGCTCGCGCGGGGAGAATCGCCAGTCAAGTGTCGGCCACGAGCGCAATTGCGATCATGGGGGAGTCTCGATGCAGATGAGGAGGGACCCTCCCCTCTTAAGGGGAGGGCAATGTATTGATCAGAAGTCGCTAGAAGTCTCTACTGCGGAAGTCTGACCTTAGGGGGTCGCGGGATGGGCGGCAATGGCTCAAAGTGGCTAGTGGATGTCCCGCGCGTCGGCTACGCCCTCATCGGCCGCGACCACGTGCGGCGCACCTTCCTTGAGGAGGTGTTCCCGCAGCATGTCCAGCCCACCCGTTTCCGCGGGCGCACCCGGTACTCCAGCACCGATGGCCCCCGTCGCCCGCCCGCACCTTGGCGAGGGTCCAGTGCTTGGTATCGCGCTCCAGCACGGCCTCGATCGGCGGCTGTGCCTGCTCCACTCCATCGACGTAGATCCGGAGGAGGCTGGTGCGATCCTCCTCGGAAACGCCTGACTTGGGCTGCACCTGAGCCTTGGCCACTCCCGTTCCGGCCGGCTCACCGATGGCGCTGGAGATCGCCGCGAGGTCGGCTCTCGACGGCATGCAGAGCCGGGCGAAGGTGCGCTCGAATTCAGCGCTGAAGTTGAACTTCCAGCATGCCGGAGTATACGCCCCGTCGAAGGGTGCGGCCAGAGCCGCGTCGCCGGCTTACGCCGGGTCCCGCACGACCTGATGGACGGTCACGACGGTGCGTTCCACGCCTTCCTGTACCAGCGCCAATGGCTCGACCTGGGGATCGATCATCCCCCACTGGCGGGTCCAGTAGGCGCGGACCCCATCGTGCCCGACCACCCGGCCACCCTCCATGCCATTGGGCCGGAGTGGACATTCACCAGAGACCCTCATTGTACCAGGTGCCGGACCGAGGGACCGCCGAGCGTCGCGACCTCTTTCCCCTGACTGTCGAGCAGCGTCAGCTTGGAGTCGTTGCTCAGCCGCATCCCGGTCACCGGCCGTCCCTCGCGGTCGACGAGCGTGAGGTTCACGCCGGCGGTGTCGGCGCTCAGCACCGCCTGCCGCGTGCCGCTCGCGGTGACGAGCTCGATCCGCTCGGCCTGCACCACGGGAGCGCTGCGTCCCGTCGCGAAGGCCGCGAGGCCGAGGGGAAGAAGGCAGAGACCGGCGAGAGCGAGGCGGCGGAGCTGGTGGTTCTGCCGCTCGAGCCGGCTCAGGCGAAAGGCGATCCGGGATGATGGATCGGCAGGGGTCGTCATAGGCGCTCCGGTGAGAGGGATGTGGACTCACCTCAAACATAGTGTCGCGACTCAGCCCGAGGCGTGGCCGGCTGGATCACCGCCGCGATCGCTCTCCCGGATGGCCTCACGGTTCGAGGGTCTTCCAGGGCTGGTCATTCGGGGTGCGCTGTGGCATTTTGCGCAGGCACCGATCCGCCGGCCCACCCCCTCGGGCCGCACGTCTCGGATCGAGCCGCCTCGCCATGTCAAGACCGAAGAGCCAAGCACGCTCCAAAGCGCCAGCGGTCCCCCGCGCTCAGTTCAAGGCCATCTTCGACGCAGCCCTGGACGCCGTGGTGATCATGGCGTCCGACGGCAGCATCGAGACCTGGAACCCACAGGCAGAAGTCATGTTCGGCTGGTCGGCCGCGGAGGCGGTCGGTCAGAAGCTCGCCTCCATCATCATACCGGCTCGACTGAGGGAGGCGCACCGTCGCGGTCTGGAGCGCTTCCTGGAGAGCGGCGAGGGACCCATCCTGCGGCGTCGGATCGAGGTCGTCGCGCTCCACCGGGCGGGCCACGAGTTCCCGGTCGAGCTCAGCGTCACCCCGCTGCGGCTGGGAGGAGGCTGGCGATTCAGCGCCTTCATCCGGGACCTGACCGAGACCAAGGGGGCGGAGCGCCGACTCGCCGCGCAGCACGCGGTGACACGGATTCTGGCGCACGCCGACAGTCTGCAGGACGCGGCGCCCGAAATCCTGCGCGCAGTGTGTGAGAGCCTGGACTGGCAGTTGGCCGTGCTGTGGACCCTGGATCGGAACGCGGCCGAGCTCCGCCCGCTCGATCTCTGGCGCGACCCGCGCGTCGAGGCCCCGGAGTTCGAGGCCGCGACGAGGGCGGCCGCCTTGCGCGAGGGCATCGGGCTGCCGGGCCGGGTCTGGCAGGCGCGGGAGCCCGCCTGGATTACCGACGTGGAGCACGACGACAACTTTCGGAGGTCGCTGAGCGCGGCGGCCGGAGGCCTGCACGGCGCGTTCGGGTTCCCCGTCATGGCGGGCGACGAGGTGATCGGCGTCATCGAATGCTTCAGCCGGGCGATTCGCCCGCCCGAGCCGGCGCTCCTCGCCATGGTCGCCTCGATCGGGAGCCAGATCGGCCAGTTCACCGAGCGCCGACGGGCGGAAGAGGGACTCCGCGCCAACGAGGCGAACTATCGCCTGCTGTTCGAGTCGAACCCGGAGGCGATGTGGGTGCTCGACACGGAGACGCGGCGGTTCCTGGCCGTGAATGACGCCGCCATCCGCCGATACGGCTATTCCCGGGACGAATTCCTCGCCAGGTCCATCCAGGACCTTCATCCCGCCGCCGATCGGGCGCGGTTCCTGGAGCTTCGGGGCCAGGATCCCCGAGGCCCGCGCGAGTATGTCGACATCCGCCATTGCAGGAAGGATGGGACCGTTCTCTCCGTCGAGGTCTCCGCCGACTCGATCTCCTTCGCGGGTTGTCGGGCCCGTCTGGTCCTGGTGAAGGACGTGACCGAGCGAAAGCGGCTGGAGGAACAGCTCCGGCAATCCCAGAAGATGGAAGCCGTGGGACGCCTCGCGGGAGGCGTGGCCCACGACTTCAACAATCTGCTGACCGCGATTCAGGGATACAGCGATCTCGTCCTCGACGACCTCGACCCCGACGATCGGCGGCGCGCCGACGTGACCGGGATCAAGGAAGCCGCCGAGCGCGCCGCGGGATTGACCCAGCAGCTCCTGGCCTTCAGCCGGCGGCAGGTGCTGGCGCCCGAGGTGCTGGACCTCAACGCCCTGATTCGCCACGAGGAGAAGCTCCTCCGCCGGCTGATCAGCGAGGACATCGAGATCCACACCGCCCTCGCCCCGGACCTTGGCCCCATCCGGGCCGACCCGGTCCAACTCCACCAGGTGGTGCTCAACCTCGCCCTGAACGCGCGGGACGCGATGTCGCACGGAGGGATGCTGACCCTGGAGACCCAGAACGTCCAGGTCGGTCCCGATCACCCGGCCACGCAGGGACTGGTGAGTCCGGGCGGGTACGTGCTCCTCGCGGTCACCGACACCGGCATCGGGATGGACGAGTCGACCAAGGCGAACATTTTCGAGCCGTTCTTCACCACCAAGAGCCCCGGCGAAGGGACCGGGCTGGGCCTGGCCACGGTCTACGGGATCGTGCGACAGAGCGGCGGATTCGTCTGGGTCTACAGTGAACCGAACCAGGGAACCAACTTCAAGGTCTACCTGCCGCGGGTGGAGAGCGGCGTCGTGCCCGCGGCCCCGCGCGTGGCCCTTCAGCCGGCATCCCGAGGGTCCGAGACGATTCTCCTGGTGGAGGACGAGGAGCTGGTCCGACGACTGGCCCGGAAGATCTTCGAGGGGCACGGCTACAGCGTGATGGTGGCGGGCAGCGGCAAGGCAGCGCTGGAGCTGTTGGAAGCCAGCCACCAGCCGCCGGATCTGCTGGTGACGGACGTGGTGATGCCGGGCATGAGCGGCCGGGTGCTCGCCGAGCAACTGCGGGTCTCGCAGCCCCAGCTCAAGGTGCTCTACCTCTCGGGGTACACCGACGACGCGGTCGTCCGTCACGGGGTGCTGCAGCAGGACGTGTTCTTTCTGCAGAAGCCGTTCAACTCCAGCACGCTATTGGAGAAAGTGCGCGGGATCCTCGACAGCCCGGCTCCCGAGGCAGCAGCCAGCGGGCCCGCCTCGCGCATGGCACTTCCCATGGAGTAGCCGCGCCCGAGACCGATCCCCGGGCGCACCCCTCAGTCGATTCGCATCACCCCGCAGTCGGTCAGCAGGGGATCATCGAACCGCGCGAGCTCGCCAGCCTGCTTCCCCGGCACCGGAAACAAGCGGGCCGAGAGCGGCTTCTGAAGCCGGGTCGCGAGCGCCGCCACATCCAGGATGAGGTTGGCGATCGTCTGGGTGGGGGTGTCTCCCGGGAGCGGGACGACGTCCAGCCCCGTGCCGCAGACGCTGGAGTAGAGCAACAGCTCGCGAACGCCGTACCGCCCCTCCGTGGCCCGCCGCGCCAGGACCGGGTCTTCCAGGACCGGCAGCATGAGACCGGCATAACCGCAGGTGCGGACCCGCAGCGACTTCAACGCTCCCGTGATGGCCGCGCAGGCATCCAGCGTGGAGGCATTTCCGAACGGACGATGGGTCAGCGCCTCGATGGCCGCCCCGATGCTGCGGTCCTTGGCCGGCGCGGGCGATGGATCGATCCCCAGAAACGTCCGGCCTTCCCGCTGAGCGAAGGCGGCGGCTGTCCGCTCCACCGGGGCGAGAGCCTCGTCCAGTCGCGCCCGGAGCCGCGCGGTGGCGTCATGCGCGTCCCGGGCCGACCCGAGCGCCGCTTCCACCAACGACGCCGATTCGAGTCCGACGGCCAGTGAGTCCGGCCCCGCGTGGTAGGCGACCGGAAAGAACGGCGTACCCGGAGGAACGTTGGCCGCCGCCGCGAAACGGAAGTTGCCGAGGCCCCAGGGGTCGACCGGGAGATGGCGACCATCACCGCTGCGGCCACCTCGATCGCGCGGGGCTGAGTGCCGGAGCCGGGCGCCGCGACCGTCACCGAGAAGCTGAGCTTCGTCGTGGTTCGGGCCAGCTCCGCGGCCCAGGCCGCGAGGGTGGGATCGGCGCGATCGGCCAGGAGAATCGGGCCGATGGCGACCAGGACGTCCCTGGTCTGAGCGAGGCGGTCGAGAGCTTGAAGGTCGATCAGCGCGGCATCACGCGCGGCTCCGGTGAGATCGGCCACCAGGGGTGGTGTCGCCACCCGTAAGGTCTCGACCTCGTAGCCATCGTCCTCGAAGGCCTTCCTGCCTCGACCAAGGAGAGTGACGGCCGCCTCGAAGCGATCGAGCTCCTTCGCGGACTTGAGGCCGACACCGGCGGTGATGGTCCGAACCCGGAACGGCCGAAGCGGAGGAATGGCCCGCTCGGCGGGTCGCCCCGCGGGATCCACCCCCCCGATCGAGAGCGCCGTCGCGGCCATCCGGCCCAGAAAGTCTCTGCGAGATTGCCCACTCACTGCGCACCTCCCGAACCAAAAGCCCGTGCCGTGCACCCTGCGCCGGCAGGACGAGAGCCTGGATGCTACGCTGGATCCGTGGTGCGAGCTAGAGGGAAAGGCCCCACCACCGACATATTGCCGCGGTCGACACTGCCATGAGCCGAGGAGGATCGAATGTCTATCCGTTGGCTGTTTGCGGCGCTCCACCTGCTGGGATTGGGACTCGGCCTCGGGTCCGTCTGGGCTCCCGGACGCGCGCTGCGGGGCGAGCTGGACCCGGCCGGGCTCCGCCGGGTCTTCTATGCGGATACCTGGTGGGGCATCGCCGCCCTGGTGTGGATCGCGACCGGCCTGGTCCGCGCCTTCGGCGGGCTGGAGAAGGGGAGCGGCGACTATCTGCACAACCACCTGTTCTGGGGGAAGATGACGCTGCTGCTGATGATCCTGATCCTGGAGATGTCACCGATGGGGACGCTCATCCGGTGGAGACCCAGCTCGGGCGCGGCGAGTTGCCCGATACACGAGCGGCGGGCCGTTTCGCACGGATCAGCTTTCTCCAGGCCGCGCTCGTGGTGCTCATGGTGCTGGCGGCGACCGGGATGGCGAGGGGGTACGGAGCCCCGAGCTGAGGCCTTCGCCGAGCCCCTTGCATCACCGGCCCCTCCTGGTAAAATGTACAATTGTACATACTCAGGAGCCGCTGCCGTGGAGCTCGTCGTCGATACCTCCGTGCTGATTGCCGTGCTCACCGGGGAAGCCACGCGCGACCGCCTCATCGCCCGTACCCAGGGAGCGGAGTTGCTCGCCCCCGGCTCGGTGCACTGGGAGATGGGGACCGCGTTCTCGGCATTGCTCAAGCGTCGCCGGCTCAAGCTGGCCGAGGTCCAGGCGGCGCTCGCCGCGTATGCGGCGATCCCGATCCGCGTCGTGGAGGTCGATTTGGGCGCGGCGCTCGAGCTGGCGGATCGGTTTGGGCTCTACGCCTACGACGCCTATCTCATGGCGTGTGCCCGGCGTCAGCGCGCACCGTTGCTGACGCTGGATGCGCGGCTCGGGCGGGCGGCACAGGAGGCCGGTGTGCAGGTGCTGGAGGTCGCGTGAAAGAGTTCACCTATTCCGAAGCTCGGCAGCGGCTGGCCGCGCTGCTGGAGCGCGCGCGGCGCGAAGGCGCCGTACGGATCCGGCGCAAGGACGGGCAGGTGTTCGTGCTCCGCCCCGAGGTGCCGGCCGGCTCGCCGCTCGACGTGCCCGCGATCGGCGCGCGTCTCGGTCGGGACGAGATCCTGGACGCCATCCGCGAAGGGCGGCGCCCGATCTGATCGGCGGGGCGGAGGCCGCGTGCGAGCCGCCGGCGTTCACCGGCCCGGCGCCGCCGGCTGGTCGAGGAACGGGATGACGGTGGCCGCCAGTGCCGGGTCGCTGAAGATGGTGTAGTGCGTCAGCCCCGGCAGAATCGCGAGCCTCGAGTTCGGGCGCCCCGACCGGAGCCAATCACCGGAGAGTCATGAACGCGAAGCAGGATCTGCCGGTCAGGCGCTTTGCCTCGAAGGCCGCCTGGGAGACGTGGCTCCGCAAGCACCACGAGACCTCGCCAGGGCTCTGGCTCGAGTTTGCCAAGAAGGGCAGTGGCCTCATCTCACTGTCCCACGTCGAGGCATTGGAGGTGGCCCTCTGCTACGGCTGGATCGACGGTCAAGGCGCGCCGGTCGACGCCAAGCGATTCCGGCAGCGCTTCACTCCGCGCCGGGCCCGCAGCAAGTGGTCGCAGATCAACCGCGCGGCCGTGGAACGGCTCCATGAGGAAGGGCGCCTGGCGCCGGCGGGGGTGAGGGAGATGGCGGCCGCCAAGCGCGACGGACGCTGGGATGCGGCCTACGCGTCACCCCGCACCATGACCGTGCCCGACGACCTCCAGGCGCAGCTCGAGGCGCACCCCCGTGCGCGGCGGTTCTTCGAGCAGCTCGACAGCGGGAATCGGTACGCGATCCTCTATCGGCTGCATGACGCCAAGAAGCCCGAGACCCGGCAGCGCCGCCTGGAGAAGTTCGTCGCCATGCTGGAGGCGGGAGAGACGATTCACTAGCAGTACAGCGACTCGTGAGCCCAATGGCCATCTTCATCAAATACCCGTTCCTGGCTGCCATCATCGGGCTGCTACTGCTTGGGCTCGGGCGACGCAGGATCGTGGTCGTGGTCGGCGTGATCTGGCTGCTCTATGCCGCCTACGAAACCAGCATGCAGCAGCGATGGCTGTGTAGCGGCGAGTGCAATATCCGGGTCGATCTGCTCCTCATCTATCCGCTGCTGCTGGTGGCGTCCGGGGCGGCTGGGGCGAGTGTGCTGCGCGCCCGTCGCGCTCGGAAGCCGAAGTCGTAGGCGATCGGTCTCACTTCACTCCGAGCGCCTGCTTGATCGTGGCCGCAATCCACTCGGCCTCGCGCTTGTCGCGGACCGCGCGGCCGGCGGTGATTGTCTTACCCTCCTTGGTGCTGACGACGACGTCGTAATACGGCCTCGCCCCCGCCTGCATGGTGATGCGCGTGGTGCCGTCGTCGATCGCGGACGCCGGTAGGGTTCGGCCCCCACCGACCGCGAGGTAGCCGCTCGCCACGGTGAGGCTGCCGCTCCCGGCCACCACCCGGGACACCCGGAGCCAGAGCTCCAACACCCCCGCGAGCAGAAGCAGCCCGAATCCCCCGAAGACGACCGGGAAGACCAGCGGCGCGCACGAATGAATCAGCACCCACACCACTCCGCCCCAGAGCGCCGAGAAGAACGTGAGGCCCGAGGCCACGCCTGGGTTCCTGGCGGCCGGGAAAACGATCTCCGTCCCCCGTCTGGTGGTGGTGAAACAGATCGACGCACGGAGCGCGAGGAATTCGCCGGGGAAGCTGATGAGATTCCATGCATCCGGAGCCGGCGGCCGACGATCCACCGACGGCAAGGGTCAGCGGGCCGGATCCCTTCGCGCCGAGCGTCATTCCAGGCTCGGCTCGAACGGCTCCTCTTCGCGGGGCTTGAGATGAGGGTGGCGAGCCAGGAGGCGTGCGCAGGTGTTCCAGCGCAGTATCGATTCGTCGTTCCCGGCCGGCCGCTGCGCCTCGGCGCTCTCGTACCAGGTCATCGCCTCGCGCAGCCAGTGATACGCCTGCTCTCCGGACCCGGGTGCGCCGAGGCGGAGGTACGCCTTGGCGCATCGCTCGCAGATGATCCCGCCGTAGTACGCCCGCTTGTACTCGTCGCCCAGCCGGGGCAGCAGCTCCCGCGCCCGGTGGACGCCCGCGGTCGGCCCTTCGGGGAGCTGGTCGGTGATGGCCAGCAGCAACGTCACCAGGGCCTGCTGGTTGGCGGGATCCAGCGTCAACACGTCCAGGCAGATGCTTTCCGCCGAGGAGGGATCGTTGATGAGGCGGTAGCGCTCGGCCTTCTGCAGCGCCACGGGGACGCTCTCCCGGGAGATCGGCTTGGGCGCGAAGGTCACTCTGCCGGTCTCCGGCTGAACACCTTCAGTACCCGACCCAGCGGATCGAAGAACTGATCGACCACGCGCTCCTTGAGCGGGATGATCGCGTTGTCGGTGATGGTGATGTGCTCGGGGCACACCTTGGTGCAGCACTTGGTGATGTTGCAGTAGCCGATCCCGTGGGCCCGCCTGAGCTCCTCCACCCGGTCCTCCGCGTCCAGCGGATGCATCTCCAGCGCGGCCACGTGCACCAGGAAGCGCGGCCCGATGAAGTCGTCGTGAAGATGATGGTCGCGCAGCACGTGGCAGACGTCCTGACACAGGAAACACTCGATGCACTTGCGGAACTCCTGCACCCGGTCGGCGTCCCCCTGCGCCATGCGCCAGGTGCCGTCGGGGGCATCGGGGGGCCGGGGCTTGAAGGGCTTGATTCGCTGCTTGACGGCGTAGTTCCAGGAGACGTCGGTGACCAGGTCCTTGATCGGAGGGAAGGCCCGCATCGGCTCCACGGTGACCGGCTTGTCCAGCGCGAGCTCGTTGAGCCGGGTCATGCACATGAGCTTCGGCGTTCCGTTCACTTCGGCCGAGCAGGAACCGCACTTGCCCGCCTTGCAGTTCCAGCGCACGGCGAGGTCGTTGGCCTGGTCCGCCTGGATCTGGTGAATGGCGTCGAGCACCACCATCCCGGGCGATACGTCGGTGGTGTAATCCACGAACTTCCCGCCCTCGCGGTCGCCCCGCCAGACGCGGAAGGTGGCCCGGCCGGATGGCTCGTCCTTGGGATGGGGCGGCTCGGTCTCCTCGACCGCACCGGTCTCCGCCAGATCCGGCTTCAGTGTTTCCGTCACCATGGGTCTCCCGGGTCATCCACGCGTGTCATGCACTTTGTCATCCCGAGTGCCGCCCTGTTCCGAGCGCCGCCCTGGCCCGGACGCCGCCCCAGTCCCGAGCGCTGCCCTGTCATCCCGAGCGAAGCGGGGGATCTTCTCCCCCGGGGGTCGAACTCGGCCCAGCAAGATCCCTCGTCGCTTCGCTCCTCGGGATGACAACGCGGGCCTGTGCCCCTCGTTCTGCGCTTCCCCACTTCTGATCTTATCTGCTCCAGCGCTTCTCTACTTCTGCTCCTCGATGATCTTCCCGAGCTCCCCCGGCATCTCGGGGATCGGCTCCCGCGAGAGCTGCATCTCGCCGTTGCCGCCTTTCCGGATCACGATGTTGAAGCTACTCCCGGCCGGGTCCTTCTCGGGGTAGTCGTCCCGATAGTGCCCCCCGCGGCTCTCCCGGCGCTCGACGGCCGACCGGGCGATGGCCTCGGAGACGGTGAGCAGGTTGCCCAGGTCGAGCGCGGCGTGCCAGCCGGGATTGTACTCCCGGTTGCCGGTGACGCCGATCTGCCGGGCCTGCTCCTTGAGGCGGCCGATCCCCTCCATCGCCCGTTGCATCTCCGCCTCGGTGCGTACGATGCCGACCAACTCCTGCATCATCGTCTGGAGCTGAAACTGAACCTGGTACGGTCCCGCGCCGTCGCCGCTGGGCCCTCGCTCGAAGGGGACCAGGGCGCACCGCATGGCCTCGTCCACCTCCGCTCCATCCGGCGCGGCCAGGCCACGCTCCCGGGCGAACGCCGCCGCGAAGTCCCCCGCCCGCTTGCCGAACACCAGAAGGTCGGAGAGCGAGTTGCCGCCCAGGCGGTTGGCGCCGTGCAGCCCGGCGGCGCACTCGCCGGCGGCAAAGAGTCCCCCAACGGTGGAGCTCTGAGAGTCTCCATCCACCCGGATCCCGCCCATCATGTAGTGAGTCGTCGGTCCCACTTCCATCGGCGTGGTGGTGATGTCGATATCGGCCAGCTGCTTGAACTGGTGGTACATGCTCGGCAGCTTCTTGATGATGTGCTCCCGGGCGCCGGGCAGGCGCTGCTTGATCCAGGAGATGTCCAGGTAGACCCCGCCGTGCGGACTCCCGCGCCCTTCGCGCACCTCCCGGCGGATGCAGCGGGCGACGTGGTCGCGGGTCAGCAGCTCGGGCGGGCGGCGGGCGCTCTTGTCGCCCTGGGTATAGCGCCAGCCTTCCTCCTCGTTGTCGGCGGTCTGGCTGCGGTAGTTTTCCGGGATGTCGTCGAACATGAAGCGGCGCCCCTCGCGGTTGCGCAGGACTCCGCCCTCGCCGCGCACGCCCTCGGTCACCAGGATGCCTCGCACACTGGGCGGCCAGATCATGCCGGTCGGATGAAACTGGACGAACTCCATGTCCTGGAGCGCGGCGCCTGCCTGATAGGCGAGCGACTGGCCGTCGCCGGTGTACTCCCAGCTGTTGCTGGTGATCGAGAACGCCCGGCCGATTCCTCCCGTGGCCAACACGATCGCCTTGCAGCGAAAGAGACGGAACCGGCCCCGCTCGCGGTCGTACGCCAGTGCGCCCGCGATCCGCCCCGCGTCGGTGAACAGGCGCAGCGCCGTGCACTCCATGTGCACGTCGATTCCCTGGTGGATGCTGTGGTCCTGGAGGGTGCGGATCATCTCCAGCCCGGTCCGGTCGCCCACGTGCGCCAGCCGGGGGTACTTGTGCCCGCCGAAGTTGCGCTGGAGGATGCGGCCGTCCGGGGTCCGGTCGAAGAGGGCACCCCACGCCTCCAGCTCGCGGACCCGGTCCGGCGCCTCCTTGGCGTGCAGCTCGGCCATGCGCCAGTTGTTCACGTACTGGCCCCCGCGCATGGTGTCGGCGAAGTGGACCCGCCAGTTGTCCCGGTCATCCACGTTGCCCAGCGCCGCCGCGACGCCGCCCTCCGCCATGACGGTGTGCGCCTTGCCCAGCAGCGACTTGCACACCAGGCCGACGGAGGCGCCGGCGGCGGAGGCGGCGATCGCCGCGCGGAGCCCGGCACCACCGGCTCCGATGACCAGCACGTCGTGCTCGAAGGTCTGGTGATCAGCCATGGGAGGAGGGCCGCCTCACAGGATCCGCCAGTCGGTCCACACGCCCATCGAGCAGAGGCGCACGTACAGGTCGGCGAACGCGACCGAAAAGAGGCTGCACCAGGCCCAGCGCATGTGGCCCCGGTTGAGGCAGCTCGAGCAGTCGTAGGCGACCTTCCGCACCGGAGCGCGGGAGAGCCGGTCGAGGTAGCCGCCGATGACGTGACGCATCGAGTGGCATCCCAGCGTGTAGCCGCCGAGCAGGATCACGTTGGTCGCCAGCACCAGCGTGCCGAGACCGATCCCGAAGGAGGTCCGCCCGGTGGCCGGATCGGTGAACCAGAGCGCCTGATACACGTCGTGGGCCAGCAGCAGCAGAAACACCAGCGCGATATAGAGGAAGTAGCGGTGGATGTTCTGCATGATGAGCGGAAAGGCCGCCTCTCCGACGTACCGCTGGCGCGGCTCCCCCACGCTGCAGGCGGGCGGATCGGCCCAGAACGCCTTGTAGTACGCCCCGCGGTAGTAGTAGCAGGTGAGGCGGAAGATCCCGGGGAAGGGCAGGATCAGCAGGGCGGGGGAGAAGACCATCCATCCCGGCCACCAGCCCGGCTTGGGCCCGAACCAGGCGTGCGGCGAGTCCCCGAACAGCTCGGGAGAGTAGAAGGGGGAGAGATAGGGGCCGGAAGTGTAGTGGGTGCCCTGGAGCGCTGCCCAGGTCGCATAGACGATGAAGCTCGTGAGCAGCAGGACTACGAGCGCGGGCTGCATCCACCACGCGTCGGGACGCATGGTCTCGCCGAAGCGTCGTCGCACCACGGGGAGCTGCGCCTGAGCCACGGAAATACCCTCGGAGTCCGGGAGAGCGAAGCGGTACTCGGCTGGGGTCGGATGGGCGTGAGCCAGCAGGGATATTTGAGAGAGAGCGACGGCGTGTCAATGCCGGATCGCCTTCCCGAGCAGCACTCTGCCGCCACCGCGCCGGGGCCTCGGTGAGCCGTCCATCGATCGGGAGATCAGCGGATCGAATCCGGCGGGACCGTCCAGACCTGATTGCTCCGGTCGAGGTCGGGGAACGCCGCCTCGGGGTCGATCTCGACGCGGACGATGGCGGGGCGGGCACCGACCGCAATGCTCACGCTCCGCCGATTCTCCAGCCATCGCTCCACCGGGATCTCGATCCGCTCGACCGCGCCTCCCGTGCGGGTGAGCGCCAGCCGCACCGGCATCGGGACCAGGCCACGGTCCTCGATCGTGATGGAGACGGAGTCGCCCCCCTCGGTCACGCCGCCGACGGCCTGATCGAGCGGCCACGCCTGGTAGAACCAGCTTACCCAGAACCACGAAAGGTCGCGGCCGGCAACCCGGTCGAAGGTGTTGAAGAAGTCGGCGGGATCGGGGTGGCGGCCGATCCAGCTCTGCCCGTATTCGCGGAGCGCCCGGTGGAAGAGCTCTTCGCCCATCAGCCCGCGCAGCGCCGCCAGGACCTGCGCCGTCTTGTCGTAGAAGGAGATGAAGTAGAGGTCCTCGGGGAAGAGGTCGCCCCATTGCATGAGAGGCGCGTCGCGGCCCGCCCTCGCGGCATCGACGTAGAGCTCGCGCTGCCCCTGCTCCGAATCATTCGGGCGCCCGCCGGTGCGGGGCTCGCCGTACAGCACGCGCATGCCCTGGGCGACGTCGAACTGGGTGAGCCCTTCGTCCATCCACGGGTGGCGCGTCTCATTAGAGCCCACCTGCATGGGAAACCACATGTGCCCTGTCTCGTGCATCAGATCGCCGGCCAGCGAGAGGGTATCGGGCCACGATTGCATGAGCGTCATCATGGGGTACTCCATCCCGCCGCTGGCGAGCACCCCTTCCATGGAAGTCATCTGGGGCCAGGGGTAAGGCCAGAGCCACGCCGACAGCCGCTCGATCGCATCACGAGTAAATCGCGCGCCCCCGACCGGCCACGCCGCCGCCGCGGGACTGATCCGAAAGAAGCTGTTGATCATGACCGTGTCGGTGACTCCGCGCGCGGAGTCCTTGACCAGGGCGGTGGTGGCGTCCCATGCGTAGTGGTTGCCGGCGCCCCAGGCGAAGTCGCGCACGGCCGTCGCGGCGAAATGCCAGACCCGTTTCCCACCGGTCGCCAGCGCGCCGCCTTTCCCTGCCTCCTCCGGCGAGACCACGTGCACCACGTCGTGCCCGCGCCTCGCCTGGGCCAGTCTCTCCATGGTGCGTGTCGAGAGCACCGACGACGAATCCTCGAGCATGCCGGTCGCCCCGACGACCCATCCCTTCGGCACTGTGAGCCGCACGTCGTAGTCGGCGGGGTCCATGTAGAATTCGGCGCCACCGAGATACTGGTCTGTCACCCAGCCGCTCACATCGTCGTACACCGCCAGCTGGGGGTACCAGAGGCCGAGGAAGTACACATCCGACTCGCGTCCCTGGCGGCCATCGGACGGCGCCGGCGGTGGAGTGAACGACCAGGCGAGCTCGAGATGCACGCTGTCGGATGGAACGAGCGGCGTGGGGAGCTGGATCCAGAGGACCGTTCCGTCGAGACGGCTGCCTGGCGCGGTGGAGACGCTATCGGCCAGCGTCGACAGCGCCTGGCCGTCGGCCACGACTCGGGAGAGCGTCACCCCTCCGGTCACCGGCAACGGGTCGCGGCGGGCGTTCCCCGCCGCGAAGACGTTCTGCCTCAGGTACACCGCCACCCTGCGGAGCGTGTCCGGAGAGTTGTTCAGGTAGACTACGCTCTCCCGGCCGGTCAGCCGCGCGGCATGGGGATCGAGCGAGGCGTCGATCCGGTAGCGCGCATGCTGAACCCAGTTGCCCGAGCCTGGGCGCCCCGTGCGGGTGCGGGTACCGCGAGTCACCGCACGCGAAAACGCGGCCTCCTCGTATACCGGACCCGGGAGCGGCCGGCCCCCGCGCGCACCCCAGCGCTCGGTTGGCGCCGGCTGGGTCTGGGCCGCGATGACGGCGGTGGGGAGAATGGCCCCCGCCAGCAGGAGCAGGGCGAACAACCTCAAGGGCCGCCTCGGAAGAGTTGGAGTCCGCGGAAACGTAACAAACGTAACAGCGGACGTCCGGCGCCGTGCTCTCGGTGTGGATGCGCCGCCTTGTATCTGGCAGGCTGTTGGTCTAGCGTCCGTCAGCACGTCCGGCCTCGCGCGTTACAGGCCGGTCCAGCTCGAGCAGTTGCCGGGCAGTCCGACCATCAGCTCCTGAAGGGATCGCCCCCATGCCCCCGAACCCCCAAGACCCAGACCTCCTGGTCATCAACACCATCCGCACCCTCGCCATGGACGCGGTGCAGGCCGCCAACTCCGGTCACCCCGGCACCCCGATGGCGCTGGCCCCGGTGGTCTATTGCCTGTGGCAGGATTTTCTTCGCTTCGATCCCGAAGACCCCATCTGGCCCAACCGCGACCGGTTCGTCCTCTCCAACGGCCACGCCTCGATGCTGCTCTATTCGATGCTGCATCTCACCGGTGTGAAGGCGGTGAACTCGCAGTACGAGCGGCAGGGCGAGCTGTCGGTGAAACTGGACGATATCAAGCGGTTCCGGCAGCTCGATAGCAAGTGCCCGGGCCACCCGGAATACCGCTTGACCTCGGGGGTCGAGACCACCACGGGGCCCCTTGGCCAGGGCGTCGCCACCAGCGTGGGGATGGCGATCGCCGGCCGCTGGCAGGCGGCTCACTTCAACCGACCCGGGTTCGAGCTCTTCGACTACGACGTCTACGCCGTGTGCGGCGACGGCGACATGATGGAGGGGATCTCGGGAGAGGCGGCTTCGCTGGCCGGACACCTCAAGCTCTCCAACCTCTGCTGGATCTACGACAACAACAAGATCACGATCGAAGGTCACACCGAGTGGGCTTTTTCCGACGACACGGCCACCCGCTTCATCGGTTACGGCTGGAACGTGACGCGGGTGGGAGACGCGAACGATCTCGACATGCTGCGGCGCGCGCTCCGGGTCTTCAAGAACACCACGGATCGCCCCACCCTCATCATCGTGGACAGCCACATCGCCTACGGCGCGCCCAACAAGCAGGACACCGGCGCCGCTCACGGCGAGCCGCTGGGCGAGGAGGAGATTCGCCTCACCAAGCGGTTCTATGGCTGGCCGGAGGACGCCAAGTTTCTGATCCCCGACGGGGTCCGCGAGCGCCTGCGCGACGGATTTGGGAAACGCGGGCGCGGGCTGCGCGAGGCCTGGCTCACCCGCTACGAGGATTACCGGAAGCAGCATGCCGATCTGGCCGATCAGCTTCACCGGATGCAGCACCGCCAGCTGCCCGAAGGATGGGACCGCGACCTGCCGAGCTTCCCGGCCGACCCCAAGGGCATGGCGGGCCGTGACGCGTCGGGCAAGGCGCTGAACGCGCTGGCCAAGAACCTGCCCTGGCTCATCGGGGGCGCAGCCGACCTGGCCCCCTCCACCAAGACCCGGCTCACCTTCGACGGCGCGGGAGACCTGACCGCCGAGAACCCCGGCGGCCGGAACATGCACTTCGGGATCCGCGAGCACGCGATGGGTGCGGTGGTGAATGGGTTGTCGCTCTCCAAGGTGCGGGCCTTCGGCTCCACCTTCCTCATCTTCAGCGACTACGCCCGGCCCGCCATTCGCCTGAGCGCGATCATGGAGATCCCCACCATCCAGGTCTTCACGCACGACTCGATCGGTGTGGGAGAAGATGGACCCACCCATCAGCCGGTCGAGCAGCTGGCCTCGCTCCGGGCCATTCCCGGCCTCATCACCATTCGGCCGGCCGATGCGAACGAAGCGGTCGAGGCCTGGCGGGTGATCATGAAGCTGCAGCACCAACCGGCGGCTCTGGTGCTCTCCCGTCAGGTGCTCCCTATTTTCGACCGCAGCCGCTATGCCTCGGCGAGCGGCGTTGCCAGAGGCGCATACACCTTGGCCGACGCCCAGGGGGGGAGGCCCGACGTGATGCTGCTCTCGAGCGGCAGCGAGGTGTCGCTCTGCGTCGAGGCCTTCGAACGGCTGACGGCGGATGGCATCCGGGCTCGGGTGGTGAGCATGCCGTCGTGGGAGCTGTTCGAGCAGCAGAACCAATCCTACCGTGAGAGCGTCCTTCCTCCAGAAGTGACCGCGCGGGTCTCGGTCGAACAGGCCGGCACCTTCGGCTGGGACCGGTACGTGGGCCCGCAGGGAACCAGCATAGGCATGAAGACGTTCGGTGCATCGGCCCCGCTCGCGGAGCTGCAGAAGAAGTTCGGCTTCACGGTCGAGCACGTGGTCGAGGCCGCGCGGGCCCAGCTCGCGCGGCGGCCCGAGACGGTGTCGGCCCGATGATGGTCGGCATCGCCGCCGATCACGCGGGCTACCTGCTCAAGCAGGACCTCATACCGACGCTGCGTTCGCTCGGGAACGAGGTAGCGGATCTCGGCACCCATGGCCTGGAACCGGTCGACTATCCGGACCTGGCCGAGGGCCTGGCTCGGGCGGTGCTGTCGGGTGCGGTGGAGCGGGGTGTGCTGATCTGCGGGAGCGGGGTGGGGGCCTCCGTGGCGGCGAACAAGCTGCCCGGTATCCGGGCGGGCCTCTGCCACGACACCTATTCGGCCCATCAGGGCGTCGAGCACGACGACATGAACATTCTGGTTCTCGGGTCCCGGGTGATCGGCACCGAGCTGGCACGGGAGCTGGTGCGGGCCTTTCTGGAGGCCCACTTCACCCATGAGGAGCGCCACGAGCGGCGGCTCGGCAAGATCACGGCGCTGGAAGAAGGGATGGGTCGGCATGGCACGTGACCTCGCACTCTCCAACGGCCGGCTGCTGGTGATGTTCGATCGTGAGTATCGGATCCGGGACATCTACTTTCCCCATGTCGGCAAGGAGAATCACGGCACCGGGCACGAGTTCCGTTTCGGGGTCTGGGTCGGTGGTCAGTTCAGCTGGATGGGCAGCGAGTGGGCTCCGGAGATGCGCTACGCCGACTCGTCCATGGTGACCGAGGTGCGAGCGCGGAACGCGAAGCTGGGAGTGGAGCTGCTGTGCAACGACGGGGTGGATTTCTTCGAGAACGTCCTGATCCGCCGAGTGCGGATCACCAACCTGGCCGCCCGGCCCCGTGAGATCCGCTGCTTCTTCCATCACGATTTCCGCATCCGGGGCAATGAGGTCGGCGATACGGCGTTCTATTCTCCCGAGGCCGAGGCACTGCTGCACTACAAGGAAGACCGCTACTTCCTGATGAACTGCCAGGTCAGCGGCACGATCGGGGTGCACCACTACGCCTGCGGCACCAAGGACGTGGCCGGCGCGGAAGGCACCTGGCGGGATGCCGAGGACGGCATGCTCGGAGGCAATCCCGTGGCGCAAGGCTCGGTGGACTCCACGCTCGGGGTTTCGCTGATGGTGCCGGCACGCGAAACCGGCGAGTTCTACTATTGGATGGCTGCCGCCAGAGACTTTCGTGAGGTGACCACCATCGATGCGGTCGTTCGGGACAAGTCGCCCCAGGAGCTGCTGCGCCGAACCGGCAACTACTGGAGGCTCTGGGTCTGCAAGGACCGACGCGGCACCGCCGACCTGCCGGAGCGGGTGGTCGATCGGTACAAGCAGAGCCTGCTCATCATCAACAGCCAGATCGACCACAAAGGCGGCATCCTGGCCGCGAACGACACCGACATCAGCGTGTTGGCCCGGGATACGTATTCCTACGTGTGGCCCCGCGACGGCGCGCTGGTATCCAGCGCTCTGATGCACGCGGGCCATGCCGGCGCGCCGGAACGATTTCTTGGCTTCTGTTCCCGCGTCATGTCTCCTCACGGCTACCTTCGCCACAAGTACAACCCGGATGGGAGCCTGGCCTCGACCTGGCACGGTTACGTGCACGACGGCAAACCGGTGCTCCCCATCCAGGAGGACGAAACCGCGCTGGTGATCTGGGCCCTGGGGGGGTACTTCGACCTGTATCAGCGGATCGAAGAGACGGCCCCGTTCTATCGGGGGCTGGTGACCCGACCGGCGGATTTCCTGCTCAACCACGTGGACCAGGGTACCGGATTGCCGCTCCCCTCCTACGACCTGTGGGAGGAGCGCTGGGGGGTTCACACCTTCACCGTCGCCGCGGTGATCGCCGGACTTCGGGCGGCTGCGCGGCTCTCGACCGAGTTCGGCGAGACGGAGCGGGCCGGCCGCTACCTGTCGGCGGCCGAACGAATGCTGGAGGGCGCACGCGCAGTCCTCTGGAACGAGCAGCAGCAACGCTTCGCCCGGATGGCGACACCGGGCCCGAGCGGTTATACCCTCGATATGACTGCGGACTCGAGCATCTTCGGGCTGGTGTTGCTGGGCGCTCTCCCGGCCGACGACCCCCAGGCGGTCTCCACCCTTCAACAGGTGGAGGACCGCCTGTGGGTAAAGACCGACGTCGGCGGCTTGGCACGTTACGAGAACGACTACTACCACCAGGTAGAGCAGAAGGATACTTCGCGAGTGCCCGGCAATCCCTGGTTCGTCTGCACCATGTGGCTGGCACGCTATCGGCTCCAGCAGGCCCGGGCCCTGGAGGACTTGGCCCCGGGGCTCAAGCTCCTGGAGTGGGCCGCCCAGCGGGCCTTCCCCTCCGGCACGATGGCCGAGCAGCTGCATCCCTATACCGGCGAGCCACTCTCAGTCTCGCCGCTGACCTGGAGTCACGCGGAGTACGTACCAGCGGTGCGGGAGTACATCGACCGACACTCCAGCGCGAACGCCTGCCCGAGTTATGGTCAGACCATGCATCCGACGGCACGCTTATCCGACACCCAGGTCGTCATGAGCCCGGTATGACGGAGCTGATCGTGGTACCCACGCCAGCGGAGCTGGCGCGACCGGCCGCCGAGTGGCTGGAGCGCGAGGTGACCGGGGCCATCGCCGAGCGAGGCGCGTGTAGCTTGGGCCTGGCGGGAGGCCGGACGCCCGAGCCGGTCTATCGGGGACTGGCGGAGGAATCCGGCATCGATTGGAAGAGGGTGGACGTGTTCTTCAGCGACGAGCGCGCAGTCCCGCCCGATCACCCGGATAGCAACTATCGCATGGTGCATCTGGCTCTGCTTGCCCGGGTGCCGATACCCACCGGCCAGGTCCACCGAATGGAGGCCGAGCGCAGCGACCGGGAGGCCGCCGCTCGGGAGTACGAGCGCGTGCTCCCGCCCCAGCTCGACATCCTCATCCTGGGTATGGGACCCGACGGCCACACCGCATCGCTCTTTCCTGGTTCGCCCGCGCTGGATGAGCGGCACCGGCTGGTGGTGCCCGTGGTAGGTGCAAAGGCGCCGGCCGAGCGGCTCACCATTACGCCACCGGTGATCGAGGCGGCGCGAAAGGTTGCCGTGATCGCGACCGGCGCGGACAAGGCCGCCATGGTGGCGCGCGCCCTCCAAGGCCCGCCCGCGCCGAAGAACGTCCCGGTGCAGTTGGCGCGACGAGGATTCTGGTTCCTGGATCACGCCGCGGCGGGGCGGCTCACCGGCCGGAGGGTGGCGACGTGATCGTGCTGGCCGGCGACGTGGGAGGCACCAACGCGCGACTCGCCATAGTGGAGCTGGACGGACGCACCGCCCGGATCGCGCGGGAGCGCCGGTATCCCAGCCAGGACTATCCGGGGCTCGCCCCCATCGTGCGCCGCTTCGGTGAGGAAGAGGCAAGCCGTCCCGACCGGGCCTGCTTCGGGATAGCCTGTCCCGTAGTGGGCGACGACTGCACCGCACCCAACCTTCCGTGGACCATCAATGCCCGGACGCTGGCCGCCGAGATCGGGATCGCCCACACCACGATCATCAACGACTTCGTCGCGGTGGGATACGGCATCGAGGTGCTGGGCCCGGCCGATCTGGCGACCCTTCAGGAGGGTCGTCCGGAGGCGCGGGGGCCGATCGCGCTGATCGGCGCCGGCACCGGGCTGGGTCAGGGCTTCCTGTTCTGGGACGGAGATCACTACCGGGTGCTGCCATCCGAGGGCGGGCACGGCGACTATGCCCCGCGGGGGACGCTGCAGGCCGGCCTGCTCCAGTTCCTGGGACGGCAATTCGAGCGGGTCTCCTGGGAGCGGCTGCTCTCGGGGTCCGGAATGGTCAACACCTACCGCTATCTTCTCGCCTCCGCCGTCGCGCCGGAGCAGGCCGCGGTGCGGACCGAGATGGAGCAGGAAGATCCCGCCGCGGTGATCACCCGACACGGCCTCGCCCGGACCGACTGCCTGTCCGAACGGGCGCTGGATCTCTTCTGTGAGATATTCGGAGCGCAGGCGGGGAACCTGGCGCTCACGGTGGTCGCGACCGGCGGGGTGTACCTCGCCGGCGGCATCGCCCCGCGGATCGCGGAGCGGCTCAAGAGCGGGCCGTTTCTGACCGCCTTCCGGGACAAGGGCAGGTTGTCCGATCTGCTCTCCCGGATTCCGGTGCACGTGATCACCAACCCGGATGTGGCTCTGCTAGGCGCGGCCGCGGTGGCGGCCAGGATCGATTGGTGAAAGGATCTGGTATGAACAAACGAACCACTCAAACCGCCATGCAGGCGTTGCTCGAGCTGGGGCAGAGCGTGTGGCTGGATTATCTGCGCCGCGGCATGCTGGGCTCGGGGGAGTTGCAATCCCTGATCGACGACGGCCTGCGCGGCATGACCTCGAACCCGACCATCTTCGAGCACGCCATCGGCGGGAGCAGCGACTACGACGACGAGCTGAGAACCCTCGCCGCATCCCAGCGCAGCGACCTGGAGGTCTTCGAACAGCTCGCCGTGGCGGACGTCCGCCACGCGGCCGATCTCTTTCGCCCGGTGTACGACGCGAGTGGGGGTGGAGACGGTTTCGTCTCGCTGGAGGTCTCGCCCACGCTTGCCCGAGAGACCGAGCAGACGATCGCCGAAGCCCGGCGCCTCTGGGCCGCGGTCGATCGGCCGAACCTGATGATCAAGGTTCCCGGGACCAAGGAAGGCTGGCCCGCGATCGAACGACTGCTCACCGAGGGCATCAACATCAACATCACCCTGCTCTTCTCACTGGAGCACTACCGTCAGGTGGCGGAGGCCTATATACGGGCGCTGGAGGCCCGCGCGAGCGCCAGCAAGGCCATCGACCGGCTGGCCTCGGTGGCCTCGTTCTTCGTCAGTCGGGTGGACACCGAGACCGATCGCCGCATCGACGCCAAGGGCGGGGCGCTGCTCGATCTCCGAGGCAAGGTCGCCATCGCCAACGCCCAACTGGCGTACGCCTGGTTTCGCGACCGGTTGAAGAGTCCCACCTGGCAGCGGCTGGCCTCGGCGGGTGCCAAGCCGCAGCGACTCCTCTGGGCCAGCACCGGCACCAAGGACCCGACCTACTCCGACGTGCTCTATGTGGATTCGCTCATCGGCCCCGATACCATCAACACCATGCCGCCGGCGACTCTCCAACTCTTCGAGGACCACGGCACCGTGCGGCGCACCCTGCCGGAGGACGTGAGCGAGGCGCGCAGGGTCATGGATCGGTTGGCGGCGGGCGGGGTCGATTTCGCCGACGTGACCCGCACGCTGGAGGAGGACGGGATCGAGAAGTTCGCCAAATCCTTCGAGGCGCTGCTCGGCGTGATCGGGACCAAGCGCAAGGCGCTCGCCACTCAGGTGCCCCGCCGGCATTCGGCGATCCGGGCCCTGGAAGCCGCGGTGGCCGTCCGGGTCGACGCCAGTGAGGTCGCCCAACTTCCCAGACGGATCTGGGCCCGCGATCCGACGGTATGGAAGGACGATGCCGACACGCCAGAGATCCGGGATCGGCTGGGCTGGCTCACGGTGGGCGAGGCGATGGCTCAGCAGGTGAAGGCCCTCACCGCCTTTGCCGGCGAGGTGCGCGCGGAATTCACCCGCGTGGTGCTCTGTGGCATGGGCGGCTCGAGCCTGGCGCCCGAGGTCCTGTGGCGGACCTTCGGAGCGGCCCCGGGCTACCCCTCGCTCCACGTCCTCGACAGCACCGATCCCCGTGCGGTGCGGCGGGCGGAGCAGGGCGGCGATCTGGCCAAGACCCTGTTCATCATCTCGAGCAAGTCGGGAACCACGCAGGAGAGCGACAGCTTCTTCCGCTATTTCTGGGAGCGCAGCGGCGGACGGGGCGCGCAGTTCGTCGCGATCACCGATCCCGGCACGCCCCTGGAGCAGCTCGCCGGCCAGCGCGGTTTCCGCCGGACCTTTCTCAATCCGCCCGACATCGGCGGCCGCTACTCGGCGCTGTCGTTCTTCGGTCTGGTCCCGGCGGCGTTGATCGGCGTCGACGTCGAGACCCTGCTGCATCGGGCGCACCGGATGGCGGAGGCCTGTGCGGCCTGCGTGCCGCCGCTGGAAAACCCGGCCGCGAGGCTGGGCGCCCTCCTGGGCGAGGCTGCCCTGGCCCGGGAAGACAAGGTCACCTTTGTGCTCTCGCCCGGCATCGCGAGCTTCGGTCTCTGGGCGGAACAGTTGATCGCCGAGAGCACCGGCAAAGAGGGCAAGGGAATCCTGCCCGTGGCCGACGAGCCGCTGGGCCCGCCCGGCGTGTATGGGGAAGATCGGGTGTTCGTGTCGATGGTTCTGGCCGGCGAAGCCGACAGCGGAGTCGAATCTCGTCTGGCCGAACTGGAGAAGACGGGACATCCGGTGGTCCATCTGAGGCTGGACGACCGCTACGACCTCGGGCAGGAGTTCTTCCGCTGGGAGTTCGCCGTGGCGGTGGCGGGTGCGGTACTCCGGATCAACCCGTTCGACCAGCCCAACGTCGCCGAGAGCAAGGCGAACACCAAGGCCGTGCTGGCGAAGGGGAGCGCGTCCTCACCGGCTGCCTCGGCAGCGGAGCTGGAGAGGTTTCTTGGCGGGATCAAGCCGGGTGACTACCTCGCCATCATGGCCTACCTGCCGCCGACGCCGGAGAACGATCGCCGGCTCGCGGCCATTCGGCTCCGGCTCCGCGACCGACTCCAGGTGGCTACCACCCTGGGGTACGGACCGCGGTTCCTCCATTCCACCGGTCAGTTCCATAAAGGCGGCCCGCCGGTCGGGCATTTCCTTCAGATCATGGACCGCTCGGAGGAGGATCTGCCCATTCCTGGTGAGCCCTTCGGCTTCCGTCGGCTGGAGGCGGCCCAGGCGGAGGGAGATCTCGTGGCTCTGCGGACCCGTGGGCGGCCCGCCATCAGCGTCGACGATCTCGGGCTGCTCGAGCGGTGACTGTCAGCCACGTCTTCTTCGACATCGGTGGCGTGCTCGGCAACAATGGCTGGGACCGGGAACAACGCGTCGCCGCCGCGCAGCATTTCGGCTTCGAGGCGGCCGAGCTGGAGGAGCTGCACAGCGAGAGCGTCGCGATGTTGGAGCAGGGCAGGACGGGGTTGGATGAGTATCTGCGAAACACGGTGTTTTACCGGCCCCGCCCCTTCGAGCTGGAGGAATTCAAGGCGTACATGCTGGCGCAAAGCCGACCGTTCCCGGAAACGATCGATCTGGCTCGGGCGCTGGCCCGGACCGGACGCTACCGCCTGATGACGATCAACAACGAGTCGGCCGACCTGAACCGATACCGCCTGGAGCTGTTCGGCCTGCGCGACATTTTCATCACCTTCTTCTCCTCCTGCTGGGTGGGCGTCCTGAAGCCGGCCCGCCGGATCTACGAGGTGGCGCTGGCGATGTCGCAGGCGGAGCCAGACGCCTCCGTGTTCATCGACGACCGGGAGCGGAACCTGGAGCCGGCCCGAGCCCTCGGGATGCGGGCCATCCGATTTACCGATGCCCTCCGGCTGCGCCAGGACCTGGCCGGACTGGGCGTGCATACGTGAGAGGAGATCGTACATGCAGCTCGCCATGATCGGCCTGGGCCGGATGGGCGGCAACATGGTGCAGCGCCTGTTGCAGGGCGGCCAGCAGGTGGTGGTGTTCGATCGCAGTGCCAGCGCCGTGAAGCCGCACGTCGCGATGGGCGCCACCGGCGCCAAGGACTTGGCCGACCTTTGTGGTCAGCTGAGCACGCCCCGTGTGGTCTGGGTAATGGTCCCGGCCGGCGCCGCAGTCGAGAGCACCATTGAGGAGCTGCTGCCGGGTCTCGCCAAAGGCGACATCATCATCGACGGCGGCAACTCCAATTTCAAGGACTCGATCCGCCGCGCGGCCCGGCTCAAGGAGAAGGGAGTCGAGTTCATCGACGCCGGCACCAGCGGCGGTATCTGGGGGCTCAAGATCGGCTACTGCCTCATGATCGGGGCTACTCCCGAGGCCTTCAAGCAATGTGAGCCCATCTTCCAGACTCTGGCGCCGCCCAATGGCTACGCCCGCGTCGGCCCGCCGGGAGCCGGGCACTATGTGAAGATGATTCACAACGGCATCGAATACGGAATGCTTCAGGCGTACTCCGAAGGCTACGAGATCCTGCATGCGTCGAAGGATTTCAAGCTCGACCTCCACCAGATCTCCGCAGTCTGGAATCGAGGTAGCGTGGTGCGCTCCTGGCTCAACGAGCTGGCCGAGCGCGCCTTTGCAAAGGATACCGAGCTGGCAGCGCTCAAGGGCTACGTGGAAGACTCGGGTGAGGGCCGCTGGACGGTGCAGGAGGCGATCGACCTCGACGTGCCGGCACCGGTCATCACCCTCTCCCTGCTCACCCGCTTCCGCTCCCGCCAGGGCGACTCCTTCGGCGCCAAGGTCATCGCCGCGCTCCGCAACGAGTTCGGCGGCCACGCGGTGAAGTCCACATGACGGCCCGGGCGTCCCTTGCCGTCGCGCGGCCGGAAGGGGCTCCGGCACCCGCCCGCGGGCTCCGGAAGGCGGAGCCCTGCACCCTCATCATCTTCGGAGCTGGCGACCTCCTGCACCGCAAGTTGATGCCATCGCTCTTCCATCTGATGGGGGACGGTCTCCTGCCCGATGAATTTGCCGTCATCACGGTTGCGCGCGAGCACCTGGATGAGGACGCCTTCCGGGCGCGGGTGCGGGATGCGCTCAAGACTTTCGGACCGAGCAGCGGGGCCGGTCTCGACCAAGCGGCTTGGGATCGGTTCGCCACCGATCTCTACTATGTCTCGGGTGAGCTGGACGACCCGGCTACGTACGCCGCGCTGCGGCAGCGGCTGGCGGCAACGGACGCCACGCTTCCCGGCGGACGCGGGCACCTCTTCTATCTCGCCATCCCTCCCAGTCTCTACCAGGAGACCATCAACCGGCTGGCGGAGTCGGGTATCGCCCCGCGCCTGCCTGATCCCAAGCAACGTCCCTGGGTCCGGATCATCATCGAGAAACCGTTCGGCCGGAGCCTGGAGAGCGCCGTCGCGCTGAACGCCACTGTCCGTCGCGCCTTTGCGGAACACCAGGTGTACCGCATCGACCACTACCTGGGCAAGCAGACGGTCCAGAACCTCCTGGTCTTCCGGTTCGCCAATTCGATCTTCGAGCCGGTGTGGAATCGCCAGCAGGTGCACCACGTGCAGATCACCGCCGCGGAGAGCGTGGGGGTCGAGCATCGGGGCAGGTACTATGAGGAAGCGGGGGTGGTGCGCGATATGTTTCAGAACCACCTCCTGCAGCTTCTCACCCTCATGGCCATGGAGCCGCCGGTCACCTTCCGCGCCGATGCCGTGCGCGACGAGAAGGTAAAGGTGCTCCGCGCCATCCGGCCCATCACTCCCGCAGAGATGCACGACTACGCGGTGCGAGGTCAGTACGGGCCCGGGGTGATCGACGGCAAGCCGGTCCCCGGCTACCGGCAGGAGCCCGATGTGGCTCCCGACAGTGCCATGCCCACCTATTGTGCGATCCGCTTCATGATCGACAATTGGCGCTGGCAGGGCATCCCGTTCTATCTCAGGTCGGGGAAACGAATGCCTAGGCGGGCGTCCGAGATCGCAATCCAGTTTCGCCAGCCGCCGCACGTCATGTTCCCTTTGCCGGAGGGCCAGACCATCGAGCCCAACATCCTCGCCATCCGGGTGCAGCCGGAAGAGGGGATCGCGTTGCGTTTCGAGGTGAAGGTACCCGGGATCGAGGTCAAGATGGCGTCGGTGGACATGGACTTCCGCTACGACGAGGCGTTCGGCGGCGAGCTGGACCACGATGCCTACGAGACCCTGCTGCTCGATTGCATGCTGGGCGAGGCCACGCTCTTCACCCGCAGCGACGAGGTGGAGGCCGCGTGGG